>DALTWG010000038.1 GCA_029987245.1 Methanocorpusculum sp. | reverse complement strand
AAAAGAGCTTCCGACGGGGCGATTATCTGACGATTCTGCTCAATAATATGGCGCATCTCACGAAAAGCCCGCATGATATAGATACTCTGCTGCTCTGCAAGACTGCCGTGAAGAACCGCTGCAAGCATATAAATACCCTGCTCGGTAAAAGCAAACGGCATCTTCTTAATATGCATACCACGCTTGTTTCCACTTTCGTTTAAAGTCACAAATTGTGACTTTAAAGAAACAGGCACTTCACCGGGAGTCAGCTGGAACATAAAATCCGGCGGAAACCGGGAAATATTACGCTTAACCTGCTGGTTGAACACTTTGAGTTCATACCCGTAAATTTCAGCCAGATCTTTGTCAAGCATAACCTCCTGACCGCGGATATGGTATACCGATTCCTGTATTTTTTTATACGGCCGGGTTTCCCCGGCAGCAGGCATTGAAGAATTATTCATATCACTCATGCAAGTATCTTACATCCTATATGTATATCTCTCCTGAAATAAAAATACACACATAAAACAATATAATACACCCGCCAGATCGAAAAAACCCTGTGTCATCACCCCTCCCCGCTTTCCCCAAGAAACATATTAACCAATGCCCGCCAATAAACCATTACTATGAGAATCGGAACCGAACTCACCAACCTGCTTACCAAAAAGCACCTCCATGACGAACGCATGACCATTGACGACATCAGAACAACCGCCGGAGAACTCGACACCGGCTATTACGACAGCAGATTCATCGAAGAAGACACCCTCAGCCTCAGCCCCTGGGCCCGCCACGCACGCGAAAGACAAAAGAAAACACAGGAACACGAACAAAACAAACTCCGCAAAATGCAGCAGCTCGGCCTCATCTTCGAACCCTCCCGCGAAATCCGCTTCGAAGAAGCAGACGAAGACGAATTTGACGACCCCTCAGGCGAAGAAAAAGACTACGGAAAAAGATACACACAAACCGCCCTCGACACACACTACTACTACTGGCTCAAAACCCGCGGCTGCTAAAAACTGCCCGAAACAGGCGAAAGCCGCACCCCCTTTTTTTTACCCGGAAACAACCGCGCCGCCAAAACCCCCGGACACATACACAGCCAAACAGCACCGGAGATGGAAAACAAACTAAAAAGAAAAGAGATAAAGTATTTTACTCACACAACAGAATCAAGTTTGGTGAGCGTAAAATCAACTGAACTGCTCTCTTCCTTTTCCGGAATCTTGGTATAACACATGTCAGGCGCATACCCTTCAGCGTATGCATATACCAGGAAAATGCCCGGACCCATAACAGCAAACTTGCAGCTGCCGTTATGAATATATCCCATATCATATATGGATTTGTCCTTGCCGCATACCATTATAAAAGCCCCGTCAACATTACAGGTGACATGAATGTAACCAAAGTCATCGCTGGACACCTGAGAATCCGCAGCAGCAGCAGAACCTGCCAAACATGATACGAAAACAATTCCTGCAAGAATGCAGAACAATAATCTGATACCAGCTTTTTTCATTGTATGTACCTCCAAAACACTGCTGTGTTCTGTAAAGATACAATGCGTTTGCATACCATAATATGTTTCCGCCGCCCGCGCCGCCAAAATCCCCGGACACATACACAGCCAAACAGCACCGGAGAAAGAAAACAAACTAAAAAGAAAAGAGATAAAGTATTTTACTCACACAGCAGGAACAAGATCAACAGAAACAATGCTGGTCATATTGTTTTCCGGAACCACGACAAGACTCATGGCAGGCGCATACCCCTCCATCTCTACAAATACCGCCATCAGTTTCGGCAGCACATTCAGACCCGGCCGGGGACTGCAAGGGACAACAAACGTGCAGCTGCCGTCCTGAATATAGGCCGTCCTGAATACATCACAACTCAGCCAGCATAACTTAACCAAAGCCCCCTCAACATTACAGTTGACCTGAATGTAACCAATACCGTTGTCAGACACCTGAGAATCCGCAGCAGCAGCAGAACCTGCAAGACATGATACGAAAACAAGCCCTGCCAAAATGCAGAACAATAATCTGATACCTGCTTTTTTCATTGTATGTACCTCCAAAACACTGCTGTGTTCTGTAAAGATACAATGGGTTTGCATACCATAATATGTTTCCGCCGCCAGCGCCGCAGAAAAAACCCCTGCCTGAACACCCCATACAACAACATAGATAACCTTCTGCAACCCATACATATACACTTATCATGGCAGAAACACTTGATATATACGACAAAGTAACCGAACTCGCCAGAAGAAGAGGATTTGTCTGGCCCTCCTCCGAAATATACGGCTCAGTAGCCGGCTTCATCGACTACGGCCCCCTTGGCGCCATGCTCAAACGCCGCATCGAAAACGTCTGGCGCAGATTCTACGTCGTCCAGGAAGGATACTATGAAATCGAATGCCCCACTGTCGGCATAGAACCAATCTACGTCGCCTCCGGCCATGTCGGCGGATTCTCCGACAAAATGTTCCAGTGCCCCCACTGCCAGGAATACCTCCGCGCAGACCATGTCGCAGAGGCATTCGGCATCCCCCATGCAGGCACCATGAGCAAAGAAGAACTGCGCGACGTCCTAAAAGACAAAACCTGCCCTTCCTGCGGCAAAATCCTCGGCGACCTCGAAGTCTTCGACTTCAACCTCATGTTTACCACTTCCATCGGCCCCGGAGGACAGAGAAAAGGCTATCTCCGCCCCGAAACAGCACAGGGAATGTTCGTCGACTTCCCCCGCCTCCTGCGGTTCTACCGCGACCACCTGCCTTTTGGCGCTGTGCAGATTGGAAAATCCTACCGGAACGAAATCTCCCCGCGCCAGGGAATGATCCGGCTTCGCGAATTCACCCAGGCCGAAGCCGAAATTTTCGTCCACCCCGAAGAAAAGAACCATCCCCAGTTCTTCCGGTATGAAAACTACTCCATGCCCTTATGCGGCATCGCACAGCAGGAAAAAGACGCCCCTGCCATTGTACGCACCATGCGCCAGGCGGTTGACGAAGGCATCATCGCCAATGAATACGTCGCCTACTATGTCGCCATGACGCATGACATTTTAACAACCGTCGGCTTCAACCCGGACAAAATCAGATTCCGCCAGCACATGCCTGATGAGCGCGCCCATTATGCGACAGACTGCTGGGATGCAGAGGCCTACTCCGAGAGATTCGGCTGGGTCGAAATCGTCGGTATTGCTGACAGAACCAACTATGACCTCAAAGCCCATTCCCGCGTATCAGGCGAGAAAAACACCGTATTCGTCCAGTACGCCGAGCCGAAAAAAGTTCACCACAAGGCGGTTGTCCCCAACTTCGGCAAGTTAGGCCCGGTCTACCGCGGCAAGGCAAAGGCAATCTCCGAGGCCATGAAGACCGCCGAGCCGGCCGCAGACGGCATTCATTTAACAGTTGACGGCGAGGAAATCCTCGTAGCGCCTGAGATGTACACCGTAAAAGACGAAATGGTCGACGTTTTCGGCGAAGAGGTTATGCCCCATGTTATTGAACCGTCCTACGGCATTGACCGGATCTGCTACATGGTCCTTGAACACTCGTTTGCCGAAGACATCGCCGACGGCGAGGCAAGAAACGTCATGCGCTTCAAAAACGCCGTTGCGCCGGTTCAGGTCGCTGTTCTCCCGCTTATGGCCCGTGACGGTCTTGACGCCTTTGCCCGCAAAGTTGTTCTTGCACTGCAGGATGAGGGAATCCAGACCGAATACGATGACGCAGGCGCAATCGGCCGCAGATACAGAAGACAGGATGAAATCGGGACGCCGTTTGCGATTACCATCGACTACGACACACTGGAAAACGGCACCGTAACGATTCGCGAACGCGACTCCATGAAACAGATTCGCGTCCCCTGGGACCGGCTTGTTACTGAAATCCCGGCGCTTCTCGCCGGCAAAAAAGAGTTCGCCGAAAACACCTTATAAATGAGTTACATCTCGCACCGCAATATCCCGGAAAACACCGTCGAAGAGCGAAAATACCAGACAGCAGTAGCCCGCCATGCTTTGGATGGAAACACCCTTGTGGTGCTTCCGACAGGCATGGGAAAAACAGCGGTAGCGCTTTTAGTTGCAGCAGAACGCCTTGAGAAAGGCAAAATCCTGATGCTTGCCCCGACCAAACCGTTAGTCGAGCAGCATCTGCGCTATTTTTCAAACAACCTGCGCATAGAATCTGACGACATTGTCATGTTTACCGGGACGATGCCGTCGGAAAAACGCGAAAAACTCTGGCAAACGGCGCGGTTTGTCACGGCGACGCCCGAGGTCATCAAAAACGACCTGATTGGCGGGCGCTATACCTTGGAAGACGTGAGTCTGCTCATCGTCGACGAATGTCACAGGACCACAGGCGACTATGCCTACGTCTTTATCGGGGAGCGCTACAACGAGACGGCCCGCGACCCGCTTCTGCTTGCAATGACGGCGTCGCCGGGTTCGGATCGCGAATCGGTTGCGCAGATATGCGAACATCTCGGCATCACGATAGTAGAAAGCCGCACCGAAGACGACCCTGATGTGCGGCCTTATGTGCATGAGCGGGAACTCGAGTATGTGACCGTGGAACTGCCCGAACAGCTCTGGCTTGCGGTTTCTGTCATGAACCGGATGATTGATGAGCGCATTGAAAAACTGCGCTCGTACAATTATCAGGTTCCGCCGCGTGAACGGCTTTCAATGAAGGCGTTAAATGCCGTTATGGCCATGATTCAGATGCGCATGCAGCAAAAAGACTCCTCGGCCTATGCGGCTTCATCAACCCATGCTGAAATCATGAAACTGCGTCACGGAGTCCTGCTTGCAGAATCTCAAGGATCTACGGCGCTCAAAGTCTATCTTGCAAAACTGGAGATGGAAGGCGTAACCGGTAAAAGCAAGGCGGCAAAGCATGTGTATGAAGACGACGGATTCAAGCGTCTTCTAATGCTTTCCGCCGGCTGGACCAAGGAAATTCATCCGAAGGCGGACGAGGTTGTCCGGATTGTGCGCGAGCAGCTGATGGAAGCGCCCGAGTCAAAGATTATTGTCTTTGTCTCGTTCCGCGACGGGGTTGCGATGTTAGTGGACAGATTAACCGAAGCAGGCATCGAGGCGCGGCGTTTTGTCGGTCAGGCGTCCCGGGATTATGAAAAGGGGCTTTCGCAAAAGCAGCAGATTGCAGCCATCAAAGAGTTCCGGGAGGGTGCCTATCCTGTCCTTGTTTCCACTTCGGTCGGCGAAGAGGGCCTGGATATTCCCTCGACCGACCTGGTTGTGTTTTATGAATCGGTGCCGTCTGAGGTCCGCTCGATTCAGCGAAAAGGAAGGACGGGGCGCAATACCACGGGCCGTGTTATTGTTCTGGTAACGAAAGGGACGATGGATGAGACGTACAAATATGTCTCCAACTCGAAGGAAAAGGCGATGCACAAAAATGTGCAGGTCATGCGTAACGGCGCTGTGCCGGTGTTTACGCCGGCAGTGCCGCCTGTTTTGGAAACGCCGTCTGATACACAGCTTTCTTTGGCGGAGGCGGTGCTCAAAGCCGCCGAACTGCGCAAGGCAGAAGAGGAGGAAGAGGAGGAAGAGCGTCCCGCGGTTGTGGTGGACAATCGTGAAACGCATTCCAAAGTGGCCGAGTGTTTAAGCCGGCTCGGGGTAAAAATAACGCTTGCACAGCTTCCGGTAGGCGATTACGCCATCGGCGACCGGATTTTAGTCGAACGCAAGACGATTGCGGATTTTGTTGACACGCTTGTAGAGCGCGATTTGTTTGGGCAGATGAAGGAGCTTGCTTCAAACTGCACCCGTCCGGTTCTGATTGTGGAAGGCGGCAGTCTTTCGGATTTGTATGATGTAAGAAACGTCCATCCGAATGCAATCCGCAATACGCTTGCCTCTATTGCGGTGGATTTCGATGTTTCGCTTGTTTTCACGCGGGATGCGGCGGAAACCGCCGACATGCTTCATGCGTTTGCACGCCGGGAGGCGGGATCTGAAAAGAAGGAAAGAACGCAGCATAAGGGCAAATCACGCAAATCTTTGCATGAATCAGCCGAATATGTGCTGACTGCGTTTCCGGATGTGGGGCCGAAAGCAGCCCGCACGCTTCTTGCGCATTTCGGCTCGCTTCGTGCGGTGCTTTCTGCATCCAAAGAGGAGCTGCTTGCCGTAAGCGGCGTGGGCGAAAAAACGGCTGCGGGCGTCTGTGCGGTCGCGGATTATCTCTGGGAGAAAAAATGAGTCTCTGGAAGGGGTTTGTCGAGTGGTTCTGCGGGAAGGAGAGTTCGGTTACCACCCGGCAGTTTTCCAAAATGATGGAGCGGGTTTCTCCGGAGGAGATTGCGGAGAAAAAAGCGAGGCATAAAAAGGGAGGTGAATAGTCACATATTTATATCTCCATACATCATATTCTTTTTTCAGGAAATTACCTATGGGATTTTTTGACGCATTCAAAAACACTGCGCAGTCTGCAAAGAATACCGCGGCCGCAGCTTCACCCGCCGCAGCCGCCGCAAACAAAAGCGAGACCTTTACGTATTCCGCTCTGCCGAAAAACCTTGCTGAACTCAAAGCCATGCCCGGAGCGGATTTAACCAATCCCTTTGCTGTATCGGCTTTGTGTATGGCGGTGCTCGCACATTATGAGGAAAATACGGAAGAAACCATTGAGATGCTCAACTATCTCAAAGGTCCCGAGCCGGTAAATCCGTATCAGAAACAGTTCCTCCGCGACCGCCTTGGCGGAAAAATGTATGTTATCCGGTCGTATTTTGCCGGAACGTCGCCGGACAACAATTATACGCCAACGGTTCCCTATACCATTTCGATTGCTGAAAATCCGCATTCCTATGAGGGCGGGGAAAATTACGTCACGCTGCACATGCAGTCGAGCGGCGCAGACGCGCCAAGACAGATTCGCCTGCGCAAAAAACCGAGCACCGGGCAGTGGTTTGTAAACGAACTTCTGATGCTTTCCGACATCCGCACGCCAAAAGAAGCGGATCCCTGGGCATAATTTTTTTACGCGGCGGTTTATAAAAAAGAATTAAATCGAGCGAAACACCACACTTAGCCGCATATCCTCTGCCTCAAAAAACTCTTTACAAAATTCAGCCGCCGCACGCGGTTTGTATTCAGCGCAGGAAAAAATATCAATATACGCCGCATTCGTCTCATTTGCAAAATGCGCCGAAACAAGCGACGTTTCAATCAGCTGCGTCATCGAGTAGCCTGCAACCCGCTCATCCGCGCCGAAATGCACAATCTGCGGCTCGCCGAAACGCTTCATCAAAATTACATGATCAACAAGTTCAATGACAAAATCATGAATCTTGTCGCGGCTCCGGATAAAATCAGGATTGCAGTTCTTTAAATCAATAGACGTACAAAGACCCCAGCAGTTGTTCTTCTTAAACTCTGCAACAGTCTCTTCATCAGTAAGTGCATTTGCACTGTCAAGCAGCATTTCGTATCACGATTAAGTGATATACATTAGCATAGCAAAAATATAAGGATATGGATTTTTATCAGAGCGCGTTCTTTTTCCGGCTGCCTTTCTGTGATTTTGTTTTCAGGGAACGCTTTTTTCCATCAGGGTTGTTCCAGCGTATCCTCACCGGATCGCCAGCAAAGCTGGAAAAGGGTAAGAGGAGTGTTTTGTTCGTTTGTACCGGTCATATTTTTCTCCTGATACCTATGTAAACACCGCGCAGCCGATAAACGTAACCAGAATGCTGATAATCAGAAATGCAATCGCATACGGCGCCATCGTCATCACAAGCCCTGTCACATAAGACGCAATCTTTGCAAACTTGCCCGGACCGAACACCTTTACATCACGACATATTCCCGTAGCAGCCCCGCCTTTTGCCGGTGCAAGGTCAGCGATTGCCTCGCGCAGTGTTTCAAGCACATAAGGCACAATATCTTCTGCCGGAATCACCATCCCGACCGGATTTCTGCTGGTTAAAGAATTTACCACATGGGTATCCGTGGTTAAAATCTCCGCCTCATCCACGAGTTCAAGTGCTGCATCGCGCAAAACCTCGCGCACCCCTGCCTCAACGTTGTTGCCGTCAAAGACAATATAGGCCGTTTTTCTGTTTTTGACCTCGGTTACAAAGACCGAAATTCCCATATCGCCGAAGCCTTCCGCACGGTCAAAAGGCAGCTCTTTATTTGCAACACCCGCTTTAAACGGCCACAGCGGTGCTGATTTGATTTTTTCCATCGCCTCCCGCGCACCTAAGATAAACTCGGTTCCTTCCTCTGTTCCCGGATAGAAGACATGAGTTGCTGCAGGCATGCAGTTGTGTGCATCCACAAGACCCATGTTGTCGTACAAATGGCGCGCTTCGCCTAAAATAATGCGTCCCAAAGGATAATCAAGGTCCTCTGTCATTTCAGGAGAGCGCGTGGTAACCATTAGAAGCGAGTTGCCGAACTTCTGCGACAGAATCGAGACATTGCCGAACTTTGTCCGCTGGACAAAACTTGCCCCTTCACTGTAGACAACACTGTCTGTTGTCTGTAAAATGGCGTCACGGATTTTGTCTGTTTCGTCATTGGAAATCAGATTCATGTCATGGCTTGCCGAGCCGTGCGAGACAACAACCTCGGCGCGGTCTGCAAGCTGGTCATGGAGGATTTTCGGGAAATTGCTTCCGCCGATATCTGCCAGCGGTCCCGGGTGCAGGTTTGGCACCACAAACCAGATGTCTTTTTTGTTTTCACGGGTAAAGAAAAAGGTTGTTTCCGGAACAATCGCGAGTTCGGTGATTTTCTGCAGATAGACTTCCATGTCGTTTCTGCCATAAAGCATCTGATCGAAATAGACGTTGGCAAATTCCATGCCGTTAATTCCAAGGGATTTTTTCAGCGGTAAATCAAAGAGCCAGATGAATAACACCATGGCGGCGCCGAATATTATAAGAGATATGAGTCCGCAGACAAGTCCCGCGACTCCGAAAAACCAGACGCCGCATATTACCGCAGCTAAAGGCTGCACAGCTGCTGCGGGAAGCATTTTTGACGATTTGTGGTTTACCACGCCGCATAAGACAAAGAGCCGGACAAACAGGATGAATCCGGCGCCGAGCACGAAAGCAAACAGCAGTTCGGAAAATGCCGAAAGCATTAAAAGCAGCGCGCAGAATGCTTCGGAGACTAAGGAAAGCATCCCGGAATATTTCCAGCGGAACTGGTTTTTGCCAAAGAGGTTTGCAAGGGGTTTGGTAAGCAGTAAGCCAAAGAGGGCCGGGATTGCGAGGGCGAGTCCAAACAGGCGCGGACCGTTAAAAAACCAGATGAAAAACTCCACGATGGCGCCGATGACAAGTATCAGTATCAGGCAGACCCACCAGGGATAAGCTCTGAAAAAGAACCGTGTCAGTTTTTCCGGCGTAAATTCGCCGCCTTTCTGTTTTTTGCGCGCCATGTTACCAGAACCTCTCTATTTCGGCTTTGCCGCTCATCGCGCCGCAGGTTATTTTCATTTCCGAATGATTGAGGGGCGCGGAGAAAAACGGGGCGTTTAAGACGAGCGATTCATATTCGCCCCCTTCTCCGGCGATATGAATGCGTCTGCGGCGCGCAACGTCGTCTAAGATTTGGATGAGTTCTGCGTCGATGCGTTTTCCAAGCACATTGGCGCCGAGTCCATCAGCCGCGGTGACTACAATGCGGGCGTCCAAAAGCCGCGCGGTGTCTTCCAGAACTGTGTGGGGGTCGGCGCCCCACAGCGGGGCAAACATGGTGATTCCTAAGGAATCGCAGATTTTTGCAACCCGCGAACACTGGTATTCGGATTCAATGGCACCTACGGTGACGCCGTCGATATCGAGTTTCGCAAGCCCTGCCTCTAAATCAGCGACTTCCGCTTCTTTTTCTCCGGCGGATTTGACAGCGATGTATACCATATTGGCGCGCTGTGCCATAACAGGCACCGCGTTTAAGTTTACCGAGTGAAACATGTAGGACTCGCGGTTTTCCGGAACAACCGAGACCATAGAAGATACGGATTTACCTGCATCAAGCGCTTTGCAGACGGCAAGAATGGAGTCTTTTCCCCCGGAGGTGAGCGCGGCAAACTTCATGCGAGGCTCCCGAAATTTTCTTCAAACCGTGTGCGCATCGTCTCCCAGTCAGGCAGATTTGTCTGGGTTCCGGTTTTTTCCACGGCAAAAGAAGAGGTTACCGCGCCCACTTTACAGCAGGTTTCAATGGGAAGACCTTTTTTCATCGCGGTAAAAAGTCCGGCGCGGTAAGCGTCGCCTGCACCCGTCGGATCAACAGCTTGTACAAGCACCGCGGGAATTTTGGTTTTTTCGCCGTCAGTATACAGCGTGCTTCCCGTTTTTCCAGCGGTTACAATCGCCATGGGAACTGACTCCAAAATGGATTTTTCGCTTTCGCCGAGGGTTTTTTTCATAATCTGTATCTCGAAATTGTTGCAGATGAGAAGATCTATTTCATCATACAGCGCTTTGAGCTGCGCCGCGGTATAGTATTTTACGTCCTGACCCGGGTCAAGCGAGGCAAATTTCGCCTGTTTCGCGATTTTAAGATTGAATTCGGCGTCGCCGGTTGCCATGTGGACAAAGTCGCGCGCCGGGGGGTTTGCGCGGGCAAAGGCTTCTCCTGCACCCCATTCGAAATAGGTTATCTGATCTCCCGCGGCGTTATTTACCATAAACGCGGTCGAGCAGTTCTCTTCGCTTTCGAAGAAATGCGCTGCAATATGCAAGTCCCGCAGGTGTTTTTCATAGGCGCTTCCTCGAAAATCCGCGCCGACAGCGGAAATTAATTCGGCCTGACCGCCCAATGTTGCAATACCGACGGCAATATTTGCGGCGCCTCCGCCGAAATAGATTTTGCGGCTGGCAATTCGGCGGGATTCGCCCACAGGCGGATATTCTTCGACGTTTATGATGTAATCCACACAGAGGTGGCCACAGACGGATATGGTATTGGAGGTGGTATTATGCATCGGTTTCCTCCGGCACTTCCTCGACGCTGCAGGTGGATAGCGCTATGTCGCGCAGGGCTTTGCCGATAACGGATTTTGCGATAGCCTCGGCGTGTTCCGGTGAGCCTGCATTAAATACGCGCATGGATAATAATAGTCCGACAAGTCCTGTGCGCGCAATTACGATAGCGCTGTTTATCTCCTGTGAGCAGTAGGGGCAGGGAGCGCTCATTACGTCCACATCTACGAATTTAGCGGATTTCTGCAGGCGTTTCCCTGCTTCGCTTACGGCGATGCCGACTGCATCGGTTATGGTATCTACATCTTTAACCAGCCAGGCGGCTTCCAGTGTCACGCGGTAGTCCGACATTTTCATCACTATAGTTGTGTATATTATTTCGTGCATGAGGTGATAATCTATGTGGTAGGGGACCTGGGTCTTTTGGGCGGCTCTGCACGGCAGGATACCTAACCTTATGTAGTATCAGACCCAATATAAAAGGAACAAATGGTGACTGCCCGCATTATCTGGTACCGGATAACATATCCGGTAATTGCACTTGTACTCAGACCGATTGCATACTTTTTCCTGAACTACCGCTATGAGCGCGTAAAGCCGAAGCACAAACCGTATCTGTATTTTTCGAATCACACCACCTACTGGGATTATATTCTTGTCGGAGTTGCGAGCAGAAGACAGATGTTTTATGTTGCAGGCGAGCATCTTTTCAGAAACAAGCTGCTCTACCGGGTTGTTTTATGCCTTTGCGGTCTGATTATCAGAAAGAAGGGAGCGCCTGCAGGCGATATGATTCTTGAGATGAAACAGCGCCTCACCGAAGGCGGCAATGTCTGGATGTCGCCTGAGGGCACGCGGTCATTAAACGGCGAGTCTGCGTTTATTTCGCCGAATACGGGAAAACTTGTCAAGGAATGCGCAGAAATCGGCGCGGGGCTGATTACCTACAGAATTCACGGCGGCTATCTTCGCCGGCCGCGGTGGTCCACGGTTATCAGAAAGGGGCGGATGTGGGGCGAATTCGTCCATGAATACAGTCCGGAAGAGCTCAAAGCGATGTCGCTTGAGGAAATCAACCGGCATATCAATGAGGATATGTATGTAAACACGTTTGCGGACCAGAAGGAAAAGCACTATGTGTACAAGGGACACGACCTTGCAAGCGGTCTGGAAACCGTTCTCTATGTGTGTCCGAAATGTCACGCAATAGGCACGCTGCACAGTCATGACGACAAATTAACATGCGAATGCGGGTATTCGGTTAAATTCAACGAGCACGGGCTGTTTGAACAGGACGGCGCTGATGCGATGATTTATGACAATGTGCGCGACTGGGATCACTGGCAGCGGGATTATCTCAAAGAGCAGCTTCCGGTGTTTATGCAGTATCCGGCAGACAAGCCGGTCTGCATGGACACCGAACAGGTTCTGGGTAAAATCGGGGCGCTGAAATCGGTGGAAAATCTCGGAACCGGCACGTTTGGCATTTATACCGACCGGCTGGAATTTAACGGGGAAAAGGGTGTGTTTTCGTTCCCGTTTGCAGATATTATCGGGTTTGCTTTTTCAATGCAGATGAAGCTGCTGTTCACCATGAAAGACGGGACTTATTACGAGGTTGAGTCAAAGCATCTGCGTTCTGCGGTGAAATATATGGTGCTGTACCGGTATTTAATCGGGAAAGAGTATTACTAACTTTTTTTATCATGCCTTCTCTTACCGGAATGACTGCATCCCTCGGGCTTTTCGGCATGCATGCAGGAGTGCGCGGGCTTGATTTTTCCAATCCCCTGTCCTGGATAATTCTCGGGGTGGTGGCGGCGATTACGGTGTATGTCATCTGGTGGTTTTTCAGGAGAAAAAAGCCTCTGCCGGATTATACACAGGAGTAGGGGCGGGAAAGGATATTCTTTTCTCTCCAGGTCTGCAAACCGCCTTCTCTTTTCCCATCCCTTTTTACCTCCCTCAAAGATAACTCATATAAGCAATGCAGACACCATAATAATAACAGTATTAATAATTATGAAACTCATCATCAATGAAAAAAGATGCAAGGGATGTCTCTTATGTGCCGGAGTATGCCCTTACCGCATCTTCACCGAAGGAAAAACACCCGGAGCCCGCGGCTACATTCTCCCGGTTCTCGACCGGCCGGAACGCTGCACCAACTGCCGTCTGCAGAAAATGTATCAGCGCCAGCTCTGCGGCATGTGCCAGACAATATGCCCTGACCAGGCAATCTCCTGGATTGACGAAGCTCCGTTTGAAGAGCATAAGGCGGTGATTGAATTTTGACCGGCAGACTTGAGTTCTTTAACGGAAATACCGCCTGTGCGGAAGGCGCTCTTGCCGCAGGATGCAGATTCTTTGCAGGTTATCCTATTACGCCTTCCACTGAAATCGCCGAACGCATGGCACTGCGTCTTCCCAAAATCGGCGGCACATTCATTCAGATGGAAGATGAACTGGCAAGTATGGCTGCCATTATCGGCGGCGCCTGGGCAGGAGCACGCACGATGACCGCGACCTCCGGGCCGGGATTTTCCCTTATGCAGGAAAACATCGGCTATGCTGCGATTACTGAAACCCCCTGCGTAGTGGTAAACGTCCAGCGCGGCGGTCCTTCGACCGGTCAGCCTACCATGGCGGCGCAGGGCGACATGCTTCAGGCGCGCTTCGGCTCCCACGGCGATTATGCCACTATCGCTCTGTCGCCGTCATCGGTGCAGGAGATGTTTGACTTAACGGTAAAAGCGTTCAATCTTGCCGACAAATACCGGACGCCGGTCTTTTTGATGGCGGATGAAACCATCGGCCACATGCGCGAAAAAATCACCATCCCTGACTCGGTTGCAGTCACGCCGCGGCGCGAGCTTGAAACAGGCGAGGCGCCGTGCGGAGGCGGCGAATCGGGTGTTGCAGGATTTGGCACGTTTGGAAACGGTCACAATATCCATATAACCGGTCTCACACACGGAGAAAACGGCTATCCGGCTACCGACTCGCCTGAAATCCATGAAAAAATGGTGCGCCGTCAGGTGGATAAAATCGAAAAACACGTCCGCGAGATAGCCGATTTCGATATAACCAATAAAGACGCGGAATATGTGTTTGTTTCCTACGGCGCCCCGACAAGAACGGTGCGCCAGCTTCTGCATGATAAATCAGACGATACTTTAGGACACTTAAATATGCGCGTTGTCTGGCCGTTTCCCGCATTTGCTTTGGATGAGTTTGCAAATGCGAAGGCGTTTATCATTCCGGAAATGAACCTGGGCCAGATTGCAAGAGAACTGCGCCAGCACACGAATGTACCGATTGTCACCGTGCCAAAACTCGGCGGACTGCTGCACACAGCAGCAGACCTTGAAAAAGCCCTGGAAGCGGCAAAAACCGCTGAAAAATACGTAACCGAGGTGAGATTATGAACCTTGAAGACTGGTACCGCGCCGACCGGCTGCCCCATATCTACTGTGCGGGATGCGGCAATGGAACGGTATTAAACTGTACGCTCCGTGCGGTGCAGAATCTGGGATACGAACTCGAAGAAACGACATTTGTTTCGGGAATAGGATGTTCTTCGCGTGCCGGCGGCTACACTGCAGCGGATTCGCTGCACACCACCCACGGGCGCGCACTTGCGTTTGCAACGGGCGTCAAACTGGTAAAGCCCAGGCAGCATGTGATTGTGTTCACCGGCGACGGGGACTGTTCTGCCATCGGCGGAAACCATTTCATTCACGCCTGCCGCAGAAACATCGATTTAACTGTAATCTGCATGAATAACAATATCTACGGCATGACAGGAGGTCAGGGAAGTCCCTGCACGCCTTACGGCGCCATTTCAACCACAACCCCGTACGGAATGCGAGAACAGCCATTTGATTTGTGCCGGCTTGCCGAGGCTGCGGGCGCAAATTATGTCGCCCGCTGGACCACGTATCATGTGAAACAGTTAACGAAGGCAATCGAGGCGGGTCTTGAAAACAAAGGCCTTTCCTTTATCGAAGCGATGTCGCAGTGCCCGACTTCGTTTGGCAGCAAAAACAAGATGAAACAGGTCGGTCAGATGATTGATATGTTCAAAAACAGTGCCGTGCTCAAAGCAAAGGCAGACGCCATTGGCCTTGCGCCAGGGCAGTTTGCCGTCGGTGAATTTGTGCGCCGGCACAACCCGCCCATGGGGGTGCAGGAATGAGACAGGAAATCAGATTTTCCGGGCTTGGCGGTCAGGGAATTATCACAGCGGCTGTTATTTTAGGGCGGGCTGCGGCGCTTTACACCGACAAATACGTGGTGCAGTCGCAAAGCTACGGCCCGGAAGCCCGCGGCGGAGCTTCGGCATCTGCGGTTATAATCTCTGATGAGCCGGTTCTTTATCCAAAAGTAACCGACCCGAAGATATTTGCCATTATGTCTGAGGCCGCTTTCCAGAAATACGGCAGGAGTGCGGCAAAAGACGCGGTAATGCTTGTTGACCCAGGATATGTAACCAGCCGCCCTGCGTGCCGGTATCTTGAAATTGCGGCAACCGCTGAAGCCAAAGCCCGGCTTGGCAAGACGGTGTTTGCCAATGTGATTATGCTTGGCGCCCTTCTGGAAACAACGCATGTTGTTTCCTACGAGGCGCTGGAACACGCTGTTTTGGACAGTGTGCCCAAAGGAACCGAAGAATCGAACAAGAAAGCCCTTGCCATCGGCATACAGCTTGCAAAGGATGCATTATGAAATTCAGAGAATACGAAGCAAAACAGATATTTAGAAACGCAGGAATTCCGGTTCCAAACAGTGTATTAATCACCTCCGCGGACGAGGCAAAAAAGGCGCAAGGAGAGGTAGCAGAAAAAGTCGTCTTAAAAGCCCAGGTTGATGTAGGCGGCCGCGGCAAAGCGGGCGGCATTTTACTTGCAGATGCCGCAACGGTCGAGCAGACCGCAAAAGAACTCTTTGCAAAGCAGATTAAAGGGCTTTCTGTCGAAAAAATCCTTGTCGAGCAGGCGCTTTCAATAGAGCATGAATATTACTTAAGCATCACGATTGACCGCGCCCATAAGTGCCCGGTTATCTTATTCTCTGCCGAAGGCGGCGTGGAAATCGAAGTCCTTGCAAAAGAGCGGCCGGATGCGATCACGCGCACCTATGTCGACCCGCAGTTTGAAAAGCTGCCGGATTTCATTGTCAGAAAGGTTATCGGCAAATCCCCGAAAGAATTAGGCGTTTTCGTGAAAAAACTCTATGAGGTCTTCTGCACAAAAGATGCGGTCCTTGCCGAGATTAATCCGATTGTAAAAACCCCGCAGGGATTTTTCGCCGCCGACGGCAAAATCATTCTTGACGACAATTCGCTTGCACGCCAGGGCATTGCAGAAAACCGCGATTTAACCCCGCGCGAGGCTGAAGCGGAAAAACACGGCTTCTCCTATGTGGAACTGGATGGAAACATCGGCGTTATCGGTAACGGCGCGGGTCTTACTATGGCAACGCTGGATATTATCGCTCATTACAACGGCAAAGCGGCCAATTTCCTTGATGTCGGAGGCGGGGCAAACGCAGAGCGTGTTACGCACGCTGTGCGTCTTGTTTCGTCAATGCCGGGCGTAAAAGTCATTGTGGTAAATCTGCTCGGGGGCATTACCCAGTGCGACCAGGTAGCCTTAGGCATTATCAACGCGGGGGTGGCGCAGAAAATTATCGTGCGGATGGCAGGAACCAATGAAGCAGAAGGCCGCGCTATGCTGGAAAAGGCAGGATATCTGATGATTGATTTAATGGATGAAGCGCTGCGCGCGGCTGTAGCGGAGGCGGCAAAATGATTTACGCAGGAAAAGACACAGGAATTTTAGTCCAGGGGGCAACCGGCTCTCAGGGGAGGTTCCACTTAAATCTGATGAATGAATACGCCCGTGCTGTGGGCGGGTGCGGCGTTGCTGCAGGCATGACGCCCGGAAAAGGCGGTCAGGAAGTCTTTGGGGTGCCGGTCTATGATACAGTAGCAGAAGCCTGTGATGCGCATGAAATCGGCGCTTCGGTTATTTTTGTTCCGGGAGGGGGATGCGGCGACTCGATTATGGAAGCGGCCGATGCAGGAATTCCTACAATTGTAACGATTACCGAGCATGTTCCGGTGCACGATGTAATGAAAGCAATCGGCTATGCGGAAAAATGCGGGTCAAAAGTTATCGGTCCAAACTGTCCCGGGATGCTGATTCCGGATGAGTGCAAACTGGGCATTATCCCGGCAAATCTCTGCAAAAAAGGCGATATCGGCGTGGTTTCGCGCAGCGGCACGCTTACGTATCAGGTTATTTCGGAGCTTTCCAATGCAGGCATGGGTCAGTCGGGTATTATCGGTATTGGAGGCGATTCGGTAATAGGACAATCATTTACAGAGGTAATCAACGAATTCCACGCCGACGGCCGCACGAAAGCAGTCGTCTTAATCGGCGAGGTCGGCGGCAATCTCGAGTATGAGGGCGCAAAGCGTGCGATTGAACTCGGGCTGCCGGTTGTTTCTTATATTGCAGGTATTTCAGCGCCGAAGGAAAAACGCATGGGTCATGCGGGGGCAATTGTGGAAGGCGGCGAAGGCGATGCGGCGTCTAAAATCGAGCGGCTGAAAACGCTCGATATTCCGGTTGCAACCCGGCCGTCGGAGATTCCTGGATTAATGAAGGAGGCACAATGAACGAGGAAAACCAGTACAAAGTGATGCTTGAATCGGCGGATACGCTTGCAAAATCAGTAGGAGCAGTTGCCATTATTTCCTTTGTCCCGAAGATAAAAAACTGTGCGCTTGCAACACCGGTGGTAAATGTCATCGATATCCAGCCGGAAATTCTGCACGACCCGTCGATGGAATCTGTTGTAGAATACTGCACGGACCGCGTTATGGATGCGGTTTTGCAGTACCGCATGATGACCAAGTCATCCAGCGGCATTGTGATTGCGGTTTTCCCGTATGCAATTCTGATTTACGATATCGAAAACACGGATTCGGAGTTTTCGTTCCTCGATTACAAGGAGCTGGCAGACACCGAGGTACTCCAGACGGTTTTATCTCTTGCGCTTGAAATTGCCCATGACGGGCGCGAGGGGAGGGCAATCGGTACGGCGTTTATTGTCGGCGATATCGAGGAAATCAAGCGCTGGTCGCATCAGGGTGTTATCAATCCCTATGCGGGGCACTCCAAAGAG
>DALTWG010000037.1 GCA_029987245.1 Methanocorpusculum sp. | reverse complement strand
CCTCCCTGCCCTGCTTGCAGGACTTGCGGCTGGTGCTGCAGTCCTTCGCAGGCAGTAACCGATTATTTAATGAGGATAGGAAATAAACTAATTACCATGTATAAACGGATACTTCTTATCCTTCTCACAGTCATTTTTCTCTTCGCAGGTGCGGCATCAGGCTCTGCCGTACTGACCATTGTCGTTCAGGATGCAAGCAATAACTACGCCCCGCTTGCCGATGCAGGCGTTGAACTTGCCGAATCCTTTGGAAACCACATAGGTCAGCTTACCACCGATTCTGCAGGCAAAGTCCAGTTCAGTGCTGAAACCGGCACAACCTATGCAGTTACTGTGGAAAAAACCGGCTATGTTACCCAGACCGTGGAAAAAACCGTCTCTTCCGGCGAAACCGAGGCACTGGCATTCGTCTATCTTGCGCGGGAAACGCCGCTTACCGTCATTGTAAAAGATACCGACGGCAGTCTTGTTCCCAATGCACAGATATACATCGACAATGTCTGTGTGGGGACAACAGATGCAAGCGGGTATGCGCAGATTTCGGTAACCCGTGATAAATCCTATGCATTTGCCGTAAAACACCCGTCCTATGAGGATTTTAATGATACCATCACGGTCGGTTCGGAACCGTCTGAAACCATTTATCTCATTAAAAAAGATGTGGCGCCGTATTTCTTTGTAACGGACACGAACGCAAATAAAGTCGGCGGCGCGACAGTAAGCATTTCGGGAACCGCCGCTGCAGTTACCAATTCTGAAGGCATCGCAGCGCTTCCTTCGTCCTCCTACAGCGGCACCTATCCGGTAAACGTTTCCAAAGACGGGTATGAAGCCTGGTCCGGCGATATTACCATAACGTCCGGAAAAACCGAATATGACATCGTTTTAACACCGCTCGTCTATTCAGTAACGGTCAGCGTCACCTCAGGATTATCGCCTGTTTCCGGCGCGAAAGTGTATATTGACGAGAAACTGGTCGCCTATTCGGCAGCAGACGGAAAAGCAGAGGCTCTTGGTACTTACAGCGCAGGAACGCACGTTCTTTTGGTTTCGGCGGAAGGATTTGCCCCCATCGAGCAGATGATTACGGTAAATGCATTAAATACGGCATTCACGGTTGACTTGTCAAAAACCACCATTCCGGTTACGATTGTGGTAAAAGAAGGCGACACGCCTGTTGCAAATGCCGCCATCTGCATCGACGGCGTTACGGCAGGCGTCACCAATGAAGCGGGCATTTTTGCCGCATCCTATGATATCGGCAAAACCATACAGATTACCGCGGTAAAAGACGGCTATTCCTGTAATCCGGTCTCCTATACAACGGTAAACGGGGAAAACACTGTTTCTGTTGTGGTAAGCCCGGATGTGCCGGTTATTGTAATCGCACTTGCCGCGCTTGCGGTGATTGTGGTTGTTCTTGCCGCTATTTTGGTTGTGACTGCGGTGAAAAAGCGCACATCAAAGCCAAAATCAAAGAAGAAGGGAAAATCCGGCGGTAAAAACAGTTTCAGCAGGGACTTCCTCTGATTTTTCACCTCTTTTTTCCTGCTTCATTTTATGAAACCTTTTATGAAGCATTATATGTTCATAAATTGAAATAATATAGCAATCTGTATGAGGGTATTACTGATTGGTCTTGGCGGCGCGGGCTGCCGCATTGCAGAAACAATCATGCTTCATGATGTTGAAAGCGGTGTTCGAAGCGTACGCTCTTATATTTTCGACTGCGACCGCGCGTATATTAACAGTATTACCTCATACGACTATGCGCACAAAATTGTTTTAACGCCGATTGATCCGGTTAAATCGAATAACGATCGCGGAACGGACTTTGATGTGAGTCATCTCGCGGACTGTTTCCAGGATGCAAGCGTCGACGAAATCGACGCGGTATTTGTCTGCGCCGGTCTTGGCGGGCGCATGGCGGAGCTCGTTCCCGAATTCCTGCGCCAGTTAACCGAATCCTCGCCTGATCCGGTTTTTACTATTCTCACGCTTCCGGGGAGAAACGAAGGCGCGCGCGTTTCTGCGCGCGCCTATGAGACGCTTGTCCAGATTCGCAAGGTATCCAGCGCGAATCTTTTGTTTGACAATGAAACCTGGATGCAGCATCTGGAGGAGTCGGGGCATAAAATCGGCGCAAGTACGCCGATTCAAAGCTATTACGGGCAGTTAAACGACCTTTTGTCGCGCCAGATAAGTCTGCTTCTTCGGGCCGGTGAATTCGGCGAAACGGGCGTTGATTCAGCCGAGGTCGTCCTTGATGCGGGCGAGGTGTTGAACACTCTTTCCGGCATGGACCTTGTTGCAATCGGTTATGCGCTGGAAAAGCTCCCCGTTGTCAAAAACAGTTTTTTCCGCAAGGCGAAGATGGAAAAATATCTTCTTGACGAAGGTCACCAGCGCACGGCAAGAATTGTCGAACTTGCCAAGCGCGCGGTGTATGAAGATATTTCGGTCCCCTGCGACCTTACGTCGGCAAACAAGGCGCTTGTGTTAATTGCGGGCCCGTCAAGCGAGCTTTCGATGAAAGGATTCCAGACGGTGCGCAAATGGATTGATAGAAGCATCAAGGGTCTTGAGATGCGCGCGGGGGATTATCCGGTTCAGTCAACGCGCTATGTCGGGGTAATCATTGTTCTTGCGGGCATTGAAAATGTGCCGCGGATTACCGAGTTGCAGGAAATCAGCCTGAGTTACAAGACGGAGCAGTACAAGTCCTACGGGGAGGAGATTGACGCATCCGATATTCCGCTGCTTGGCGGGATTACTGTTGCAAAAGACGAGACGATTTTCGAGGCGGATTTAATCGCGCCGGTACAGCCGCTTTCGACGATTGAAGACGAGCCGGAGAAGTACTTCGAAGAGGAAAGCGCGGATGTTTTCGATGAGGTGCCGCGCGCTGCCCCGGCTCCGTCGCCTTCCCCGGCGTATGCCGCAGCGCCTGCCCCCGCCGCCGCCGATGATGATTTGTTCGGTGATATTGCGCCCGCTTCCAAGCCGCCGCAAAACCCGCCGTATGCGGGCGCATCTGCGATGGACGATTTCTGGGAAATTCCGGCGGCAGCGCCGAAAGAGCAGCCTGCATACCAGCCGCCCGCATATCAGCCCCCGGCATACCAGCAGCCCTCTCCGGCATATCAGCAGCCTGCTTACCAGCCGCCCTCTCCGGCATATCAGCCCCCGGCTTACCAGCCGCCTGCGTCTGGTGATTTCTTCACCGATCCGGTGGATTATGCCGCATCCGCGCCAAACCCCGCGGCAGAACCGGCGCCGGCGCAAGCCCCCCGCAAAAAAGACCGGCAGATTGTTCTTCCCGGTGCAAAAAAGGCTGAAAAGACCGAAACAACCATCAATCTGCCGAAACGGGAGAAAAAAGTCGACAATGTCTTAGTAGGCATGGCAGATATAGGCGGCAACGACAAACCGAAAGAAACCGACAGCATGGATATTTCCGGGCTTGGAAGCCGCAAACGCCCGAAAGAAACAGAGTATTCCGGCGTTTTGGAAGGCTCGGTCAAAACAGCCGGCACCGGACAGCGCCCTAAGGAAACTGACGGCTTTATCCGCCTTGGCGGCGCGCAGCGCCCTAAGGAAACTGACGGCTTTATCCGCCTTGGCGGCGCACAGCGCCCTAAGGAAACTGACGGATTCATCCGGATGTCGGAATTAAAGCGACCCAAGGAAACCGACGGTTTTGTCAAAGTCGGCGGCGCGCAGCGCCCCAGGGAAACGGACGGCAGCATTCGCGCGGGCTCACCTCAGCGCCCCAATGACTCCTCGCGCCCGATACGGGTAACTACCATTCCTCTGCCGAAAAACCTCGGCGCCGACGAACTGAAAGTAAAAGCCGCTCCGGTAAAAAAGAAGGATGATTATTGAATAATATCCCGGTTTACGTTTTTTCCATGGATATGAACAGGACATCCCTCCTCTTCATGCCCGCCGTTTTTTATCACCCATTCAAGAAGCGGCACCAGAAGCGCGTGCAGTTCTGTTCCCGCTCCGGTAAGCGTGTAGCGTACGGTAGGCGGTTTTGTATCCAGAATTTCCCGCGTAATCAGATTTTGTGCTTCCAGGTCTTTGAGCGTTGAGGAAAGGGTTTTTGAACTGACGTCGCACAGCGTTTTTTTCAGCTCGTTAAAGCCCATGGAACCGGTATTTCCGATAACCGCAATCACCATCAGCGACCATTTTTTACTTATCGTATCCATTATCCCGTGCAGGGGACAAAAACATATTTCATGCGGTTTCTCCAAAGTAATCACCTCACTTTTCAGTAACTTTTTGTTTTAATATAATATAAAGCAAACACTAAGTAACCAAAGGAAACCTATGCACATCGAAAAAGAACATATTCACAGTATTTTGCGGATAGCTGTATCTGCAGTTTTGTTTGTCTGTGCGGTTTTAATGTGCGATGAAACCGCACGCATCATTCTTTTTATTGCTGCATATGCCGCCGCCAGCTATGCCGTTTTGTTTGAAGCCGTCTGCAACATAGCACACGGCCGCATTTTTGATGAAAATTTCCTGATGGCGGCAGCCTCGCTTGGCGCTCTTTTGCTTGGTGAATTTCCCGAAGCGGTTGCGGTAATGCTTTTTTATCAAATTGGCGAACTGTTTGAAGATATGGCTGTCGAGCGCTCGCGCCGCTCAATTTCCGCTCTTCTGGAACTTGTTCCGCAAAAAGCGCATGTTTTGCAAAACGGAGAGGTTGTTGAAGCCGCGCCGGCTGACGTTTCTGTCGGCGAAGAACTGCTTGTGCGCCCGGGGGAAAGAGTCCCGCTTGACGGAATTGTTCTTGAAGGCTCATCAGAGCTTGACACCTCGGCTCTTACCGGCGAATCACTTACCCGGCCGGTCGGCGCGGGCGATGAAATTCTCAGCGGCTCTGTGAACGGTTTCGGTCTTCTGCGCATCAGAGCGGCAAAAGCGTATCAGGACTCTGCGGTCGCAAAAATCATTGAACTGGTGGAAAAAGCATCCGCCCGCAAGGCAAAGGTGGAGCATTTCATTACCCGGTTTGCACGCATTTACACACCTTCAGTAATCAGCGCCGCCGTTTTTCTTGCTCTAATTCCGCCGCTTGTACTTGGCGGCGGATGGCCAGAGTGGACTAGTCGCGCTCTTATTTTCCTTGTTGTATCCTGCCCTTGCGCGCTGGTAATTTCCGTTCCGTTAAGCTTTTTTGCCGGCATCGGCGCCGCTTCACGGCGGGGAATTCTTGTTAAGGGAAGCACTTTTCTTGAAGTTCTTTCCCGGGCAAAAACGGTTGTTTTTGACAAAACCGGAACGCTTACCTGCGGAAAATCAGGTGTCGCGGCAGAACCGGGGGTTCTTGCAGCCGCTGCGTATGCCGAGGCACAAAGCTCGCATCCGGCGGCGGCTGCCATCCGCGCCGCGTTCGGTGAAAAAATCGATTATTCGCGCATATCTTCTGTTTCAGAACGGCCCGGTCTGGGGGTGTCGGCGGTCGTTGATTCCCAGCCGGTACTGGCCGGTTCGCGCCGGCTTCTTGCAAGCAGCGGGATTGCTGTGCCGGAAATTGCGGACGGCGATGTCTTTATTGCAAAATCCGGGCGGTTTCTCGGAACAATTACCTTATCTGACGCCGTAAAACCGGACGCGCATGAAACAGCGGCCGCGCTTAAAGTACTCGGTGTATCCCGGCTTGTTATGCTTACCGGCGACCGCGAGGCGGCCGCAGAGCGCACGGCAAAAGCCGCGGGCATTGCTGAATTCCGCGCGGGGCTTTTGCCTGAGGAGAAAGTTTCGGCGCTGGAAGAACTGTTTGCAGGTACTGCGGGGAGCCTGGTCTATGTCGGGGACGGCATAAATGATGCCCCCGTCCTGGCGCGTGCGGACTGCGGCATTGCCATGGGAGCGCTTGGCTCTGATGCGGCGATTGAATCTGCCGATGTTGTTATCATGGATGACTCCCTGACCAAAATTGCCGATGCACTTACCATCGCAAAACGGACGATGCGCACCGTAAAGGCAAACATTGTGTTTGCGCTCGGCGTCAAGGCAGCGGTGCTTGTTTTAGCTGTATTCGGGGCGGCAAACATGTGGCTTGCGGTTTTTGCCGATGTTGGCGTCAGTGTGCTTTGCATCCTGAATGCCATGCGGCTTCTTCGGGTGCGCATCTGACTTTTTTATTAGTCTGAAACAACATATATTTTTCAAACAACTAACGAAAAGGTATACACATGTTTTACCAGCGCATATTCGAAACCGATATTTCTGTTGCCATCTCTGAAGAACTGAAACGCCGCGGCATGTCGGTGCACCAGCTTGCAGCCGCCTGTGAAATCAGCCCGGTAACGCTGTATAAAATCGTAAACGGCGAGCGCTCGCCTTCGTTTGCCACCGTGAAAAAAATCGCCGGGGTATTTTATCCGCGGATGGCAGGCGGCTTTATTGCCGTCATCGCCGCAAAATTCCTGCTCGAAGACATTGAAGGAACGAAGATTACGATAAACGGAAGCGACTACCGCATTCAGGGATATCCGGCAAACTCCCTGGAAGACTGCCTTGCTGCCGCCGCCCGCGCACGTGACGAAGGGGCGTCAGGCATCGTATGCGCCCCGGTTCTTGCCTCGCTTATTGAAAAAATCGTCGATATCCCGGTTGCTATTATGAAACCCGAGATGTCGGCGGTGGAAAATGCAGTACATGTTATTGCAAAACGGTTGTGAGAGAGCCGGGACACATATATAACGAACTATTAATAGCATCAAAGCCAAATAAAATGTATCTATCATACGCCCGATGCCTATGCAAAAACCACCCCTGATACTAACCGCAAGCCTCCTTCTTATCGCACTGACGCTTTGCGCCGGCTGCATAAGTCTGTACAGTGCACCGGAGACCGAAATCCTCACCGGCACCTGGCAGGACCCGAACGGCGAATACACCTACGTATACATGGCGAGCGGACAGGGCTATATCAGCGCGGCAAATATTTGCATCCCGTTTGTGTGGGTTGAGCACGGCAAAGACACCTGGCGCGACTACTACTTTGACAGTTGCACGCTTTCCGGCAATACCCTTATCTATAACCACGGCGCCTACACCTACGCCTACGAAGGGCCGGAAACTCTGACAGGCGGCCGCTGGACAGAGGTTGACGACCCTGACTACTGGATGGAATTCTATGAAGACGGCACGGCCGTTACCTCCGACATCGGCGAAAAACACCCTATGCGGTGGATAGAAGGCAAAGCCCCGGGGCATTATATTATCTATTTCCAGAATCTGAAAAAGACCGGTGAGAACACCTATGTGCAGGAAGCAACCGGCCTTACCTTTATGAAAAACGGCAATATCCTGGAATCGGAAGAATACAAAAGCAGCAGCGACGGCGCACCGGTCTACTGCGAAATAACCCTCGGAGACGACGGATTTGCAGCAATTGCCGAGTACGGCGTCAGAAATGATAAAGACTACAGTACGCAGTTTGCTGCCTGGAGAGAAGTGTTTAACGACGGCAGTATCTCGTTATCTCTTGCCTGCAGTGAAAAAGTCATGCAGGAAGACGGCACGCTGCGGGATGCGGTATCCGGCATCATTCTGAAGAAAGTTTCAGACGCCGCGCCGGAACCGGCACTGGATACATATGTCAAAATGTGAGGTGAAGTCATGAAAGAAAAAAGCAGTGTACGCAAGCCCGGCAGGTTTTTGTTTCTTGTCTGCATTCTTCTGGTTATAGCAACGCTTATCTTTGGCTCGATTTCCACCGTAACGACACTCTCGGACAATCTGCGCAAAGAACATCTCAATTCATTCGAGGCAACTGTTGACCAGAGTGCACAGACATTAAGCATCACTGTCAGTTCAACCAAAGAGTATGCGCGCCTTTTATCCCGGGCGTTTGAGACGGATTATAAGCCGGGCACAGACCTGACATCCTATGCCGCTTCACGTGTTGATGATGCAAATCTCTTAAACGGCATTATAATCTGTATTGATTCGGCAGGAAATATCTATTCAACCGCGAGCACCCACACTGGTACCTGGAAAAATACGGAGATGCTCGCATCTTCTGAAAAGGAAACGGTCTTAATAGATTATCTTACCAATCCGCCGGACTCGAAATATCTGCTGGTTTTCGAAAGACTGGAAGAGCCGGTTAAGGCGAAGTATCATGACAGAACCGTGGATATCACCCATGTCGGAGTCGGGCGGTCAATTCCGTATATCAACAGTATCTATACGGCAACGTTTCCGGTTTCAGCTGATACCTTCCTGCTTTCAACGGATGGAACGCAGCTGTCGGCGGTGTATGGTCTTGGCACCGGTGTAAAGGGGGACGTGTTTTTATCCGGAGACTACAGCGGTATGGAAATCGCGGATGCGGATGCGCAGGCTATTGCCGAAAGCGTGGAGATGGATGCGTCGGCAAGCTGTCTGTTTTCGGTCGATGGAAAGGAATATGCGGTGTTTATGTCGCGTGTGCCGGGTCTTGATGCATGGGCGGTTGTTATTGTAAAGCCTGCCGATCTTGATGCGGCTTTGCAGAGTTCCATCGGCAATCTGTTCGGGCTTATGATTCTGTTCGTGATTTTGGTTGCGGCGGTGGGTGTGTTTCTTACGTACTTTGTCGTGCGGTCGCGCCGCGACCGTGCGGTTATTGCGGAACAGGCTCTCCAGAATCAGTATCTTTTGCATGCGTCGCGTGCGAAGTCGGTGTTTTTGTTTAACATGAGTCATGATGTCAGAACGCCGATGAATGCAATTTTGGGGTATACGAATATTGCGCTCAAAAATATTGATGATAAGGAAAAGGTTGAGGATGCGCTGGAAAAGACGCGGAAGTCGGGGACGGTTCTTTTGTCGCTTCTCAACAATATTTTGGATGTAAGTCGTGTTGAGTCGGGCAAGGCAACGGTGGCTGAGGACAAGGGTGATTTCCTGCTGTCGTTTGTCAATATTCAGCATGAGCTTAAAATGCTTGCATCGGAGCGGTATGTTGCGCTTTCGTTTGAATTCGGGCGGTACACGGACAGGTATGTCATTTGTGATTTTGAGCGGTGCAACCGGGTGCTGGAAAATATTATTTCCAATGCTCTTATGTTTACGAGTCCGGGGGGCTGGGTGAAGGTGTTTGCGGAGCAGCTTGACCGGTATGAGGGGGGTAAGGGTGTTTACCGGTATACGGTGGAGGATAATGGTATCGGTATGAGCGAGGAGTTCCAGGAGCATATGTATGAGGAGTTTACGCGCGAACAGGCGTCGACGCTTCCAGCCACGGAGGGTACGGGGCTTGGTCTTTCGATTGCGAAGGCGTTTGTGGATTTGATGGGGGGTAAGATTACGTGTCTTTCGAAACAGGGTATCGGTACGAAGTTTACGGTTGATTTGCCGTTTGTAATTCAAAAGGGTGAGGAGTTTGTTGTGCCGAAGGAGGAGGAGGTATCACATGAGGGTGATACATCGGCTCTTGCAGGCAAGCGGGTGTTAGTTGTCGAGGATGATGAGATGAACCGTGAGATTGCGGTTGATATTTTGTCGGATGCGGGTATGGAAGTTGAGTCGGCTGAGGACGGCTCTCTTGCGGTGTGGATGCTGAAGACGAAGGGGCCAACGTATTATGATTTCGTTTTGATGGATATTCAGATGCCGGTTATGGACGGGTATGAGGCGACGCGGA
Organism: Methanocorpusculum sp.; assembly: GCA_029987245.1. Taxonomy (GTDB): domain Archaea; phylum Halobacteriota; class Methanomicrobia; order Methanomicrobiales; family Methanocorpusculaceae; genus Methanocorpusculum. Next base: position 8,694 of record DALTWG010000037.1, on the reverse strand, counting down.
TGATTCGGCGGATGAGCGGGTTTGAGCGGCTGCCGATTATTGCGGTGTCGGCGAATGCGTTTGAGGAGGATAAGGCGGCGTCGTTTGCGGCGGGGATGGATGATCATGTGCCCAAGCCGATTGATGTGCAGCTGCTGATGCAGACGATGGTGAAGTATTTTAGGTGAGGAGAGTTTCTTTTTTTTTTGCGGTTCATTCTTCCCCTGCATACCCCCTCTCACTCAATAGAGATTTATACCTTACACGCCGAATACATACATAATGTTTGAAGGACTGAAAAAACTGCTCGGCATCTCCGGCAAAAAGAAGAAAAAAGACGAGCAGACAGAAGAAACTACCCCTGAAGCACCAAAAACAACAACCCCGCTTCAGATAGAAGAACCAGGCGCGCAAGCCCAAACCGCAGTGCAAGCCCAAACCGAAGCCGAGCCAGCCGCAGAACCCGCAGCAAAGCCCGAACCGGAACAAAAAACAACACCTGAACCGGAAGCACAGGAAGACACCTCAGGCGACACCCTCATCGACAAACCTGAAAAAGAAGCATATGCCGAAATAGAGGAAGAAGAAGACGAAGACACCGCCGAAAAGAAAAAAACCGGCGGCATCCTCGGCAAACTCAAATCCATCTTCGTCGACCACGAAGTCACCTTAAACGAGAAAAAAGTCGACGACGCACTCTTTGATCTTCAGATGGTCCTCCTTGAAGCAGACGTCGCCTTCCCCGTCGCAGAAGCCATCACCGCCAGCATGAAAGAAGAACTCGCCGGACAGAAAAAGAAAATCTCCGCAAGCACCGGCGACGTCGTAGAAGAAGCCCTAAAACACGCCATCGAAAAAGTCCTCGGCGAAGGATTTGACCTCGTCTCCTACATTAAAACCCATGAAAAACCCGTCAAAATAATCTTTACCGGCGTAAACGGCACCGGAAAAACCACCTCCGTTTCCAAAACAGCACACTACCTCAAAAATCAGGGCATCTCCGTCGTCTGCGGCGCCGCAGACACCTTCAGAGCAGGCGCCATAGACCAGCTGCGCGTCCACTGCGAAAGAGTTGGCGTCAAACTCATCGCCCACCAGGAAGGCTCCGACCCCTCATCAGTCCTCTACGACACCATCGAATACGCAAAAGCTCATGGCATAGACGTAGTCTTAGGCGACACCGCCGGCAGATTCCACAACAAACAAAACCTCATGAACCAGCTTGACAAAATCAAACGCGTTGCAAAACCCGACCTCGTCTTCTACGTAGACGAAGCCGTCGCCGGAAACGACGCCGTCATCCGCGCCGAAGAATTTGAAAAGACCGTGTCTACCGACGGCGTTATCCTGACCAAAGTCGACATGGACCCCAAAGGCGGCGCTGCAATCTCGATTGCATATACTATTGGCAAACCCCTCGTCTTCATTGGCGTGGGACAGGGCTACGACGACATGAAACCCTTCACCTCCTCTCTTATCATCGATGAAATCTTCGGAGGAGATGAGTAATGGGCGGACTGGACAACCTCTCCACATCCTTAAAGGATGCGATGAAAAAACTCGCCGGCAAGACCGTTATCGACCGAAATGCTGTCGACGAACTCGTGCGCGATCTCCAGCGGGCACTGCTTTCATCTGACGTCAACGTCAAACTCGTCATGCAGCTTTCCCAGTCGATAAAAAGCCGTGCGCTTTCCGAAGACATGCCCAAAGGCACCAATGCCCGCGAACATGTGCTGCGCATTGTATACGACGAACTGGTTAAACTGGTCGGCAAAAAGTCCGAATTCGAGCTGAAACCGCAGAAAATCCTGATGGCAGGACTCCAGGGTTCCGGAAAGACCACGACCACCGGCAAACTCTGCCGCTACTTTCAGCGTAAGGGATTAAAAGTCGGCGCAATCGGCGCGGATAACTTCAGACCGGGCGCATACGCACAGCTTTCCACGCTCTGCAAAAAGATTAACGTCCCCTGCTACGGCGATGCAGAGGAAAAGGACGCGGTGAAAATCGTCCGGGACGGTCTTGCAGCGCTGAAGGATGTTGAGGTCGTTATTGTTGATACGGCAGGCCGCCATGCGCTCGAAGACGACCTGATTGACGAAATCATGCAGATTAACGCGTTTCTCAAGCCGGATCACCGCTGGCTCGTTATTGATGCGGCAATCGGTCAGGCGGCACGCGACCAGGCGCACCGGTTCCATGAGGCAATCGGCATTGATGGCGTAATTGTTACCAAAATGGATGGTACGGCAAAAGGAGGCGGCGCAATGTCGGCTGTTGCCGAAACAGAGTCAGGAATCGTCTTTATCGGTAACGGGGAAACCATCGAGGACCTGGAAAAGTTCGAGGCAAACGGGTTTATCTCCCGGCTTCTCGGGATGGGCGACCTCAAGGCCCTTGTCGAGAAGGCGGAGGAAAACATCAATGCCGAAGATGTCGATGTCAATGCGATGCTTCGGGGCAAGTTCACCCTGAATGACATGTACAAGCAGCTTGAAGCGGTGCAGAAAATGGGCCCCTTAAAGCATGTCATGTCCATGCTGCCGCTTGGCAATTTGAAGGTTTCCGACGACGCGCTTGACGGCACGTCGGATAAAATGAAGCGGTTCAGAATTATCATGGATTCCATGACGCCGCAGGAACTCGACGAACCGGGCATTATCAACACGTCGCGCATGATCCGGGTGGCAAAGGGTTCGGGGACGTCGGTTGAAGAAGTCCGCGACCTCTTAAAATACCATAAGACCATGCAGAAGATGCTCAAGAGTTTCAAGGGAAACCGTATGGCGATGGGCAAGATGATGAAACAGATGCAGAAAGGAGGAATGGGCGGTTTGGGCCCGATGTAATGGAGATTCAGATTTACGGAAAACCGGTGCTTCGGGCGGTTGGCGCCCCTGTTGCAGAAATTACGGACGAGTTGCGCGCAACACTTGATGCGATGGTTCCTATGATGAGAAATGCGCACGGTGTAGGTCTCGCGGCGCCGCAGGTCGGCATTTCGCAGCGTTTTTTTGTGATGAATGCGGGTGACGGCGTGCGCAAAGTCATTAATCCTGAAATCCTGAGCGCCGGCACTGCGATGGCTGAGATGGAAGAAGGGTGCCTTTCGGTGCCGGGGATTCATAAAAAAGTACGGCGCCCGCGGCGGATTTTGGTTCGCTACACCAATGAGTCTGGCGCCGTTGTCGAGGAGGAGTTAAAGGATTTTACCGCACGTGTGTTTCAGCATGAGTTTGATCACTTAGACGGGGTTCTTTTCATCGACCGGACAACGCCGATAACGCAGAAGCTGATTGCAAAGCAGCTTGAGGCGCTTGCGGTGAAAGGGGGCGAATCATGAGGATTTTATTCATGGGGACGCCTGCATATGCCCTGCCGACTTTGGAGCGGCTGATTGCAGAACACGACGTCGTGGGCGTGGTAACGCGGGCGGATAAGCCGTCGGGGCGGGGGCACAAGCTTACGCCGTCGCCGGTAAAAGTCTGTGCCGCGGCGCATAATATCCCGGTTTTCCAGCCGGAGGATATGGCGGACTCGGCGCTTTTTGAGGTGCTTTCCGCACTTAAGCCGGATATTTCGGTGGTTGTCGCCTACGGGAAGCTGATTCCAGACTCTATTATTAATATCCCGCGGCTGAGTACAATTAATATCCACGGTTCGCTTCTGCCCAAATACCGGGGGGCTGCGCCGATGCAGTATTCGGTTCTCAACGGGGATGCACAGGCCGGGGTTTCGATTATGTATGTAACCGCGGGGCTTGACTGCGGGGATGTGATTTTGCAGCGGGCGATTCCAATCGGGGAAAACGAGACGTTTGGCGAGCTGCATGACCGGCTTGCGGCGCTCGGGCGCGATGCGTTGTGCGAGGCGCTGGAAGAGCTTGAGGCGAAAACGGCGAAGCCGTTTGCGCAGGATGATGCAAAAGCGTCGTATGCGGCGATGATTTCAAAAGAGGAGTGCAATATCGACTGGTCGCGGTCTGCGGCTGAGGTGCATAACAGAATCCGGGGTTTGTCACCGGTTCCGGGGGCTTTTACGCGGTCGCCGGACGGAAAAATCATTAAACTGTACCGCTCGGAGATTGCAGAAGGCTGCGGGGATCCGGGGGAGGTTATTGCGTCGGTTAAGAAAAAGGGCTTTGTTGTTGCATGCGGTGTGGGCGCGGTGTGTATTGTTTCGGCTAAGCCGGAGGGGAAGCGGGAGATGCCGGCATTCGAGCTGATTAACGGGCATTATATCGGTGTCGGGGATGTATTAAGGCCCTGATTTTTTTTAATTTCGTTTTGTACGTTTGAAAAAAGAGATTTATTTTATCTCATGAATAACCATGCCTGAGAGCAGTTTCGGCTCAAACCACGTCGATTTCGGCGGCATAATCAGTTCATTGTCGGCAACATCCAAAACCTGCTGCGCGGTAACCGGCTGCATAATAAACGCCGCTGCAAACTCGCCGCTGTCGACTTCTTTCGTGATATCCGAAAGCGGGACAACACCGCCCACAAACGCAATCCGCGGGTCGCCGCGCGGGTCGAAAATCGCAAGCATGTCGTCTAAAACGACATTCTGCAGCACCGAAACGTCCAACCGCTCGATGGCGTCAGCCGCCGGGTCGACATCGCGCGTGAGTTCGTACCACTTGCTTTCCAGATACAGATGCATTACATGCTTGCCGGGCGCGGTCTCTTTTGGCGGAACCGCGTTCTTTTTGATGTCAACCTTTTTGATTTCGGTAATATTGAACCGAAGCGCAAGGTCTGCTAAGAACTGGTCCGCATTCAGCCCCGCGAGGTCGCGCACCAGCCGATGATAGCCGTAGATTTTAACTGAATCATACGCAAACAGCACTGCCATGAACTTTTCCGCGTCGGGAGTGAGACGGTTTTGCGATGCGCGCCGGTCGCAGACGTTGGCAGAGGATTTCGCACGGTGGTGGCCGTCAGCGATGTAGAGATTGGGGATCGCGGCAAATGCCTTTGTGATTTTTTCTACCGCCGCGGGCTCGCTGATGCAAAAAATCTGGTGAACCGTGCCGTTTTTCGCAGTGAATTCGCCGTTGGGCGCGCCTTCGGCGATTTTACACAGCATCGCATGAATGTCGCCGCCGCCTTTGTAGAGGAGAAAGACCTGGCCGGTGTGTGCGGACACTGCGTCAATGTGGCGCGTTCTGTCCTCTTCTTTGTCATAGCGCGTCAGTTCGTGCTTTTTAATGATGTTTTTCTTGTATTCATCCACCGACACGCAGGAGATTAATCCGACGTAGGGCGCGCCCTGGAAGATGATTTTGTACACATAGTACGAATCGGAGTCGTCTGCTGCAAACATGCCGTCTGCTTTGAATTTCTCAAACATCTCGGCCGCGCGTGCGTAGATTCTATCGTCATGGGGGTCAATATCCAAAAGTTCCGCGTCGGTTCTGATAACGCGCAGGAAACTTTTGTCATTTTCCCTGATTTCGGCTGCAGCTTCTTCTGCACTGATTACGTCGTACGGGACCGAGGGAAGAACCGGATAGGATTCTTTGGTCGGCCGCAGACCTTTGAAGGGGTATACGCTTACCATTATACTATATTTGTTGGCGTCCAATAGTATAATAACAAATGGTAATTGTCAATGGTGTAGGGGGTACCTGTGCGGGGTGTACTATCCGCAGGGCGACGGTGGAGGATATTCCCGATATCTACCGGATTGAGCTGATGTGTTTTAAGGACCCGTGGGATTACAAAGCAATGCTTGAGATGATGACGGTGTTTCTGACTTCGTTTTACGTAGCGGAGGCGAACGGCCGTCTGGTCGGGTTTTCGGCGGGGGCGATTGAGGAGACGGATAATGAAAAATACGGGCATATTTGTAATCTTGCGGTGGTGCCTGAGATGCGTACGCTTGGAATAGGGCGGCTTTTGCTGCGGCGGCTTGAGCGGGATTTTTTCCTTGAGGCATGTACTGCCTGCAGTCTTGAGGTGCGCAAAAGTAATGTAAGCGCGCACGGGTTTTATGAAAAAATCGGGTACGAGGATGTAATTGTGTTCGGGGGGTATTATGCGGACGGGGAGGATGCTGTAGTGATGATGCGGTGGTTTGAGTGAAGGGGATTTTGCTTATCGCGCACGGCGACAGAACAGGTGATGCGCTGAAGCAGACGGCCGCGCTTGCGGGTATGATGCAGGAGATGTCGGGGGCTGTCGTGGGGTTTGGGTTTCTGCAGTTTGCGCGCCCCGGGATTGCAGAGGCGCTTGATGCGATGCGCGGATATAATATAGATGTGTTAATTGCGGTTCCGGTGTTTCTTTGGTCCGGAGTGCATGTAACGGAGAGTATCCCGCACTCACTTGGGATTTCCCCCGCATCGGGGCGCGGTGAGTTTGTTCTTGCAGACGGAAAAAGGGTGCTCCTTGTGTATGCGGCACCCGTCGGCGCGGGGCCGGAGCTTGCAAAGTTGCTTTTGCGCCGCGTCGACGATGCGGAGGCGCCTGTCTAAAACTATTTATCCGGAGAGGTTAACTAATAGGTATGAATTACGACCCGAAAGAGCTTATCGGCAAAACGCTGTCTATTAAAGACCTGACTGAGTATCAGGCAGGCTCTGTTGTATCGCGGATGGTTATCAACAAAAAGGCGGGGACGGTCACGGCGTTCGCCTTTGAAAAAGGCGAGGGACTTAGCGAGCATTCGGCGCCGTTCGATGCGCTTGTCATCGGTATCGAAGGCGAAGCTGAGATTCCGATTGGCGGCGAGCCGCATATTGTGAGAGCTGGCGACATGCTGATTATGCCGGCGAATATCCCGCATGCGGTTAAGCCGCTTTCCCGGTTCAAGATGATGCTTGTGCTCATCCACGAGTAAGTTATTGAACTACCACACTTATTCATCATCGCGGCAGGTTTGCAAATGTTGTTAACCTGCCCTGATTTTTCAGTAGATTTTCAGATTTTTCATTAGCCTGAAAAAACGCGCACAGACCGGTCAGTGAGGAAAAGAAGCCCAGTTTAGCGGTCAGATTTTGCGTAAGCGGTCAATGCTTTTAGAACGGCTGATTTCATTTTCTGGTTATTTTTAGTGGTTCGTTTTTGGTGAAAAAGGTTAACACGTAGTGTATAGATAGGTTATTTAATTTATTTTGTGGAAAAGGAGGCAGGAAACGGCGATTTTTCCGGACTGTCCAATGGGGAAGATTTATCTATTTTCCTATTCAACCATACAAGTAATCGATTTCGATCGATATAGGCTGGTGCATATAAGCAATGGCATTTGCAATGCATATTAACATGGAAAAATGTACCGGTTGTAACAACTGTGTAGTTGCATGTCCGGTGAACGCACTGGAACTCTGCATCGTAGATCCGTCTACTACCAAGAAGATCTACCGCGTTACTAACGGCAAGGCTATGTCCCTTGATGTTAACAACGAGCTGTGTGCAGGTTGCGGTGTGTGCGTCGAAGCATGTCCGTACAGTGTTATCAGACTGGTATCACAGGCTCCGCCTGTAGTGAAAGCTATCGAGGAGCACTAAAGGTGAGGAAATACTTATGGCAATGAGCACAATGTTTCCAAAGTTCGCTACGAAAACAGCGGACGGGACCGTTATCATGGAGCAGCGTCTCCTGAAAAAAGTCTCCCACCTGAATTTAAAGATCAGCAAGTGTACCGGATGCGGTGTTTGTGTTGATACCTGCCCGAAGGAGGCAATTACTCTGGGTATGGTCGGCGCAGCCGTCCGCGGTGCAACAAACGAAGCCCCGATTAAGGTTGACCCGTCGATCTGTTCTTACTGCGGTGTCTGTACTATTATGTGTCCGTTCAACGCTCTCGCCCTTGAGATTGACGGAGAGGCAGCACTTCCGATCAAAGACCAGGAAGGTTTCCCGGAGCTTGATTTCGTTGCTGAAATTGACGAGAACAAATGTGAAAGATGTACTATCTGTTCTGATGTCTGCGTAAATGATGCAATTGTGCGTGATATCCCTGTTTACGAGGGAGAAGGCGGCGCAACTCCGCGTCAGGCAGCACTCAGCGCAGAAACCAAGCTTGTCGTTGACAAAGCAAAGTGTGATGCCTGCGGTATCTGCGCTTCTCTTTGTCCGGCACTCAAAATCAAGCGCACTGCATTCAGTGCAGAAAACCCGAAGTCCGCAGGTAATGTTATCTGGGATTCCAAGCTCTGCAATGCATGCAAGGTCTGTGCGGATGCATGTCCGAACGATGCAATCTCTGTTGAGCGTGTTGTAAAGGCTGATGCAAAACTCGCAGGCAAAGTCTCCATTGACAAGGAGAACTGTGTCACCTGTTCCTGGTGTAAGACTGCATGCCCGACTGAGGCTGTTACTATCACCAAGTTCTTTGAGGGTGAACTCACTATCGATGCAGACAAGTGTCCGGGAGGTTGTTCCACCTGTGCAGATGTTTGTCCGTGCAATGCGATTTATCTCCCGAGTCCGGTTGGTGCAACCGAGCTCAAGAAAGACGGTATTGAAGACAAGATTGCAGTAAATCAGGACCTTTGTATCCTTTGCGGCGCCTGTGTCAATGCATGTCCGTCTGAAGATGCAATTACTTTAAAGAGAACTGCAGTTCACTATAAGGGAACTGTTACCGATCTTGCAAAGAAGATTGAGGCAAAACTCTGCGTTGCAAGAACCTCTAAAGTTGTTGAAGCAACCTTTGGTCAGGTTGAGACCAAGCCTGTGGAGTAAATAGTATGACAAGCGCAAAAG
>DALTWG010000036.1 GCA_029987245.1 Methanocorpusculum sp. | reverse complement strand
GGTTTCTACCGCAGGCTCTTCTACAGGTTCAGTTATTTCTTCAGAAAGCTGCTCTGCCGGTTCGGTTTCTGCCGCAGGTTCCGGTATTTCTTCAGAAATTACTTGCGTGCTCCCCGCATCGGAATCATCGGATCCCTCTTCTTCAAACTCCTCTTCGTCTTCTATAGATTCCCATTCCTCTTCTTCACCCTCCTCTTCGGAAACAGCCTCCCATTCCTCCTCCTGAATTGGAACCGTTTCACTGCTGACAGCATTTATCCCGGGCGGATTGGTTTGGGAATTACCGGCATCCGGATTATTATTTGTAGTATCGTCGGCCATTTTTACCTGCAGAGCATGTCATTCAATCATGGCATCTATATATGATTATATATTTGACATTACTACCTATAAAATGTATTGTCTCAGTCAATAATAATATACAAAACGATACAGAAAAGAGAAATGTAACCGGATTCAAAAAATGTACTCGAGAGGGGAGAGTACATTTTTCTGTGTCTAATCCTTTGGACAGATTTAGAGGTACGGGTTGCGCAGCGGCTTGAGACCGGGGCGGATACCGTTAACTCTTGCGTCAAGAGTCTTCTGGTTGCCGTCGATCTTCATCTGTGCGAGCTTCTGGACCATCGGAATGCCGAATTTGCCTTCCATGTCAGCTGCTTCTGCAACAATCCATCCTGCTTCAACTGCCTTGTTCCAGATACCCTCACCGTTCTCGGAGCGGACAAAGACGGTAGACCATCCGTCCGGAGTTCCTACAGAGCCGGTAGAGATATCTGCAAGGTTGGAGACGTAGTCAAGACAGACGTGGCATCCCGGCTGCTCGTACTTGTGGGTAACTTTGAGCGGGATTTCTGCGGTTGCGCCGCGCTCGGTGTAGACAGTGAACTTGCCTTTGCCGATATCCATCTTCTTGACGGACTCCATCTTGGTTGCACAGTGGTCCTCGACCATCTGGTAGAGACCCTGGTACGGGAAGTTCTCCATACAGAAGATACCGAGTGCGAGTGCAATCTTGTCCGGGACGTCACGAAGTCCGATCGGGTAGAGCTGTCCCTTACGAACAGCCTGGATCTGACACGGAGTTCCGACAATACCGATCTTGTCGAGACCGTAGGAGCGGGTTGCTTCCTTGATCAGTGCAAGGTTCGGAGAGATTGAGTATTTGGTTCCACGTGCTGCGAAGAGTTCTTCGACAGTGGTTGCGATCATCGGTTCCGGCTTGTACGGCTCGGATCCTGGTCCTGCGACGATTGCACCGTCAATAATGCCTGCCTCTAATGCGTATGCAAAGAGGGAAGTGACAATGCCTCCATCCTGGGACTTCTTGAGAATGTCATCACAAGCAGATTTTGCTTTGTAGACTGCCTTGTATTGTCCAAGATATTCCATTTTTCTTACCTCCGGGACTCTCAGGGAGTCATAACATCTCCAATGAGCTTGATAATGGACTCGTACTGGCCGCAGACGTCAAAGCTGAAGAAGCTTCTCGGGCACTGTGCGTAGCAGGAGCCGCATTTGATACACAGGTCACGCTCGACCTGGGGCTTGCCGTACTGCATGGTGACTGCACGGACCGGGCATGCTGCAGCGCAGCTGCCGCATCCGCAGCAGAGACCCTGGTTGACGACTTCGGTCATGAGATCGCATCCGCATGCTTCGGTGCCTGCTGCTGCAAGGTTCATTAACGGAGTAAGGTATGCGGTTGCAAGTGCCTTCTGTTCGTCGTTTCCTTTGAGTAACAGGTATGCCATTAAGCACACGTTTCTGATCTGCTGCGGGGTCGGTGCGCAGGACGGAATGTATACATCGACCTTGATAAGGTCGCCGATCGGTAAGAATGCTTCGTGACCCGGCTGGTTCTGCTGACCGCCGCGGCAGAAACGGGTAGTGTTTCCGTAGCATGCGCAGCCGCCGAGTGCAACTACAATTGCTGCATTCTCACGGGTTTCTAAAATCTCATCAACAGAGCACTCGTCGTTGATACAGACAGAACCCTCAACTAATGCAACGTCCATCTTCGGGATGTGACGTACATCTGCAAGGGTAAGGCAGTAGACGAGGTCTGCATATTTGTCAAGGATTGTGAGTAATCCTTCATAGTTATCTGCAAGGGACACCAGACATCCGGTACATCCGGACATGTGGACGTGTCCTACAGTAATCTTGTCAGCCACTGGCTTTTCCTCCTTTGGTTTTTGAATGATATGCTTTTGTTCGACCTTGGCCTCTTTTGCTTCAGTTTTTGCTGCTTTGGCTTCTGCTTTTGCCTCAGCCTTTGCTGCTTTTGCCTCTGCTTTTTCGGCCTTTTTCGTGTCAGCTGGTTTTGCACCAGGCTTTGCGTCCTGTTTTCCCTCGCTGACAGTCTCTTTACCAAACAGTAAGCTCTTGAGTTTATTAATAAATCCCATGTTTTTAGCTCTCTATTTCCTGTAAGATGACTTTTACAGTTTTGGGAACCGCTTCCTGAACCTCCGGGCTCAACTCAAGACAGAAGTCTTCAGAGTCGGGGGCAGGTATATACGCTGGCTGGCATCCGAGAATGGTAATCTCCATTTTGCCCTTTAATCTGCCGATAGGATCTAACAGATTTCCGGAATGTGCATCGGCATAGCGTTCATTTTTGCCCTCAGGCAAAAGTTCCGCCGGAATTTTCGTTAAGTCTCCGGGTTTTCCGCCGAAGTCCATTGCATCTACGATAATCAGACGTTTCGTGACAGACGGGTCCAGCATGGAAAAAACAAGATGAGGACCGCCAAGGCCGACATCTATTGCCTTTACATTGTCTGGAAGCGTGCAGTCCGCCAGCGCATGAATTACCGCAGGTCCGAATCCGTCGTCTCCGAAGAGATCATTGCCGACACCGGCTATTACAATTTCTGGGAACAGCTCATCCATGGTATAATTTACTCAAGAAGCTTCTGTGCAACAAGCTTGTTGTCTTCATCCAGCACAATCATGTGGGTTGCGCAGGAGACACACGGGTCGTAGGCACGCATGATGACTTCTGCGAGCTCCCACGGTGCGCCGGTGAGTGCACGGCTGCAGGTTGGGAAGTTCCAGGTGGTCGGAACAAGCATTGAGAACCATTCGACTTTGCCGTTGCGGACTTTTGCGAGGTGGACATCACAGCCGCGCGGTGCTTCGTTTGCTGCCCATCCGATAGAGCCGTCGCCCTGCGGGATGACATCAGCTACAGTTGCGCCGCTGGTGTTAAGTGCATCTGCTGCTTCGATCATGGTGTAGACGCTGTCCATGTATTCCATTTCACGTGCGACGTTCAGGCCCATTGCGCCCTTTCTGTCGTAGTTCTTGTACATGGCCATACGTGCACGCGGACCGACCTCAACAGGCTGTCCGTCGTATAACGGGACACCGGTGCATGCCTGCATCTGCGGCCATGCTTTGGTTCCTGCTTTGGTGGTTCCGCCGACCGGGTATGCCGGGTCTTCGAGGGTGATTTCCTCTTCGCCCATGTACCAGTCCCACGGTCTGACTTCAATCCAGCGGGACGGGTCCCACTGCGGGTCTGCGTCAAGGGAGGAAGAACCGTACATCGGTGCTGCTGCCATGTAGCCCTGCTGGTGGTAACCGAATTCCTTCGGGATCGCAACTTCACGGCCGCACATCTCTGCCCAGTCACGCTTCTCCCAGTTGTTGAAGACTGCGATCATGAACTCCATCTGCTCACGTGCAAGCGGGAGTGCCTGCTTTGCGAGATCGAAGATCTTTGCTTTTGCACGCGGGGTGATGTTCTTGTACATACCTCCAACTCTCGGGTTGGACGGGTGGATTGCTTCGCCGCCGGCGATTTCGCCGATGGTCTGGCCGATCATACGGAGAGTCTGGATACGCTTTGCAACGGATCTTACAGGCTCTTCCGGAGTGAACGGGTTGATCTTGGTGTCAGTTCCCGGGATGTACATATCCGGCAGTGCAAGAATGTCATGCAGTGCGTGGGAGTGCAGTCTGTTTGCAGCCTGCAGGATTAAACGCAGGAGATATGCATCTTCGGGGATCTCAACGCCCATGGATGCTTCCATAGCCTCGGTTGCTGCGAGGGTGTGTGCAATCGGACAGATTCCACAAACACGGGAAGCGATCTTGGGTACCTGCTCATAGGTCTTACCAATGGCAAGTTTCTCTACTCCACGAACCGGGGTGATAGAAAGCCAGTCACCGCGCTCGATAATGCCTTCATCGTTGACTTTTAATACGAGCTTGGAGTGTCCTTCATGTCTGGTGGTCGGGGAAATTTCTACTACTTTCGACAATGTTTTCGCCTCATCCTAATTTATTAGGTGTTCGACACGCTATACAGAAATATTAACCATTGTCCTTTTGGATTAATGACACGTACGTAGGTACGTTAAATTATATGTTTCTTTTTTGTCCATTATAAATTGTTCGTCTGCGGTAAGGGACGATGCAGTGTTCGTGTTAACTTTTTTACCTGACGTCATACGGGAGTCTGACAGTTCTTGGCAGGTTTCATCAGCCGCGCAAAAAATAAAAGAAGAAGGACTGTCTAAATCAGAGGCGGAATATAAGCCGCAGCTGCGGCTATTACTACTGCCGGCAAAAGATTTGCCGCCCGAATCTGTTTTCCCTGCACAAGATTAATGCCCGCACAGAAAATCAGAATCGAGCCGACCATCGAAAGATTGGCAAGCGCAAGGTCGTTTATCAGCGGACTTACCAGAAAGGCAAGAACCGTTATGCATCCCTCTGAAAAACAAAATCCGGAATCGCCTTTGCAGCAAGGATGGAAATATTGCTGGATATCCCGTATTCAATCGAACCGATTATCGCCACCGCGCCGACACAGACAAATCCTTCGATGAAATTTTTGTCTTTACTGTTGCCGGTTTTTACCATCAGCCATGCGCCGAATCTCTCAAACCATCCATCGATATGCAAAATCTCCCCAATCAGAGCTCTGAATGCAATGCTTAAGTACAACTAAAAGTACATTCGCCGTAATAAGCCTGCTTTCGCAAGACAGAAAGCATTCCGCAAAGAGCGCCCGCTAAACTGCCCGAAAATAAGTCCCAAAAGTCCTCCCGGGAAATTGCTGCAGTAGTAATAATTGTATTGGGGCTTAAAACATCTAAAAAAGAGAATTATGCATTCAGCTCGCCGCGGAGCTCTGCAAGCGTTGCATCGCGTTCTGCGTAGGCATCATGCTGGTGAATGGATTCCTTGTTTGTCTGGTGAAGAGTAACGCGCGTGTCACCCGGCAGGTCCGGGAATGCTGCAACAACCTGGCGCGCCATTTCACGCACACAGTCTTCAACGAACCGGGCGTTTTTGTGTGCGGCATAGACAACGTAACTTTCGTCGCCGCGCTTTAACAGTTCGTAAATTTTGGCAGACATGGATTCTTTTAACACATTGACAATCTTGTCGAGGGGAACAACAATATCGCCGTCGGTCTCAATCGAGAGGAATCCCTGACCGCGCTGGTTGTGGGTTGCCATCGGAATCTCTGCAAAGAATGCATCGATTTTCTCCTGCGGAATTTCGAGCTGTTCCATGACACGCATCGCGCGGTCCTTCATCAGATTCTGCGCGCACGGGCATGCAGTAATGCCGGTAACCTCGGCGCCGATGCTTTTTCTTACAATGTGGTTGCCGCCGTTTCTCTGTGCAGTTGCATGCGCGTGCACATTAATGACTTCCTGACAGTCCATTTGAGAAACCGGCGTCTCGCGGTTGAGCATGTACTGGCTGTGCATGAAGACTTCAGTCTGTTCCGCATATTCATGGTGGTCAAGGAGTTTCTTGGCGACAATGCCGCAGATGTCTTCAATTCCGCTGACTTCACCTTCTGCCGCCTGCTGGATAACTTCGTCGATAACCTCGAAGTTGCGGGAAAGGTTTGCTCCTTTTAAGCTGCTTGGCAGGTCAACATAGACATCGAAGACGGAAATAAAGATAACCGGGCGTTTATTGCCGGGTCTGGCGACTTCGATGAGTTTTCTTACATTCTTTACACCTACCCGCGTCAGGCTGATGCGTACATCAGGAGCGGTGGACTGCACATCTGGTAGTGACATATTTTAGTGTATCCTACTTTGTCGGTTGAAGACACGATACTGTGTCTTTCAACAATGTAACTATTCTCTTGGGCACAGGGAGATATATAAGTTTCCATGTTGCAGGATGGATTCCTGCATATGCGAGGGACACCCTTATTAGAATGCGCGACCAATCTACAACATACGATGCTTGCAAAATATTCTGATGAGGAAGTAAATGCCGCCTCGTTTCGCGGCAAAACAATAGCAATACTTGGTTACGGCTCGCAGGGAAGAGCGCAGGCGCTTAATCTGCGTGATGCAGGCGAGCGGGTGATTGTCGGCAACCGCTCGGGAAAATCCTTTGATGCAGCAAAAGCCGATGGATTTTCGGTTATGTCTGTGCCGGATGCCGTGCGCAAAGCTGACGTCCTTGCCCTGATGTTTCCCGACGAATCCGCCGCCGCAATTTATGCGGCTGATATCGCCCCGTATCTTTTGGCAGGTCAGACGCTTTCGTTTGCGCACGGATTCAATATTCATTACAAATTTATCAGCCCGCCGGCGGATGTTGACGTAATTTTGGTCGCGCCAAAAGGTGTCGGTCCGATGGTGCGCAAATTATATGTCGACGGAGGCGGCGTGCCTGGTTTAGTGTCAGTAGAGCAGGACGCTTCCGGACATGCGCTTGAAACCGCGCTCGCTTTTGCCAAAGGAATCGGTTCAGGCCGTACTGCTGTATTTGCGTCATCATTTAAAGATGAAACAGATACCGACCTTTTCGGCGAACAGGCGGTAATCTGCGGGGGAGTTCCCGCGCTTATTGAAGCGGCCTATCAGACGCTTGTCGACGCCGGCTATCCGGAGGAACTCGCTTTTTCCGAATGCGCGCATGAGGCGAAGCTGGTTATTGACCTGATTTACGAAGGCGGTTTTTCCAGAATGCATGACTTCGTTTCAAAAACGGCAAGTTACGGCGGCATTACGCGCGGAAACCGCATGATGAATCAGGCGCTGAAAGCGGAAATGAAAACCATTTTAGACGAAGTGCAAAGCGGAGCGTTTGCACGCGAGTGGATGGCGGAAAAACAAAACGGGTTGCTGAATTACCGGAGGATGGTTGAAGACGTGCGCGAAAGCGATATTGAAAAAACCGGGCGTGAATTCAGAAAAACGATATGGGGGAAATAAAACCCCGGATTGTTTTCACCGCTCTCTTTCCATTTAACCGGTTTTAAATCACATAGTTGAGCACAATATTGTTTACTGTAACCGGCAGAGATGTGCGCGCAAACTCAATTGCCTGATTCAGTTTTAACTCATTTTCAGCATAGATAGTGAAAAGCGGCTCGCCCGTTTTTACTGTCTGGCCGGTCTTGTTGTTAAGGTAAATCCCTGCACCATGGTCAACAGGCGCGCCGGCCAAGCGGGCTATTTTTACCAGCGCACGGTTGTTCATATCTACAACACGTCCGGACGACGGCGATAAAACTTTGTAACTGAATTTTCCGGGAAGCAGGTCGGATGATTTGATTTCCGGGTTTCCGCCCTGCACGGCGATAATTTCTTTCATTTTCGCGTGAGCTGCGCCGGATTGAATCAGTGATTCAGCCATAGCAATGCCTTCTCCCGGTGCCGCTTTGCCTGTCATTTCAAATGTGGCGCCTGCAATGGCGCAGCTTTTCTGCATAAGCGAGCCTGAACCGTTGCCTGTTTCCAGGACTTTCAGCGCCTCGGCGACCTCGAGATTAACACCGATTGTGCGGCCGACCGGTGCATCGGCATATGTTAAGATGCACTGCACCTTCATGCCAAGACGTCTGCCCAGTTCAATGAGTTCTGCTGAAAGCGCATTGCCTTCATCAACGGTGCGAACCTTTGTCCCTTTGCCTACCGGGATATCCAGAACACAGATGTCTGCGCCTGCTGCCTTTTTCTTGCCCATAATTGAGGCAAGCATCAGTCCATGCGGGTTGAGACCAATGGCATTTTCATATTTAATCATGATATCGTCAGTAGGCACCAGATTTGTTGCACCCCCCCAGACGATAACACCTCCGGCTTTCTGTGTCATATCGCGGATTTCTTCTGCGGAAAAGGCAACCGGGGAAAGCGCTTCCATCAGATCTCCGGTGCCTGCGGCACCCGTGATGGCGCGCGAGCAGGTCTTTGGAATAAGAAGTCCGGCGGCGGCGATTAAGGGAACAACCAGCAGTGTCACTTTGTTTCCGGGAACGCCTCCGATGGAATGGTGGTCTACCACCGGTGACTGATTGAAGGTTATTGTGTCGCCGGACTGAATCATCTCTATAGTAAGCGACTCGACTTCATCCATGTCAAGACCGCGGGTTTCGATGGCGGTAAGAAATGCTGTTATTTCCGGCGGAGAGAGAACACGTTCATTCAGGTCGCTTATCAGGGCTGCAATTTCGCTGCGCGTGAGTTTTTCCCCGGCGATTTTCTTCTTTACAATGTCGGAGGATTTAGAGAGCTGTCCCAGGATTATATCAACCGATTCGCCTGCATCGAGCCCGATTTCTTTTTGCAGGATGCAGGAAACACTGACTTCATCATCTTTGAGATGTTCATAATCCAGCATTGCATGGGCATTTACGGCCTGCTTTGTTACCGGATTGATAAGCCGCACGCGTGACAGGGCTTTGAGACCGAGGGCGGTTTTTGCATGACCTGGTATATAGACAAGACGGAGCGGAGTTCTAATATAAGATACCTTGAAAAGCATAAAGTACTATTAGTGAGAAAAAAGATAAGTCTTTCTGTCTGGAAAAATTATTTTTTCATCGAGGCTTCGCGTGTCATTCCTAAAAATAAATCCTCTTCCGGCGCAATTCCTTCAATTTTTACCCCTTCCGCTTTGACATAAGGATATCCGCGGATTAACACAACCGGCACACCTTCTGATGATTCTCCCATAAGCAGCTCCGCTGTTGATGCAAGATTGTCTGCCGTGGCCCGGCGGGTTACATGCAGTTCGTGTCCGAACAGGTCTTTTTTCCCGCGTTCGTCTTCGATGGGCAGAATACCGGCACATCCGATGGCAACCCCGGATACTCCAAGGCGCATCGCATGTGTGCGTGAATCAATGACAATGACCGCAATATCTTTTCCCGTGCGCTCGCGCACCTCGCGGCGCACACGCTCTGCTGATGCATCCGGGTCCGCCGGAAGCATCGTGACCCAGCCATCCGGGGCATTGGATTCGTCTATGCCGCAGTTTGGAAGAAACAGATTGCCTTTGCGTGCAAGAAGGTAGCCCGGCACCCCTCCTACGATTTCATCCGCTTCATTCAGGACCAGTTCTGCCATAACAGGGCTCATTTTGTACTGCTTTGCAAGAGAGACCGCTTCCGCCCCCGGTTTTACATCGCTTTCACGCACAATGCGCCCTTCAACGGTTGCAAGAGGAGATTCGGCAAGCAGAATGATATCATTATCTTCAATCTGACCAGCGCTGGTGGATTTCAGGGATTCTATAATGCGGCCGGTCAGGTCGTCACCGGTCTGAAGCAGACCGGTGGAAAGACCATAAACAGAAAAGGAATGAGACATTGCTGATATATTGGCGCGGCTCTGAGATATGTTTACTGCCTTATCTTTTCAAAAACGGCTATAACATCCCGTGTTTCTGCGACGTCATGCACCCGGAGAATATCCGCGCCGGTTTTGCATAACGCAAATTCCACTGCAAGCGTTCCAAAAAGCCGGTCTTGCGGCTCGCGCTTCAGCGCCTCGCCGATAAACGCCTTGCGCGAAACGGCGCACAAAAGCGGCCGGTCGAATTCTTTTAGTTCGGCAAATCTGCGGCACAGTTCCCAGTCAGCTTCCGCCGTGCGCTTCTCGCTCCATTTTCCAATTCCGGGGTCAAGAATCAGATTTTCTATATTATATGTTTCAGCGCGCTTCAGCACTGCGGCGCATGCTGCAAATGTATCTGCAAAACAGAGCGCATCGCCCGGACTGCTGAGCGATGCCATGGAAATAACCGGCAGCCCTGAATCCGCGGCAAGTTTTGCAAATTCAGGATTCAAAAGACCACTGATGTCATTTATCGCGGCTATGTCGTAATGCAGCGCGGTTTTCAGGACCTGCGGGTGCATAGTATCTAAAGAAAAGGGAATATCTGTTCCAGCAAGTTCGGCAAGCGCGTCAGCAATCCGGGTTTTTTCCTCGGAAACGGAAATTGCCGGCGCGCCAAGCGCTGTGCTTCGCGCGCCTACATCTATGATATCGGCGCCGTCTCTTTTCATCTCTTCCACGCGGCCCAAAAGACTGTGAATGGGAGTGAAGGAATCGCTAAAGAACGATTCCGGACTGATATTTAGTACGCCGAGTATTTTCGGATGCCCGTCGCCGATGGTGATATTTTTTATCTGCATGCTCTTGGATAATGGATTTTTGCTGTGCAACTGAATAAGGGTTTTGCAAGAACTTATCTGTATGCCGCGCCAAATAGTTACCATATACAAGGGGATAGAGATGGAAAGCGACCCGACGGAACTGGAAATAACAATAGCAGCTCCCTTTCGCCATATGCGAAAAGAGAGTTTAAGTTGGATGGAATTTCTCTTTTACTATACGCAGGACAAGAGATGGATGAACTCCGAGCAGGTGAAAACAAAACTCCTGCCGCTTGCAGAAGAAGCCGGCTATATTTCCCGGGATGCAGAAAGCGGCAAATATTTCCTTGCCGACAATCTGAAAGACGTTAAAATAGCCATGGGTTTTCGACCCACTGATGCGGTTTTTACCTGTGCGGTGCCGGTCTGCGACCCCTTCGATGCGCTGCTTGCAGATATTTCGCGCGCGACGGGAAAAGACGAACATGAGATTGCAGGTGAAATTGAGGTTGTCAGAAAACATTTCGACGGACAGCTTTATGCAGAGGCTGCAATCGTGATTCTTGCAAAAAAATACGGGGTTGCGACAGCGAAATATCAGAGCGCTCTGCTGAAAAGAATTACGGAATAACTGAATTTCTTTTTTAAAATCGAAGAGAGAAAAAAAGTATTTATTCGGCAGCTGCTTCTGCCGGTGCAAAAATTTCGTCGACGGACTTTTCGCCGTAGACGGAAATCTTTGCGTTTACCTGAACAAAGTCTGCTGCAATTTCATTGCCGCGCTGACTCTTTCTTCTTCTCTCACCGTTGTGTTTTGCGTGGAAACCGAAACCTTCGGTCATAAGAATGCCGCGCTTTTCCTGTCCCGGAAGGTCCGGGCGTGCCGGGATACCGGTCTTGTCGGAACCGCCGGTGATAATCATTTTGTAACCTGCTAAGCCGAACGGTGCTGCATCAATTTCAGTTCCAATCTTCTTGCCGAGGATAGAACCTGCTGCTGCGCCGGTTGCATCGATCTTGTAAGACTTTCCGGTCTTCGGATCGGATAATACTACTTTATAATCTACCATATGTATTCACTTCTCCTTTATTCAGGGTGACGAAGTATCTATATTATTTGGTCGTCATAGTTTATAAGACTACTTGCCCCAGAAGGGGGAAGCCTTCCGAAACATTGCTGTGTATTCATCAAGTGCTTCCACTGTACCTGCATTGAGTGACTTCAGCATTTCCGTCTCCAAAACCTTGACATGGCGTTCCGGAACGGCGACGTACAGCGTTTCTTCGACTTCGACGTTGCGGCCCACCGTTACACCTTCGATGGATACCGCAACTTCCTGTCCCTCTTTTGCTTCGGTGATATTTTCCTTGTTGAGTTTAATCTGCTTGATTTCGCCGATAACTCGTCCCTCGCGGTTGCAGATGTTTACCTTCGGGCGCAGGATTCCGCCTAAAACGCGCACACCGACAACAGCGGGCCCGCTCATGCGAAACACGCAGCCGGGTAAAATGGCAAATTTCGCCGGTAGAATAACCGATTCGAACTGTTTTGCCTCGCGCTCATGCAAAAGCTGGTCGCGCCAGTCGACATAATCATCGATTAATTTGTAAATCACGCGGTTGGAAAATATTTTGACATCGCTTTCGTGACTATCAATCATTTCCTGTGCATCCGGCAGGACCGGGACGTTGAACAAAAGCGCTGTCTTATAGATGTCGTCTTTCATGACGTCAATATCAATCAGGTCGCGGCGTGAAAGCGGTCCTACGTCCGCGCGCATAACGGGAATCTTTTTGCCTTCCAGTTCCTTGGAGAGCGCTTCGAGCGCCCCGATGGTATCCGCGCGCACGGAAATGCCGTTTTCAGAGAGTTTGACATTAATCTCCTGCATTTCGCTGTTGATTTTGTCAAGAGTCTCTTGTTCGTCGCCCCTGATAACGCGAAGAGGACTTCCTGCAACAACACCTTCCAGATTCGGCGCGGTGATTTTTACACCTGCCGCCGCGCTTACGGTTTTTACGCGCTGGAACCGGTCTTCAACCAGGATTTCCTGCATGGGGCGCGGCTGCAGGAGCGCGCGCACTTTTGTGGAAAATGCGCCGTCTGCTTTTGCAAGACCGATTTCATCGCCGATGTTTAAAATGCCGTCGTACAAAATTACATCCAGCGTCGTTCCAAGTCCCTTTTCCTCTTTTACCTCCAGAACCGTGCCGATTCCCGGACCGTCGACATGCATCTTCAGTCCTTCAGTTAAGAACCGCTGGGCAAGACCAATCATGACCATCAGCAAATCGCCGATGCCTTCGCCGGTCATGCTGCTTACCGGAACAATTACCAGATTGCGCTGGAAATCGGAAACGCGGTCGAACCGCTCGGAGTTGAATCCCATTTCGGAGAGTTTGCCGACGAGTTCGTACACTTTGGTTTCAACTTCGGTTTGCACGCGCCCGCTCTGATTTTTGTAGGATTTCAAAAACGAGGCGTTCGGAACTGCTCTCCATCCGTTAATCCGGTCGATTTTCGTTGCTGCGATAACAAACGGCGTCTTGCAGTTGCGCAAAATCTGGAGGGCTTCTATTGTCTGCTGCTTGAATCCCTCGTTTACATCGACAACTAAAATGGCGATATCAGCTAAGGCCCCGCCGCGCGCGCGCAGCGTGGTAAAGGCATGATGCCCCGGAGTATCGATAAACAAAAGACCGGGCACATCTGTTTTTATTTTGCCCAGGTCTCCGTTTATTTTGGCAATGGAATCAAAGGGGATAAGCGTTGCGCCTATATGCTGGGTAATTGCGCCCGCTTCTCCGGCGGTGACTTTGGAGCCGCGAATCCGGTCAAGAAGCGAGGTTTTCCCATGGTCTACGTGTCCGAGCACGCAGACAATCGGTGTTCTGATTGGGTCTGGCATAATTCTTTTCTCTCCTTGAGAATATAGCAATGATAATTTAAGTATATGTAGTATATGGTAATTAACGTTTCAGGAGGATAGAGAGATATGTTAATATCTGTAGAGCGCTAATATGTTAGAGTACTTTGCTAAGGTAGGGTAGCTGGATATCCTTTAAGACTGTGGATCTTTAGACCCGGGTTCGACCCCCGGCCTTGGCCTCTAACCTGCGGGGTTCAACGCCCTGATTTTCTTATCATTTAATTTTCATACCATTTCATATGTTCTTCAATAAGGCGGCATCTCAGGGATGCTTTACAGGGGGGGGGGGCTGTTACACACTTTTGCGTATGGTCTAAGACAACCCTAATACCCGAGGAGAACAAATATATTACACGATTATCCGTGAGCTTTAAAGTACTTGTATCCGACCCTCTTGCAAAAGAAGGCGTCGACATATTAAAGGGCTTCTGCGAGGTAGACGAAATTGCCGACCTCTCCGAAGACGAACTCGTAAAAATCATTGGCGAATACGATGCATTAATTGTGCGTTCCGGAACCCAGGTTACCGCGCGCATTATTGAAGCAGCAGACAAAATGAAATATATCGGCCGCGCAGGTGTGGGTGTGGACAACATCGATACCGAGGCTGCAACCAAGAAAGGAATCATTGTCTCCAACGCACCTGAAGGAAACACCCTTGCAGCAACCGAACACACCGTTGGCATGATGATGGCATTAGCCCGCAACATCCCCCAGGCAACCGCATCCCTGAAAAAAGGCGAGTGGAAACGCTCGAAATTCATGGGCAACGAAATGAACGGCAAAGTCCTCGGTGTTGTCGGATTCGGCAGAATCGGCCGCGAAGTTGCAAAACGCGCCCAGGCACTTGCCATGACTGTTATTGCCTATGACCCCTTCATCCCGGCAGAAGTCGGCGCTGCAATGGGCGTTGAAATGATGTCTGTTGCCGAACTCTTCACCAAAGCAGATGTTATCACCGTTCACACCCCGCTGATTCCCTCGACCACCCACATGGTAAACGCCGAGTCAATCAAGACCATGAAAGACGGTGTGCGCTTAATCAACTGCGCGCGCGGCGGCATCATTGATGAAAAAGCGCTCTATGACGCACTTGTATCCGGAAAAGTAGCCGGTGCCGCACTCGATGTCTTTGAACACGAACCGCCGACCGACTCCCCGCTTCTTACGCTTGACAATGTCATTGTCACCCCGCACCTTGGCGCATCCACTGTTGAGGCACAGAAAAATGTTGCAATATCTGTTGCACACCAGTGCATTGACGTCTTATCCGGCGGCTCTGCCCGTTCCGCGGTCAACACCCCGCTTGTTGCACCGGAAATGAAATCAAAAGTAGAACCCTACGCACTTCTTGCGGAAAAAATGGGCTCTCTTGCGGCACAGATTGCTGAAGCGCCGGTTACCGAAGTTGAATTTGCCTACCTCGGCGAAGTTGCCGCATTAAAGCAGAACCTGAAATATGTCACCCGCCTCGGTGTTAAGGGAATGCTTACTCATGTCCTTCAGGAACCGGTCAACATTGTCAACGCAGAGTTTGTTGCAAAAGAGCGCGGATTAAATGTCGTTGAAAAGACCTCCGGCGAAGCAGGCGACTACAAGTCATTAGTAACCCTTACCTTCACCACCAAGAAGGGCTCGCAGAAGATTGCCGGCATTGTTACCAGAGAAGGCGCAGCACGCATTATTTCCATCGGCAAATACATGACCGACCTTGTTCCGGCAGGCAATGTCATTTTAGCCGACCATGTAAATCGCCCGGGCATTATCGGAATTGTGGGCACCATCCTTGGCAAGCACAATGTCAACATCTCTTCCATGCAGGTTGGCGGGGCGCATGTCGGAACTGAATCACTCATGATTTTATCTGTCGGTGATGTAGTGCCTGCAAATGTCATGGAAGAAGTCGCAAAGGCTGACGGAATTACCGCTGCAAAGTTCGTGCAGCTCTAAATACCTCTTTTTTTACCGTTTACATAAACCCAAGCGAATACAGCATTACAGGTACCATTATCGCGCCCATGCAGAAAATCCGCGGGACATCTGTTAAAACCGGAAGCCGCCCAAGAAGTGATGCCAGAATCAGAATTACGGCGCCGAACCAGCCGCAGAAAAGAATGCTGAGCACCGTTAAAAAAATCAGCACGGCTATTGAAAGATAGCGCTGGTTTATGCGCGCGACAAATTTTGAGCTTTTTGAAAAGGCAATCGTCAGTATAAATCCAAGAAATGCGGCCGTTCCCGCTGCAAACACCATCAAAAGAACCGGCGGCAGTTCAAATTCGGCAAGCACCGCCATTGAACCGCTGCGCATTCTGCCTATGGCATACAGCGCCGCAATGCCAAGAAGCGCATTTGCCGTATTGGCGGCCGATGTTGAAACAAGATACTCACGCGGATTTGCCTTTTCGGGGTTTTTATGTACTGCAAGAAGCGCATTTGCCGTGCCGCTTGAAAAACCCGGCAGCCACCCGACAATTGCGCCGGCAATCGCGCCTTTTATCCCTGACAGCATAATCCGCGGCCGGGAAAGAGCGATATCAGTAAATTTCTGCTCTTTTTTCACCGGTTTTGCCTTGATAGAGGTAAGCAGAACCGGAACGGCAAACAGCCCGGTTAAAAGCGGCAGAAGCACTTCTCCGATGCCGAAAATTCCTGAGGAAAGATAGGAAAACTGCATGGAAAAAACACCCAGCGCGCCGGTACATGCCATAATCAGAAATGCCCATCCAGGCGCCGCGGAAAAGACAATCAAAAGCCCCGCGGCAAGCAAAATCACCAGTCCTATTGCCCAGTCAACAACCCCTTGAGCCTGCGCCAGGAAAAAGTAAAACAGTGCAAAAAGCGGCAGCGCAAGAACAAAACCCCAGAGACTGCCCAGATTTGATGTGCGTACCGC
The DNA here is from genome assembly GCA_029987245.1 of Methanocorpusculum sp. Lineage (GTDB taxonomy): Archaea > Halobacteriota > Methanomicrobia > Methanomicrobiales > Methanocorpusculaceae > Methanocorpusculum. The sequence continues at coordinate 2,249 of DALTWG010000036.1, read as the reverse complement.
TTCTTCGCCGCGCCCCTGAAGATATAACTGATGCGCCGGAAGAACGGAAATCACGGTGTCAGCATCCGGAACACCGAGAAACGTGGAAGGCACCGCATCTAAAAACGTGTGCACAACAGCCATCGAGACAATGGCTGCGCAAAGTCCCTGCGAGCCGAATACTGCTGCAAGAACAGCGGAGAATGCCGAAATAATCCCTGCAAACGTATTGGAATGAATCCCCGGAACAAGACCTGACACTGTTCCAAGAACAGCGCCTGCCAAAATTCCAAGGACAATATCTTGCATACTACATTATTTGTTCTGCGGGGTTTTAATACATCTCATGGGAGTGCGGTCGTTTGGTCCGGACACAATTACGTCGGAAAAATGCATGTTGAAACTGCATTTTCCTGACAAAAAAATGCGGACGTCTTTCGCCCGCCCCATGAGTAAGCATTTAGTAATCCTGCGCCCTATATTACTATATGCTTATTGCAATAACCCGTCATGCCGGAACTGTGGATGATGCAAAACTCTGCGAACAGTATAATCACCATGCCCGTGACGTATCGCCTGTGCGCCCGGTAAAAAATATGGAACAGATTCAGTCGTTCATTCAGGCCGCCAACCGCGGGGAATTTGACGCGATATTTTTCCCGAGCGCCTTTTCCGCGGAAAAATTAGGTCCCTGTATCGACCCGCGTCTTGCAACACGTGTTCGAATGATTGCAAACGGCCCCCAGACCGCAAAAGACCTGCACAATATCGGTCTTGCCGCTGAAATGCTGCCGTTCTTTTATTCGCGCGACCTGATTGCCTATCTCGGCAAATGGATTAAAGGGCGCAAAATCGGTATTCCGCGCGCAGACCTCGCTTATATGAAACTCGCCGACGATATTAAAAAGGCAGGCGGCATTCCCTGTGAATACAAGTGCTATGACATTGTTGCAACCAATGAGGAACTTGACCTGAAAGGATGCGGCGCGGTCCTGTTTACAAGCCCGATTGCCTTTAAACTTGCAAAACTGCCGCCGATGGGAAATATTATCCCGATGGCTATCGGGACGGTAACAGCCGATGCAATGATGTACGGCGGCTGGAATCCGGCGGTTATCGGCGACGGCTCGATTGAAGGAACGCTGGTTGCTTTGAACTCGTATATCTGGACGGCAATGCATTGAGTTACACAGGCGTTTTGTTAGTGGACAAACCGCGGGGACCGTCAAGTCACCAGGTCGCGGCATGGGTAGGCGAAATGCTGCATTCGCCGGTCGGGCATTCCGGAACGCTGGACCCCATGGTATCCGGCGTGCTTGTGGTGATGCTTGGCCGCGCTGTAAAACTCGCGCCCCTTCTTTTAGAGCATGAAAAAGAGTATGTCGCGGTAATGCGGCTGCATGCCGATATCCCGCGCGACCGCGTGGAAGAGGCGGTGAAAGGATTTACGGGGCGCGTCTATCAGCGGCCTCCGCGGCGCTCTGCGGTAAAGCGGGTGCTTCGCATCCGCGTTATCTGGAAAATCGAGGTGCTGGATATGCAGGGGCGCCTGGTCCTTCTCCGGATTCGCTGCGAGGCGGGCACCTACATCAGGTCTGTCTGCACCCACATCGGCAATGTCCTTGGCTGCGGGGCACAGATGATTGAACTGCGCCGGACAATGTCCGGGGGTTTTACGGCAGAAGAGGCGCACACCTTGCAGGATATCCGCGATGCGGTTGAGTCCGGCGATACAGATTTGCTGAATCAGTTTATTCTTCCGCCGGAACGGGCGATTTCCGGTATCCCGCAGATTGTGGTGCGCGATGCGGCAGCGGATGCGGTTTTGACCGGGGCGCAGCTTGCAGCGCCCGGTGTTGCTTCCTGCGGAAATTTTAAGGCGGGGGACAAGGTGGTTCTCGTGCGGGAGAGCGGGAAACTTGTTGCGTTAGCCCGGGCGCTTTTTGATTCGGCGAAAATTACACCGGGAATGCATGGCTTTATTGCTCAATCCATCCGGGTGTTTGTGCCGGTCTGAATACGAAGATTAATATGTGCAGACATCCTACATTGTATGCTATAACTTAGGCTGAGGTAGTCTAGTGGTAGGGCGCGGGCCTGGAAAGCCCGTGGGGGGAAACTCCCTCGTGAGTTCAAGTCTCACCCTCAGCGTACTTGTTTTTCTGTATCTTTTTGTTTTGAGTTGTCGCTTATACACTGTTGTATTTTGCACGCACTTCATATCTCACAAGGCAAATAAGATATGCCGGTTTTGCCGGCTATGGACAAAA
>DALTWG010000035.1 GCA_029987245.1 Methanocorpusculum sp. | reverse complement strand
CCTCCCCCTCCCCCGGCATAACATGTCGGCAAATTCATATTGATTAATCATTATAAATTATAATGATATGAGAGAACTACGTATCCATGGAAGAGGCGGACAGGGTTCCGTAACTGCGGCAGAATTAATTGCAACCGCCGCATTTACCGCCGGCGTCTATTCACAGGCATTCCCCGCGTTCGGTGTAGAACGGCGCGGTGCACCTGTACAGGCTTTTGTCCGCTTCAGCGACGAAAAAATCCGTCTGCGCAGCCAGGTATATGAACCGGACTACATTATCGTCCAGGACAGCACCTTAATCCGCGACGTAAATGTCTTTGCGGGCATGAAAGCAGGCGGCATTGCGATTATCAATACTGAGAAGAAAGCAGAATACACCATCCCTGAAGGTGTCAAGCTGATTGTCCTTGATGCAACCAAAATTGCACTCGAAGAAATCGGTCTGCCGATTACCAACACCACCTTAATGGGAGCATTTGCAGCTGCATCCGGCGAAATCACCCTTGAAGCCCTCAAAGGCGCAATCGAGGGAAGATTCCCTGCAAAACTTGCAGTCACCAACTTCGCCGCGGCAAAACGCGCATACGAACTTGTCAGGGAGGGAAAATACTAATGTCGCTTGGTATCGGATGTACGGCAAGACCCGGTAAGGGCCGCAACAACAAGACCGGTTCCTGGAGAGTTTTCTACCCGGTTATGGACAGTGCAAAATGTACGAAATGCGGCACCTGCCAGTTAATCTGCCCGGAGGGATGCATTACCCAGAACGCAGACAAAACCTATGCAATCGACCTTGACTTCTGCAAAGGCTGCGGTCTGTGCGCACATGAGTGCCCGGACAAGGCAAAAGCAATCACCATGCTTCAGGAGGAAAAATAAATGACCCGTGGAATTATGGAAGGTTCAATTGCGGTCGCAGAAACCGTTCGGCTCTGCCGCCCGCAGGTAATTTCCGCTTACCCGATTACGCCGCAGACGCACATTGTCGAAGGTTTGGCAAGTATTGTCGCCGATGGCAGACTTGATGCAGAATACATCTGCGTAGAGTCGGAATTTTCGGCGCTTTCCGCCTGTATCGGCGCATCTGCAGCAGGTTCAAGAGTATACTCTGCAACTACTTCGCAGGGCCTGGCCCTCATGGGCGAGGTTGTCTTTAACGCCGCCGGAATGCGTCTTCCGATTGTGATGGGCATTGCAAACCGTGCAATTTCCGCGCCGCTTTCCATCTGGAACGACCAGCAGGACTCGATAATGATGAGAGACGCCGGCTGGCTGCAGTTTTATGCAGAAGACAACCAGGAAGCGCTGGATATGCACATCTTAGCATACAAAATCTGCGAGGACCACAACATTCTCCTGCCGGCGTTTGTCTGTTTCGACGGATTCATTTTATCGCATGTTTATGAGCCGGTCGACATCCCGGAGCAGGAACTGGTAGACAAATTCCTCGGCGAATTCAAGCCGTATCAGAAACTCGACTGCAAGGACCCGATTTCATTCGGCATGTACGCAACTCCTGAATATTATCTTGAATTCAGATACGAGCATGATGCGGCGGTCAAGCGCGCGGCAGAGGCATTTAAGAAGTACGGCAAAGAGTTCGGCGAGGTATTCGGCCGCGACTATTCAAAGCTTGTAACAAGCTACAAACTCGAAGACGCCGAGATTGCCATTGTGGCAATGGGGTCCATTTGCGGCACCATTAAGGACGCCATCGACGAGATGCGCGCCGAGGGTAAGAAGGTGGGTCTCTTAGGCATCAGAGTGTTTCGACCGTTCCCGGCAGAGGACCTTGCAAAAGCTCTTGCGCACGCGCAGAAGATTGCGGTGCTTGACAAGAACGTGAGTCTCGGTGCGAAAGGTGCGGTTGCGCTTGAGGTAAAAGACGCGCTGTACGGCTCCAACATCCCGGTCTACGATTATATCCTCGGTCTGGGCGGCCGCGATGTAAGAAAGAGTGATATTAAAAACATTGTCAGACTTGCCGGGGAGGGCAAAGGCGATATGTTCTACGGTCTTCGCGAGGAGGTGCTTTAAATGGTTGACAGAAGTATTGAAAATTTTGAGTGCGGTCACCGGGCCTGCGGAGGCTGCGGTGCTTCCGCTGCGGTCAGAATGATTCTGAAAGGCGCCGGCGAGAATGTTATTGCGGTTTCTCCGACAGGATGTCTTGAGGTCTTTTCGACGCCGTATCCGGAGACGTCGTGGAAGATTCCTTGGATTCATTCGCTGTTTGAAAATTCGTCGGCGGTAGCGTCAGGTATCGAGGCGGCGCTGAAAAAGCAGGGCCGGCTTGGCAAGGAAAAGATTCTTGTCATCGGCGGCGACGGTGCTACGGTTGATATCGGTACGCTCTGCATCTCGGGCGCGTTTGAGCGCGGGCATGATTTTACCTATGTCTGCTATGACAATGAGGCGTACATGAACACCGGTATCCAGCGCTCGGGTTCGACGCCGTATGACGCTGATACTACTACGTCTCCTGCGGGGGCATGTTCGTTCGGCAACAACAGGCCGAAGAAGGACCTGCCGCAGATTCTTGTGGCTCACGGTTCGCCGTATGTTGCAACAGCTACTATCGCCTATCCGATGGATCTGATGAAAAAGATTGAGAAGGCGGTGAATACGCCGGGTCCGTGTTATGTGCAGGTTCATGCTCCGTGTCCGACAGGCTGGGGTGTTGATTCTTCGATGACGATGGAAATAGGCAGAATGGCTGTGCAGTGCGGTCTTTGGGTCAATTATGAGATGGAAAACGGTGTGCTGACTTCTGCTAAAAAGATTAAGCGTGTTCCGGTGGATGAGTATCTGAAAGCGCAGAAGCGGTTCCGTCATCTGTTTAAGCCGGCAAGAAATGACGCGGAGATTGCAAAGATTCAGGCAATCGCCGATGCGAATGCGAAGAAGTACGGCATCGATTTATAAGCGGTGACGGGACTTTAGTTCTCTCCTTTTTTATTTTTTTGAGCGGATGCGGGGATTTTGGGTTTGTTTTGGAGAGCGAGGTATTTTGCGTGGTGATTCCGGGCAGGCGAAAAACAGAAGGGGGGCTCATCGCTTCATCATCAAATGACAAAGGGTTTTCAGGCAATATTCAGCCGCGGCACTAAGCGCTCCAAAGCAGACATAAGTGAATGCGCTCCCCTGCTGACTAAAGCCGCTTCCTAAAAGCCCCCCCCGCCAAAAAAAAGAACCCCCTTCTCCTTACTTCCGGATGGGGTACGCCTTCTGCAGTTCGGCAAACATTGTATTCATCAGCGCATATTTTTCCTCAAGCCCCGCAAGACGGCTTTCGAGAATCTCACATTTTGCACGAAGTTCACGAACGTCTTCCACCTGCTCCGCATAATTGCTCTTTACTTCGTCGCCTATTGTGTGTAAAACACGCTGATTTGCGTAGTTTAAGATAATCTGCGTCAGAGCATCCGTTACGCTGTCGCTGCCTTGCGCCTCTTTGACGCTGTCAATAATTTCGCTTACCGTCCGGGACGCATAAAAGGTTACACGCTTTTTCGCCGGCTCTGCCGTCATACGATGGGGTCTTCCTGCCATATTGGAAAATATGTATTTTTTTAATACATAATAAATGTACCTCTTTGTAAAGTAGAAATAGAATGGAAATGCACATGCCGCCGGAAAAGAAGCAGGTGGGTAAAATTGAGAGATAAATCAACACAAGCCCGCCGGATATACAACTATCAAACCGGGGCGTCATTCAAAAGAATACATCAGCAGCCCGGAATGATTCACCAGCCCCCCCCTCTCATTACCTATATCTTAAAAGAAAACCAATACATATACATCTATGACACAGCTCACCGACACAGAAGGCGCCATGGCACTTCGCGCCGCCCGCACATTTGCCGAAGCAAAAATCTTCAATATGGACGCACCTGTCCCGAACTATCCGCCGGTATTTGACGAAAAACGCGGCGTATTCGTCACCATCACCGAAAACAACATGCTGCGCGGTTGCATCGGATTCCCCTACCCTGTAAAGCCGCTGTTCATCTCCCTGCGCGAAGCAGCAGAGGCGGCCGCAACTGAAGACCCGCGCTTTATGCCCATAGAAGAATACGAAATCCCCGGCCTGCACTTTGAAGTAACGATTCTCACCATGCCGGAAGTCCTGAAAGGACCGGCGGCAGAGCGTGCCTCCCGCATTGAAGTCGGCCGCCACGGACTTATTGCATCCCGCGATGGACAGTCCGGTCTGCTTTTGCCCCAGGTCGCCGAAGAATACGGCTGGAGTGCGGAGGAATTCTTAAGCCAGACCTGCTGGAAAGCCGGCCTCGCAGAGGACGCCTGGAAAAGCGAAGACTGCATTATCCAGACCTTTGAAGGACAGATATTTTCCGAGGAAGACTAAATGGCAGTCACCTTCGAGGTTATTCACAAAGATATTGCCGGCCGCGTCGGCAAATTAAAGGCCGGCGGTCATGCGGTAAAAACTCCGCTTCTCCTCCCCGTCGTCAATCCCCACCTGCAGATAATTCCCCCGTCCGAGATGAAAAAAATGGGTGTGGAAGGCATAATCACCAATGCCTACATATTTTCCAAAAGCAAAGACTTCAGAGAGCCCGCGCTGGAGCGCGGGCTTCATGACGTCCTCGGTTTTGACGGGCTGATTATGACCGACTCCGGCTCGTTTCAGATGATGGTCTATGGAAGCGTGGACATCACCAATGAAGAGACACTCGCCTTCCAGCGCGATATCGGCTCGGATATCTGGGTGCCGCAGGATTTGCCAACGCTTCCGGACACGGAGCGGCCTGAGGTCGAGCGGCAGATGGAAATTACCTACGCCAATCTTGCCCGAGCGCGGGACATCTTCGGCATGGACGCCCCTATCGCAGGCCCGGTGCAGGGCGCAACGTACGCCGACCTGCGCAAAAAGTCCGGCGAGATTGTAACAGAACTCGGCTGCACCTATACGCCGATCGGTGCCGTGGTTCCGTTAATGGAGGCGTACCGCTACGCGGATTTAGTCGATGTTATCATCGACGCCAAAAAAGGAATCGCTCCGGGTGCGTGCGTGCATCTATTCGGCGCAGGTCATCCTTCGATGTTTGCGCTTGCGGTGGCCTGCGGCTGCGACGTCTTTGATTCGGCGGCATACGCGCTCTATGCCAAAGACGGCCGCTATATTACGCCGTCGGGCACGCTGCATCTGGATGAAATGAGCGAGCTTCCCTGCGCCTGCCCGGTCTGCCGCAGCCACACGGCAGAAGAGTTGCGTAAGTCCCCGGACCGCGTTAAGCTTCTGGCGCAGCACAATCTCGCCGTGACGCTCGCAGAAATCGCCCGGGTTCGGGCTGCGGTCCAGGACGGAACGCTCTTTGAATTGGTTGACGAGCGGTGCCGGGCGCATCCGAAGCTTTTGGACGGCTACCGGCGGATGCTGGAGCGCATCGATGAAATTGCGCCCTTCGACAGAGCAAGCAAGCGGCGGTTCTTCTACCGGGGCGATGAGTCCTGCAGGCGTCCGGAGGTCGCACTGTATCACAAGATGGTCGCCCGCATCGAACTCGGGCAGGAGGTACTGATAGCGGCAGGCGGCCCGGTTCCGTCGCGCTATAAGGAGGTAATTGAGTTTAAGCCGCCGTTCGGGCCGCTTCCGTACGAGCTTGCGGAAACCTTCCCCGCGGGGCAGGCGGAGATTCCCGCATGGGATGCTGCTATGGTCGCTTACGGCATTAAAGGTTTGGAGTCTCTCCTTGCGGCAAATCCCGCCGTGAAGGTGGTTATTTCTGCCGCGCCGAAGTGGCAGAAGACCTTTGAGGATGCATTCCCCTGGGCGGAGTTCATCAAATGACGCAGATTCAGTTTGACGTGCGCAAACGGGATTTTCTGGCGCGTATCGGCTCGCTCAAAATCGGTGACGAGGTCTATCAGACGCCGGTCGTCCTCGATGCGGAGGAGAAATTTCCGTCGCTTGCCGGCCGTGATTTTTCCAATCTGCCGCTTACAGCGCCGCAATCCGATGTGGACAAATACTTTGTCCCGGGCGCCGAAGCGCCGTTTGCAGTGCATCCCTTATGCGCAGCAGGGGGTCCGGGGCTTGTCATGGTCCCGAACTGGAACAACACGCTGGAAGACAGCGGCCGGATGGTGGAATATTTAGAGAAACTGCAGTCTGCGCCGGTGGATGCAGCGCGGTTTGCGCCGGCTTCGGCGCTACCCTCAAATGTCGCCCTTCTTATCTACATGGGCTTTGACGTATTCGATTATACGGCGGTGGACCTTGCCTCGATACAGGGGAAATTCTGCACGCCCGACGGGGAGTTCAGCGCGGACTACCTGGAAAAGGGCGTCTGCTGCTGCGAAGGATGCAAAACGGGCGACCTTCGGCTCCACAACCGGCTTGCGCTGGAGCGGGAGATTGCCTACTGCAGGACGTGGATTGAGCGCACGCAGATGCGGGAGTTTATGGAGATGCGCTGCCGCATGAAAGCGCCGCAGGTGGAGCTGCTTCGAAGAATTGACCGCTCGTCTGCGTTTGATGCGGCATATCCGTCTGTGCGCGGCGCAAGGCTGTATGCGAATGCGGGGGAGTCGATGTACCGCCGCGAGATTGCGCTGTTCGAGAAGAGGATTCTCGAGCGGTTTACGCCGCCGCGTTCTGATGTCTGTGTGCTTTTGCCGTGCGCCGCACGCAAGCCGTATTCGCTTTCGCGCTCGCATCAGATGTTTATGAAGGTGGTCGACGGGCGGGCGCATGAGGTGATTGTAACGTCTCCTTTGGGCGTGGTCCCGCGGGAGCTGGAGCTTATTTATCCGGCGGGGCATTATGATGTGCCGGTTACGGGCTACTGGGACAAAGAAGAGTGCGAGGTGCTTGCGGGCTATCTTGCGGCGTATCTGGAGAAATTCCGCTACGGTCGGGTGCTCTGTCATTTGGAGGGGGGCGCCCGCATGGTCGCGGAGGCCGCGGCTTCCCGCGCCGGGGTTACTCTGGAATTCACGTGTAATGATGACCGCCCGCTTTCGCAGGAGTCGCTAAGGGCGCTCAACAGCGCCCTGCGGGATGCGAAGAGGATGCGGGGCGGTCATTTAGTCGGGACGCTTGCGTGGCAGTTCGGCGCGGTTGTGGATACTAAGGGATGGATTGCGAAGGGGCGCTATCCGGAGCAGAAGATATATGAGAAAAAGACGCAGATTTTTTCGGTGGATGTGCAGACCGGTATGCTGCGCCCTACGCATGATGGCTGGAAGTATATTAGCGGCTACCGGGTCAAAATTGCGCCCGGTTTTACCCCGCAGGGTGATGTCCTCGCGCCGGGGGTCGCAGAATGCGACCCGCGGATTCGCGAGGGCGATGAGGTGCTGGTAGAAGGCGAGGGGTATCTTGCAACAGGCAAGGCGGCGATGGGCGCGTATGAGATGATGCATGCCAAGCGCGGGGTTGCGGTAAAGGTAAGGAAGACGAAGAAGAATTGAATGGGGGAGGAGGGGGTTACCCAAACCCTTATCTTTTCCTGCATCAATTACATTGTATGAGCATAGCTGTAGTTTTTGACAGTGCGGGCACCCTTCTCAAAACCAACCGCTCCGTCATTCAGATAAAAGACCACACCTTTCTCCCCGACTCCATAGAAACGACCACCCTTACTTTCGACGACGCCGACCGGATTTTAGTCCTCATTAATATCAGTTCCGCCGAAGTCCTCGACGCCCCGCCGGAGATGACGCTTTCTGCATACATGAAAGAACACGCCATAACCTTTGGCATCTCCTGCGGGCGCAAAATCATCGATGCGGACGCGGTCGGGCGTATTTTAGAATATGACACGGGCTGCAAAATGGCCGATGTGCAGGCGGCTGTTTCGGTCTGCAAAGAGAATGCATCGCGGGAGTTCGGGCTGTTTGCGCTGAATGCGGGGATTATTGTCAATACCCGCTGCGGCAAAATCGAGTTTGCGATTGCATCAGCCGGGCATCCCTTCCCCGGCGTGCGCCGGCTTATTTCCTCGCTGCACAAAAAAGGCGTGGCGGTTTTTATTGCGTCCGGCGACCGCACGGAAAAACTGGAGCTGGTCGCAGATAAAATCGGCATCCCGCGCAACCGGGTACACGGGGTTGCAACGCCGGTCACCAAAGCGCAGGTCGTGAGATCGTTAAAAGCCGAATATGACGTTGTTTTAATGGTTGGAGACGGAATCAATGATTTATCCGCTATGCGCGAGGCGGATGTTTCGGTGCTCACCGTGCAGCAGGGCGGGGACAAACTGGATATTTTGCGCACTACGGCGGATTATATTATCAGCGATATCGGGGAGGTCGAAGGAATTATAGAGGGGCTTGGAAGGGGGTAATAACGCAAAAAAAAGAAGGGATTTTTATTCTATTCAGCCTTCTTTCCTCAAATTAACAGAAACATCTATAACGACGTCCTTTCCCGGCGTAATTACCGGAATCACCTGTGTGTAATAGCCCTCTTTGCTTACCACAATGCAGCACAGAGGGATTGCAGTCGTACAAACATCAAACATGCAGCAGCCGAAACATATCTTATTATTCTCAAAGGTAACGCCGTCTATTAAGTATAAGTCAACATCTGCACCGTCAACATTGCACAGGACTCTGAGATATCCCTTATCGCCGCCGTTTATTTGCCCATCGTGCGAAGCAGCAACAGCACCGGTCAGACAGACCGCTAAAAGAACTATTGCAAGAACGAAAGACAATATTGTACCGGTTGCTTTTTTCATTCTATTCACTTTACAGAAAACGAAAAACGTCTTCTGCAAGTTACTATTGGGTATGCCCCGATAAATTGTTTCTCCCGCAGGAGGGCACCGGCAAAGTCATCCGTTATTTTTGCCTGCGGCACACGCCCCTTCCCGCTTCATCCTGATAAAAAACATCACCATTTCCCAGCCGTTTTCGTAAAAAAAGCCGCTTACCTCCCCGTACAATTCATATCCTGCATCCATCAGATGAGCGGGAACTTCATTTACCGCCCTTGGCACAAATCCCGTCTTTTTTCCGTCCACTGTTTCAACTCTGATAGCCCAGCCGTCAAAGTCGTTGTTCATTTCCCGGACGAGATCAAGCCGGGTGCCCGGGGTAAGCTGCTGCTTTATAGCGGCAAAATCAGGGATATGCGTTGTCCCCGCAATATATGTTTCTGCAAGCGTTAAATCCTTATTATCCGCCATATTATTCGACAACATAGTCTTTTATCGTGCGGTTGCAGGACTGACCGATGCTGTAAACGACCGAAACCGAGGCAGACGTTGCAATCTCGCCTGACTCGATAAAATCATCCGCCTCATCGTCGCAGGCAGACATCTTATTCATGCAGATATTGCGCGAATACGTGTTGTAATGGCGGTATTCCTCATCCACCGTAATCGAAAGCGGGCGCGAAATCGTAAGGCCCATGGCATCCGCCGTTACGCGTGCATCAAACTCGGCCGCCTTGATTGCCTCCCGCAACGCGATACCGCGCTGTTCGCGCGCAAGCTTGTCTGAAAGCCGGAAATCCACATCGGAAACAGATGTTGCCCCCGCTTTTTTTCCCAGATTAATGAGCGTGGAAACCTCGCCCACCCGGGCGGAATCAACTCTGATGGTTGAACAGACATAGGAAATCATTTTCCCGTACGGCCACTTGCCGGATTTTTTATCATACTCATAATGGCGGTTGGTAAACGACTCCGTCTGAATCGAGTCGCCTTCCTTTGCCCATTCTTTCAGCGCGGTAATCAGTTTTTCCGTGATGTTGGAGACCGTCTGGAAAATAAAATCATCGTCGGGATGTTCAAGCCCTACACTGAACCGGACGGAAAACCGGTCCGGCTCGGCGTGGGAGCGGCCGCGTCCGGAAACGTTGAGGACCGGCACTTCAGCAGCGGATTTCATATCGTAGACCATAGTATACAATCAACGCCTGTGAATTAATACTTATCTATCTGCACTGCCATAAATCAGCCAAGGGTTGATATGTCTGAAAATTCCATAGATAATGGACGTATGACCGATGAAAACATCCTTGCGGAAATCAGAAAATACCGCAAACTCTCCTCCTCAACCTATGCCAAAGACGCCTGCCGTGCGAAACGCCGGGCGGATGGGCTGATGAAAGAACACGGCGTAGCAGAAGAGGATTTGCAGCCCTGCTGAAAGGATATAAACATGCGGGCGCAATATGAATAGCATGTACCTGTGCAGCCTCCCGCAAGACATTGAAAAAATAACAGCCGTTTTAGGTACGGCTTTTCTCGAATCCCCCTCCCCCGGCGGAATGATAAAAGATACCGTTCGCCGTAAAAAAGCGGTTTATATGGTGTGGAAACTGATTCTTGACATGCGCGATGATGTTTTAGAGGTTACCGCAGACAGCCCTGCGTGCAACTGCTGCGCAATATGGGATAAAACCGGACTGCCGGATGCCGGTCCGGAAATGATAGAACCGTTGCTTACGGTGATGACTGAAGAGGAACTGCAAATCCAGGGGGAAATACTCAATGACTTTATAGAAAACCGCGAGGCGCTGAATCTCCCGGACGACACCGAATATCTTGTCGGCGCGGGCACTTTGCCTGAATACCGGGGAAGAGGGCTTGCCTCCTCGTTAATTCGCGAGCGGATGAAATTAACCGATGCAGAAGGCAGAGCTATCTATCTTGAAACCAACGCAGAGTATGACGCGGCGCTGTATAGGCATCTCGGTTTTGCGGTGCAGCGCAAAGAGTATAATCCGCGGACCGGCGTGATGTCCTGGTACATGGTGCACTATCCGGAAAAACCGTAGGTTTTTTCAGGACTCGTTTTTCCCCTTTTTTTTTAAAACAGCGGCAGTTTCGGTTTTTCGGAAAAGACTGCGAATGCATGATAGAGGCATATCGCAATACATGCTGCGTCACACAGGACAAGAATGGTAATAAGTTCCGGAAAGTTTTCGAGCATTTCATAAAACACTACCGTAAATCCGTCGCCTATCAGCATAATGGCAAACAAAAGCGTCGACTGGTTTCTGCATACGGCAAACACGCCGATTAAGCAGAGCAGAAATGCGAGCACATATCTGCCGACATCCGCCGGTGCAAACAAATCCAGCCACATGCAAAAACCGAGAGCAAGCGTAATAAAACTGTAAAAATGGTTTTTCCCGATGAAAAGCATTAAAGAGCCGATAAGAATGAGCACAGAGATATACACATAGGAACATTCATAGATCATCGCCAGCGTTATCTGTGTTCCTTCACTGAACCCTTCAATCATCCATAATGCAATATTGGAGGCAAGCACTAAAAATCCGAGAACGCAGCCGCTTTTGGAAAATGCAATATTTTCACCGCCGGTTAAGAGATTTCGCAACGGAAGCGCGGCTTTTTCCGATGCGCATACAAATGCAAGATAGAGCAGGAAAACTGCTGTCAGAGCGGTTACAGCCACAGATATTACATAAAATACGGTGGTGTACCTTGCAAAATTCAGATTGAAAAACAGCGCCTGCAGGAGAATGATTAGAAAATAGAGGTATTTCTGCTTTTCTTTTGCGGTAAGGAAAATAAAGCCGAGAATAAGGCAGAAGAGGATGAACACAAACGATATTGCACTGTTTCCCTGACCTATTGAGTAAATTATATAGAGCACTCCGATAAAAAAGAAGGTTACTGCGGCAAACGCGCGTTTTCGCAGAATAAACAGCAGTATGCTGCATAAAATCAGGGCAGTGCCGACGATAAACGAGCACATGTAATGATTATCGCCAAGCGATAGAAGATAGATATGTACTCCGGGCTTGCTAATCTCATTAAACAGCGCCATGATTAATAAAACACTCATGAAAATAAAGCCGAATGCCGTGAGATAATTGCGCGCCCCGTCTCTTGCCGGCGTCGGCATCGAGGCAAACAGCGGCGATTCGCCGCTTTCCGGCACTTCCCGGTTCACAGGAATATCTTTTTCCCGGGTAAGGGTGAAATACATTCCCGGAATAACCAGAACCAGTGCCGCAATAAACAGAGCAGATATTTCTTCGCCCAGGAACAAAAAGGATGCTATAACGCCGATAACCGGCGCAAATGCCATTACTGCACCGGTTTTTGCAGCGCCGATGAATCTTTGGGCATAGATCTGGAAAAATGCGTGCAGGCCTGAGCAGAGAAATCCGACAAGCATGCACAGGCCGATTAATTCAGGCGAGGGAAGTGTCTCCTGCATTGCAAATGCTATGGCAAAACCGCCTGCTGCAACGCCTACGGCGCGAATTATAACTATTTCTATCGGGTTTTTCTGCGACAGGCATTTGGTGAAGTTGTTGTTGAATGCGTAGCACAGGCATGAAAGCATAATAAGAAGCGAGCCGCTGGTAAAGGAAAATGAGCGGATATCTGTTACCGAGAGGGCAATGCAGCCTAAAACGGTAAAGCATATTCCTATCCAGAGGCGTTTGGAGATTTTTTCCCTGAATATGAGAAACGCAATCAGAGCGGTTGCGACCGGGCCTAAATTATTTATCAGAGATGCGTTGGATGCGGCACTTTGCACAAGTCCCAGTACGAAAAAGACCGCCCCGCCGATGCTTGTAAGAATTGAGCCGGCAAGATAAGGTATATCGGATTTTGCAATATGGCGGTTTTTGTCTACCAGTACGGTTTTGCGGGTAAAAAACATCAAAATCAGCATTCCTAAAGCCGTGCCGGCATACGCAAACGAGGAGGTGAAGACCGGGTCGGTTGCCAGTACTAAAAATTTATTTGCAGGAATGCGTATTCCATAGAGAAAGGTTCCAATAAGGGCGCAGATTATTGCAAATACATAGGTGTTTTTCGGCAGGTGCGGGAGTTGCAGCATAGGTTATTATCTATTTATTTTTGACAGGTAAATAATGTGGTATTGCGTGGTTTTTGCGGTCTTTTTCGGTGGTCTTTCCGGGGAAAAATGAACCGCTGCTGTTCAAAACAGCGGCAGTCTTGGCTTGTCTGCAAATACGGCAAACGCATGATAGATGCATACCAGCAGACAAAAGATCTCAATAATGACCATGACACTTATCAGTTCCGGATAAACTGCTGCAATCTCATAACACATGTACGCAAAGCCGCATCCGATGAGCATGAGTGCAAACAGCAGTGTCGACTGGTTTCTAAATACGGCAAAAGACCCGATAAGGAAAAACATGAGCGCCGCCATATAGCCTGCGACGGTCGACGGTGCAAAAAGGCTCATCCATAAGGTAAAGCCGATGCTGATGAATATAAAACTGGAGAACCGGTTTTTCCCGATAAACAGCATTAAAACCCCGAGCAGAATGAAAACACCGATATACACATATTGGGACTGGTAAATTAATTCCGGGGATATATCTACACTGCCGGCAAGACTCACTGTTATCCAGAGACACAGATAGGATGCAAAGGTCAGAAAAGCAAGAACAGTGCCGCTTTTGTTGAAAGAAATATTTTCCTCAACGGTGAGATAGTTTCTCAGCGGCATGGAATGTTTCTGCGATGCGCAGGCCAAAGACAAATAGAGCAGGAAAAAGGCAGAAAGTCCTGTAAAAACGGTTTTAAGAATATACCAAATCCCCTCAAGCGTCATGAAATTCAGGTTGAATGCAAGAACATACAAAACTATAATGCTGAAATAAAGATATTTCTGCTTTTCTTTCGACGTCAGGAAAATAAGGGCAAGAAGCAGGGCAAAGAAGGTAAACATAACAGAAACGCCGATATTGCCCTGTCCGGCTGCATAAAAAATATTCAGTACGCCGAAGAGGAAAAAGGTTACTGCCGCAAATACGCGTTTGCGCAGAATAAACAATACAATTCCGGAGAGAAGACATGCGATACCTGCTATAAAACAGCACATATAACTCTCTTCAAATAAGATTACGGAATTCACCTTTCCTTCTGTTGCAAGGGTGTTAAGAAGGACTAAAAGATGCAGGGCGGCAAGCGACATAAATCCGAATGCGGTAACGTAATTGCGTGCTTCTTCTTTTGCATCTGTGTTCATGGATGCAAGTGCCGGTGATTCGGATGCTTCCTCTTCGGGGATGACCTCATCCACATCTTTTGCACGCGTCATGGCAAAATACATGCCCGGAATAATTAAGACAAGTGCCCCAAGGAAGGAAACCTGCGGTTCTTCCTGGAATATAATAAAGGAGCATACAGCTCCGATTAAGGGTGAAAGTCCGGTAATTGCGGCGGTTTTAGCCACTTTTAATGTTCTCTGGGCATGCATAATAAACAGCCAGGGCAGGGCAAAGACGATAAAGCCGACAAAAAGGATTTTTACCGCGGAAAAAAATGACGGAAGGCTGTCTCCCATGCAAAGCGAAATACCAAAAATAACGGCGCCGCTGATAAGATTTCTGAGACAGATCACCTGTATCGGGTTGCGGTCTGCAATTTTATTCAGGATGTTGGTATGCAGACCGAGGCAGATTAAGCTTACTATGATTAAAACCGCTCCGAAGGAAAGAGTAAATGATTCGGCGGTTCCTGAAACAGAAAGGGCAATCGAGCCCAGAGTAATGAATATTATCCCGATCCAGAGCCGTTTGGAGATTTTTTCCCGGAAAATTATCCAGGCAATCAGTGCTGTTGCAACGGTAAGGAAATTAAAAAGCACCGAGCCGGTTGAAGCTGAGGTGTTGTCAAGTCCGATATAGAATAAAATATTTGTTATAAAACTGGTTATCACCACTCCTGCAAATACCGGCATGTCTGTTTTGCGCAGCGACCGCTCTTTAGCCATCATCGGTGTTTTTCTGAAAAAAAGGGCGCAGATGCCAAGACCTGCGGTGCCGCCGAATATGCAGAATGCAAGGGTCATTATCGGGGCAGTCTCTTCAAACAGCTGTTTGGACAGCGGCGCTTCAAGCCCGAGGGTGACTGCACCAAGTATAGCGCATAATACTGCGATGTAATAGGAATTATTCCGGAGACTGGACAAACCCATGGAAGAAATATTTGCTTTCCAAATTATTTATAGGTATATCTCTGGAAACCGGAAAGAGCAGGCGTTATTTTTTGCGCGGCCGCTCCGTTCCGCGTTTTACCGGCGGACTGCCGCAGACGGGGCAATCGTCTTCGTCTTCGGGAATTTCCGCGCCGCAGCCGGAGCAGATTTTTTTCCATACGCGTTTTTTGGCTCGTTTCTGCAGAATAGACCGGAAGGGTATTTTCAGATGCCGGCAGATATTCTGCACGGCAAAATCGTCTGAGACCACGGTGCCCCCCTGCGTCAGCGCAAGCGCTGCAACAGATAAATCTGTGTCGGAAAGCACCCGGGCATCGCCGGAGGTGATGGCCGCTTTCGTCGCCTGAAGAAGTGCGTCGGGTTCTGCCTCGGTGACGCAAAGGCCTTTGGCCGCTAATACTTCAAAGCGCATCTTCGAGGTAAGGTCTTTGAGTTCTTCTACCACCTCGGGTGTGGTAAATAACTCGCCCTCGAGGGCGTAATCTCCGAAAAAAAAGGATGCGTCCAGAATGAATTTCATTTCCGGACGGCGTCTGCTATAATCCGGCTTGCGGAGAATTTGCTGGATGCGCGCTCAATGGTATCAGAGCAGGCGACATCAGCAAGGCCCGCACCGGTTAATTTGACGTAGCCGCCCGAGGCAAACACGCCGTGGACACCGGCGACGCTGACAGAAGCTGCGCCCTGTTCCATTAAGCGGGATGCGGCCAAAGCTACGGAGCCGCCGGTTGCGATTATGTCATCAACGATAACACAGTCGCGTCCGGCCGCGTCAAGGTGTTTGGGCGCCATGGTGACCTCCGAGCCGGAGTGTCTGGTCTTGTCCATGTGGTCGCAGGCAAGGCCGTACGGTTCTGCAACCGCTTTTGCAAATTCCCATGCGCCGACGTCGGGCGAGAGAATCAGCGTGTTTGCAAGCTTTTTAGCGGCAATGTAGCGGCCGATTTCCGGCGCGAGGGTTAAGTCAACTGCCGGGCATCTGAAGTGGTTCAAAACGGATTTGTCATGGATGTTTACCGTGAATACGCGGGTTGCGCCTTCGGAAAGCGCTTTTGCCATGGCGCGGGCCGATATCGGTTCGCCGTCGTTGAACTTTTTGTCCTGGCGCGCATAGCCCATGTAGGGCAGGACTAACGTGACATCGCGGCCTTCGCAGGCGTCAAGCAAAAGCATGACCTGCATGGCGGATGCGGCATCAACAGTGCTTCCGACAATGACCATGTCATCTTCCATGTCCATAATTCTAACATACTGTTCTCCGTCGGGGAACGTGGTGTACTTGACTTCCGCGACTTTGCAGCCGAGTGCCTGTGCGGTACGGGCGGCAAGTACCTGGCTTTTTTCTGTATATACTACCTTCATATGAAACTAGTTACATATCTATAACTGAAAGTACTTAAATCATAATTAAGTACAATGTATAGAGACTACATTCCAAAGTGAATTGCGATAGTATGGAAGAACCTGAAAAAATTGTAAATAACGCACCGGATGCACAAACAGAGCCTGATAAGGACGTAAACGCTCCCGAGTTCCGGGAGGCGCCTGAACCCGCGCGGGAAGAAATGTCAGGGGGCGCGCCGGAAGATGCGCCCGCGCCGGCAACAGAGCCGGATGCAGAAGACGCGCCGGATGCGGCGACCGAGGCGGCGCCAAAAGAAGCGCCTGAAACGGCGCAGGAGGCTGCAGAGCCGGCGGCTCCGCCGGAGCCCGCCGTCCCTGAGCATTTTGCCTCGGACGACTTCGATGCCGATTTGTTCGGCGGCGTGCGCTTCAACACGACAGCAGATATTGTAATCCCGCCTGATTTAATCAATCAGGTCATAGGCCAGGAACATGCGGTGGATGTCATAAGAAAAGCCGCCACCCAGCGCCGCCATGTGATGATGATTGGAAGCCCGGGTACTGGTAAATCGATGCTGTCCAAGGCAATGTCTGAGCTTCTGCCCAAAGAGGAGATGCAGGATATTTTAACCTATCCGAACCCCGAAGACAATAATAATCCGATTATCCGGGTGGTTCCGGCCGGCCGCGGCAAGGAAATTGTTGCGCGCCACAAAGAGGATGCAAAAAGGCAGGCGTCGTCGAAGAATACGCTGATGATTGTCCTGGTTGTCGGCGTCATCATAATTGCCTTAATTTCCGGACAGCTCATTATGGGTCTGTTAATCGCCCTGTTCGTCTTCTTCATGTTCAAGACGATGATGCCCAAAGACAATGCCTTGGTGCCAAAACTCCTTGTTTCAAACAAACCGGACTCAACCGCGCCGTTTATTGACGCTACCGGCTCGCACGCGGGCGCTCTTTTAGGCGATGTGCGCCACGACCCGTTCCAGTCGGGAGGTCTTGAAACGCCGGCGCATGACCGCGTTGAGGCAGGGGCAATCCACCGCGCGCACAAGGGTGTGCTCTTCATCGATGAAATGAACACGCTGGAGCTTTCCTCGCAGCAGAGTTTGCTCACCGCACTCCAGGAAGGCGAGTTTGCCATCACCGGTCAGTCGGAGCGTTCTTCGGGCGCAATGGTCAGAACCGAGCCGGTTCCGTGCAGATTTATTTTAATTGCGGCAGGAAACCAGGATGCGGTGCAGTATCTTCACCCGGCGCTTCGGAGCAGAATCAGGGGTTACGGCTATGAGGTCTACATGTCCGATGTCATGGATGATACACCGGAAAACCGTGCGAAACTGGTTCGTTTCGTTGCGCAGGAGGTTAAAAACGACGGAAAGATTCCGCCGTTTGACCCGTCGGCAGTTTCTGAAATTCTGCGCGAGGCGCGTCGCCGTGCGGGGCACAAGGGTCATTTAACCGTGCATCTGCGTGATTTGGGCGGTCTGGTGCGTGTTGCAGGGGACTTAGCGATTCAGGCTGGTGATAAAATTACGACCGTTGAGCACGTGGTTTCTGCGAAAAATATCGCCCGCTCGGTTGAGGACCAGGTCTCCAACGAATATATCAAACGCACGAAGGACTATGATTTAACGCATGTCGAGGGCAATCAGGTCGGTCATGTCAACGGTCTTGCTGTCGTCGGCAATGACGCGGGTCAGGTTCTGCCGATTACGGCCGAGGTTACGCCTGCTATCTCGCGGGACAAGGGCGAGGTTGTCGCCACAGGTCTTCTCAAATCCATCGCGCGCGAGTCGATTAAAAACGTAAGTGCGATTATCAAGAAGTTCTCGGGTGTTGACATCAACCGCCTCGACATTCATGTGCAGTTTATCGGCACCTACAATGGTGTGGAAGGCGATTCGGCTTCGGTTACGGTTGCAACGGCGGTTATCAGCGCTCTGGAAAATATCCCGGTCAGGCAGGATGTTGCAATGACGGGTTCGCTTTCGGTTCGCGGCGATGTGCTTCCGATAGGCGGTGTCACGTTCAAGATTGAAGCGGCGGTAAAAGCGGGTATTCACACGGTTATTATTCCGCAGTCGAATCTGGCTGATGTCTTAATCGAGGACAAGTATGCGAAAGAGGTCACGATTATTCCGGTAACGCGGGTGGAGGAGGTTTTACGTCACGCGCTTGTGCCGGAGGATAAAGAGGCCTTTGAGGAAAAACTTGCTTTGATTGGCAGGCATATGGATATCAAACGGGATATCTAATTCTTTTTTTGCGAGTGTTCAACCCCGTATTTTTTTATTTCAGATTGTGTACTAAGAGATTTTTTTAGGTGATAATCAATTGAAGGCGTTTGTGCGCCATTAGGGAGCGTAATCCTGAGGCGGTTCGCCGAAGGTTTGAGCAAGCCTTTGGCTTGCGATGGGATGTGTAACGAGTTTTCTGTAAAATCAAAACTGTCTGTTCAGAAACTCCTATC
>DALTWG010000034.1 GCA_029987245.1 Methanocorpusculum sp. | reverse complement strand
TTATCCGAAGAGTGCGCCAAGGCCTGCCATGGCGTTCTCTTCTTCTTCTTCCTTGTTCTCTTCCTTAGCCTCCTCTTCTGCCGGTGCAGCTGCTGCTGCTGCCGGTGCTGCTGCGCCTGCTGCTGCTACTGCAACCGGTGCTGCTGCTGCCTTGGAGATTGCTTCCTCAATGTCAACACCCTCGAGTGCTGCAACGAGTGCTTTGACACGGGAGTCGTCAACTGCGATACCTGCGGCAGAGAGAACTGCCTTAACCGATTCTTCATCTACAGTTTTACCTGCAGAGTGAACTAACAGAGCTGCGTAAATGTACTCCATTTTTCTTTCACCTTTTTGTTATATTGTGTATGCCTTTTGGGCGTGTATTGGACGTAAGTCCGAAATCAGCTGCACGCGTCTAAACCTTACTGGTTCAGTGCAGCCGCCTGTCTGTATGCCTTGCTGATGATCATCTCGATGACACCCTTCTCGTAGACAGGTGCCTCTACACCAAGGTTTCTTGCCTCGCGGACAGCCTTTGCGATCTGAGCCTCGGTAACTGCCGGGCATGCGGTCGGAACTGCTGCGTTGACTGCGAGATTGAAAGCCTGAGATGCTGCGAGAGTAATCTTTGCTTTGTATGCCTCGTCGTCGATTGCTAAAACATCCGGAAGATACACATCGCCTTCATAGCATACTGCTACAAGGTTAAGACCAACCGGCATCGGTTTGATGTCGAGTTTAGCAAGGACGTCTGCCTGCTTTTTGTTAATAACTCCGCCGGCTTTAACGACAGTCTTGGTCTCGCTGATCTTGACCTTGCCGCCGTCAATCTTTGCAGGGATACCTGCCTGGCCGAGTTCTCCTACAATCGGTCCCGGTTTGAAGGAAGTCGGACCTGCCGGAACAACGATGTCTTCCGGTGTAGTCTCGCCTGCTTTTGCAACACGCTTGGTTTTGGTCTGCTCTAAGGACTTGAACAGCTTAAACGGATTGCCTTCAGCGAAGATTAATGCAGAGTGCTCGGTAACCTTCTCGTTTAAGTCAACGAATTCATTGCCGAGGGCTTTGAATGCGTGGTCAACGAGAGTGTTTCTTGCAACTTTCACAACAGCATTGCCGTGAAGGCTGCGTCTTATCTGCTGGAACTGTTTTGCCGGGATACCGTAGATGTCGACTAAACCGACTAACGGATACTTGCCTGCAAGTTCCTTAATCTCTTCAACTTCTTCCTGTTTCCAGGCCGGTAAGTGATGAGTATAGATTGCCATGTTTACATCACCTTAACTGCCGGACCCATTGTGGTCTTTACATAGACAGAACGGATGTTTAATTCTCCGTTTTCGAGTCTTCCAAGGACACGCTTCATGACAGCGTCGATGTTGTCTGCAACTGCTTCCGGTGCCATTGAGGTGTTTCCAATCTTAACAGACATGTTGAGTCTGTCTTTTGACCGGATACGGATGGAGTTGCGTAAACGCTCGACGATCGGAGTGATGTCCTGCTGCGGCGGAATCGGCTGCGGCATTTTACCGCGGGGACCGAGTCTCTGACCGAGCCAGCGACCAACAAGCGGCATAACTGCAGTCTCTGCAAGGAAGTAATCGTACTGACCGGCGAGTTTTCTTGCTTCGCGCGGTGCACCGCCGAGTCTCTCAATCTCTTCAGGGCCCATAATTAAATCGACACCTGCATTGCGAGCCTGGGATACGATATCACCTTTTCCGAGGACTGCGATTTTCTTTACGCCCATTGCCTGCGGCAGAAGAATCGTCTCATCAATACGGTTTTTCGGCTGTGCCATGTCAACGTGCTTCAGGTTGATAGTGATATCTACCGATTCCTGGAAGTTACGCTTCGGGGCCTGCTCGAATGCTGCCGTAACAGCGCTTATAATTTGAGATTTCTCAACCATTGATGAATCCTCCCATAGTTCTTCGACCGGAATTTCACCGATCTCCTATGGCTTTTGTTCTCTACTGCTGTACATTTTTACGTGGTTGCCCACGTACCCGTTTGATGCAGAACACAAGACTTATGCAAGCTGTGCGTCCCATTCGCCTGCGTTGACTGCGGCAATTGCCTGCTTTGCGGTCTTACCTTCGATGGTAACACCGACAGAAACACAGGTGCCCATTACTTCTTTTACTTCCTCTTTGAGGTTGTAGGAAAGCATGGAGCCTGCCTTCATCTTTGCAATGCGGATGACTGCATCAAGCGACAGATTTCCAACTGCCTGAGTATTCGGGGTGCCGGAACCCTTTTCGACTCCTGCCTCTTTCATAACAAGTGCAGTTGTCGGCGGAATACCGACTTCCAACGTGACGTTCTTTTTGTCGTCAACCATGACCTTTACCGGGACAGACATTCCGTTGAACTCTTTGGTTGCAGCGTTGATGTCGTCAACGACTTTTTTCACGTTGATACCGAGTGGACCCAGTGCAGGACCGAGCGGCGGTCCTGCAGTTGCCCTGCCGCCAGGTACTAAAACCTCGACAGTTTCTGCCATTAGTATCACCTTATGTCATCTCAGGGCCATAGCCCCGACTAACATGGGTTAAATAAGGTCGACGTCTGAGGTAATAAAGTTAGTGGTAACAATGCCAAAAAACAGAGATGAAATATACATACAGGAAGGGTTTTTCTTCTGTCGCGCAGAAAAAAACTGGAGGGGTGTCACAATGGTTTTTTATAGTTATATCTCCCATATAACTGCATTCAACTGATTGCGATAGAAAATAAGAGGAGGAATATGTCTAAGAAAAAATCCATTGCCATACGCGGTACAATCCTGGTATTTTTGTGCCTTGTACTGGTAATTTCACCGGCATCCGCAGTAACACCAGACGACCCGTATTATGAAAACAACGCATGGCATCTGCATGGCGAAAGCAGCACCTCACCGGGAATATCAGCAGAAACCGCCTGGGATATATCCACCGGAGACAACACCATAATTGTTGCCGTAATTGATGACGGAATTGACCTGGAACACCCGGACTTAAAGGACAATATCTGGACAAATACGAAAGAAATTCCCGGAAACGGAATTGATGACGATGGAAACGGATACATCGACGACATACACGGATGGAATTTTGTAACCAACACAACTGATGTGAACGGGTACGGAAATCACGGAACATACTGTGCCGGAGTTATCGGCGCTGTCGGAAACAATTCTGAAGGTATTGCAGGCATCTGCTGGAATGTACAGATTATGCCGGTTGTTATCTATGATTTATCCGGCTACAGTGTTTTGGATATTTACCCTGCTGTAAAATATGCAGTAGATAACGGTGCAAAAATAATCAATTTTTCGTCAGGCAGTGATGCAGGTGCCATTCTTAACCGCATGGAAAAATCCGATTACATAAAATCCCTGGAATATGCAAGAAGTCATGGCGTGCTGTTTGTAAACTCTGCCGGAAATGAAGGAGAAAATATTGATGTCTGGTCAGTATATCCGGCTGCCTATAATAACAAAAAATCATCCCATTATTTTGACAACATGCTTGTTGCCGCTGCAAGTGATGAAAATGACCGGCTGGCTGATTTCTCAAATTACGGCAAAAAAACGGTGGATATAGCAGCTCCCGGAACAAATATTTTTACCACCAGCGGTGAAGTGCATGTTGATTCGGTTCAGGTCAGTTCACCAGAGCTGCAGCATCTGAAAGTACTTGGCGACAATGACTGGTCGGTGAATGAATATGACGAACTTTACATCAGCGGGTCCAAACGCTCGTTTATTTACAATGCAGATTCCTGCATACCGCTTGATTCGTCAAGCGGAAACGACGTCGTGTTCTCCTATTGCGCGGCATTAAATATCAGGGAAAGCAGCCCGGACTGCGGTTTATATTACATACTTTCCGACAAACCCTTTGATGCGTATTCTTCTTTTGATGAACTGTGGGATGCACTGGACAAAGACGGAGGAACGGCAATATTTGACTCAAGAGTCGGAGACAGTGAAGATTACTATGATGAATACAGTGTAATGATTTCCGTAAACGAAGTAAGAGACCTTCTGCAAAACCCTGATGCGGACAAATGTTATGCCGGGGTTATGTATGTTCAGGAGAGAGGATACGACAGCAATTACGCAGGCGTTCTGCTTTTTGATGTGTCAACAAATTACCGGATTACCGGTCATTCATATGAATCCGTCGAGGGAACTTCATTTTCAGCGCCGATGGTTTCCGGAGCTGCAGCTTTATTGTATGCAGTAAATCATTCTCTGACGTATACAGAGGTAAAAGAAATTCTCACGAGTACGGCAGATACATCAGACGAATTCAAAGACAAGGTTTCTTCCGGCGGCAGACTGAATCTTTCTGCGGCGGTAAAAAAAGCAGCGTCATATAATTCTGCGGTTGACAGTGAAAAATATCTCCTGTCATACGCTGAAACAGATTCTGAGACACGTGATGAAAATATCCCTGCAAGTCCGGCAGCACTCTTTGGATGCCTTGCCGGTTTGAGTGCGGCGGCATATCTTTTCAGCCGCGGAAAAAAGTAAAAAAATCAGGACGCGGCGGAAGGAGTTTGTCCTCCCTGCTGTCCTTTGCCCCCGCCGTGATTTTTGCCGTTATTAGTATCGTTTCCGGGCTTGAAATCCCCTCCCGGAAATCCCCCGCCCATACCTCCGCCGCCCATGCCGCCGGAGATGACAAGGTCGCCTGTTTCAATCAGCGCTGAAGAATCAGTCGACTGACCGTCCCAGGTTGACGGAATAGTACCGTTCAGCTGCCCGCGCATACTTTCAACGCGAAGCGTGATATACTTTTTCAGATTGGAAACACCGCTTTCATACTCCTCGTACGTATAGAACGCAGTCGGGTCGGTTTTTACATACGGGGATATCAGCGCATCGATTTCATCGATTCTGTTGAGCATAGTGTTTTCCATGTAATCACAGATTTCACTCAGGTACTTGTGATAAGTTTCCTTATAAGAATCCACCGCAAGAAGCGAGCCAATCATAGGACGCTCGGACAGTTCAATGCCGCTTGTAACCGGTGTGTCTATCGGGAAGTTCACCGCACCCGAAGTACTTGTCTGGAATGCGCCAAATGACAGGTTCCAGTCCCATGGAATCATGGAAAGTTTGCCGTCATCCTCATAGAGGTAGTAGTTGTGTTTCAGGCTGCTTACATAACTGTCGAGATTTACCAGGGCAGTGTTTACCGCAAAGTAGCGCAGGACCTCATCGACATCAATATAGGTCTCAAGGTCGATGCCTTCTTTGAGATTTTTCAGCGCGGCGATAACACGCTGCTTGTCGGCATTTTTCACACCGTCAAATACAGCATTGTCAAATATGGTGCTGTAACTGTCATACTCGTCGTCAGTATAGACAAGGTCGGCACCGCCGCCTGAACCGCCGAAACCTCCCGGACCGCCGCCGTGAGATCCTCCCTGACCGTCTTTGGAATCTTTACCGGACCCGGTTGGCATATTCTGCATATCCGGAGGAGTCTGCATATTCTGCATGTCCGGAGGGTTCTGCATATTCTGCATATCCGGAGAGGCCTGCATATTCTGCATATCCGGAGGAGTCTGCATATTCTGCATGTCCGGAGAATTCGTTTCAGATTCAGTCTGATTTTCGGCATTTCTGAAATCCTGCATGAAATTCCGCTGCCCTTCCGCATCTTTTTGCATAAACTGCTGCATCAAAGCCTCGCGTTCCTCATCAGTCATCTCCGCAAATTTCGCAAGTTCCTCATCGCCGAAACCTTCCGGCATCTGCATGCCCTTCTCTTTATCATCTCTTCCGCCGCCGAAATTCATAGTCTCCGGCTTGTAGAGTTCACCATAGGCAGAGCCGTAGTTTCTCAGCAGGAAATCATCTTCAACCTCTTCAATCATCAGATACAGACCCCAGTACTCGCCGTTGATATAGACCGCGGCATATGCATACAAAGGAGTAGGCACACCCATTTCTGTCAGGAGATCATACGACAAATACTCGCGCATATACGTCGGGTCCTGATAATTGTTGTTTAAGACGAATTTGTTCAGACCGGCAAAAGACTGCCCGCCTATATATTCATCCGCCTTCAGTTTGAAACTGTACCGGTCCGAATCAGAAGAGGCAACCTGGGAAAGACTTGTCATACCCTTGGTGCGTATAGCAATTCCCTCATACTTGTCGCCGTTGATCTCGACATTTGCAGTATGCCACTCTTCTGCCGTGGGATTTTCAAGCATGTCCTGCCAGTTTTCATCTGAAATGGTAAGATTTACTGTAGTAACCTTGTCCGGGTCAAAATATTTCGTGTAGGAGGTGCCGGCCTGTGAAATGCCGAGCGCCTCCGGTGCGAACATGAAAACGCCGAGAAAAATCACGGCGAGTACGACCAGGACGATGGTTATAATGTTGATATATTTCATTTCTTCTTATGACATGTATTCCCCGTTGTAACTGACTAACACTGCTTTGCTGACGCCCGGAATCTCCGAGACACGGTTGACAAACCCGCTTTCCATTTTGGGAAGGCGGACTTCGATGGTAAGTTCAATAGAGCCCGGGTTCATCGTCTTGGAGCGGAGAACCTGCTTTTTGACCGACTCTTTGAGGACGTTTTCGATGGATTTTTCCGTCTCCTCGCTGTCGCAGTCCACAATTAAGATGTAAGGCTTGTCAGTCGGCTTCTTCGTGGAGAAGATGTATAAGATAATGCCGATGAAGATGGAGCCAAGGAGTGCGAGCGGAATTAAGCCTGCGCCAAGGACGATACCCGCCGAGATTGCCCAGAAGAGGTATGCAATGTCCATGGGGTCTTTAACAGCGGAACGGAACCGCACAATCGATAATGCACCGACCATACCTAAGGATAAGATGATGTTGGAGCCGATTGCAAGAATAATCATCGTGGTGACCAGAGTCATTGCAATCAACGATATTGCAAATCCCGATGAATACATTACACCGTTGAAACTTTTCTTATAGACGAACAGGATAAACAGACCTACCACAAAGGATAAGGCCATGCAGATTACCATATCGATAATCGAGAATTCTCCGACACTTGCTAAAATGTTGGAGTTGAATAAATCATTGAATGTGAGTGCCATACTAAATTATCCGAATACTCTTGCTGCCGCATATTTGGAGAATGCGGTTACTCTTCTGTTGGGAAGCTGTACTAATTCCCTGATGATATAGGGAAGGAAATTGTCATATTTGACTTCCATCAAAAACACCAGCTCGTTTGCGCGCGCAAGCGGCAGGCTGGGATTGAAGATGTCAGTCGAAGACACACCGGTGGAAATATTGGTGTCAAGCGTAACACGCACATTTCCCGGCGCATAAATAAATGTCTCCCGGTCATAATCGACAATGGTCCGGGGCTTTAACTGCTGGTACTTCATTTTGGTGTAGAGTTCCATGAGAAGTGCCCTTCCCGACTCAGCCATCCAGTCAAGGTCGCCTGCAATAATTTTCTCCACTTCCGCGCGGGTTACCGGGCACGAAATTTTAGAGGTTGCATTGACAATTTTCATTTTCTTTTCAAGCCGGATGAAATCATCTTTGTTGTCGTAAAGCCGGATGCGGAATTTTTCCCGTTCCGCAACGCCGTACATTTTTTCATTGAGAATTTTGTCTGAGGGCGTTTCAAAATACAGACTTCTGATTCTGTATTTTCCGTCCGGCCCCGCGTGGGAATCGAACGATGCAATCTGACGCAGCCGGCTTTTTATCACCAGATAGTCAGCATAGCTGAGGTAATACTTAAGTTCATGTCTGAACTTCATTTTCTTCTCCTGCTGTTGCATACAGATATGTTGGATGTAAAACTATATTAACATTTTGTCGAGCTTGGCATTACAAAATGTAAATCATCAAGAATAAAACGATAAGTATAAATTACATAATGTCAAATAGTATAGTGGTGCAGGGTTTTACCCTGTGCCAACACAGCAGCAAAGAAAATAAACAGGCAGTTTTCTTCATACACACTCAATATATAGTGCGGAAAAATGCCCGCTTTCAGCAGCACCGGCGGGCAGTTTTCCGTGCACAGCAAAATGAAGAGGGTGCGCGCGACACACAGGCATACTATGAAAAGAAATATATTTTATCTCTTGTGCGGGTTTTTCGGACTGATTCTGGTATCTTTATTCTACATCTCGATGGAACTTCGCATGCCGTGGATTGTCTGCGCGGCTTTTGTAATTGCCGCAGTCCTGGTTTTTTTCATGCACCGCAGAATTTCAGACAGAATTGTTGACGAACGCCAGATTTTAATTGATATGAAATCGAGTTCTGCGACGCTCAAAGCGGGCACAGTTCTCTTAATTGCCGGAAATCTTGCGGTTGCTGTCTACGCATTTTCAATGCCGCCGATGTTTTTCGGTCCGATGCCGCATTTCCAGCCGCCGTCAACAATTCCCTTAACGCAGCTGGGGCAGTTTGCACTGGTTGAAATGGCTCTTCTTGCAGTAGTTGTATTCATTTACGTTGGATTCCGTGTCTATTATACGAAAAAGTACGGCGTTTCTGACGACGAGGACGGAGACGATGAAGAATAAAATCAAGGTCTACCGGGCAATGCATGACTTAACCCAAGACGCGCTTGCACAGTCGCTTGGCGTCACGCGCCAGACGATTCTTGCCATTGAAAAAGGAAAATACGACCCGTCGCTTGACCTTGCGTTTAAAATCGCGCGGCGGTTTGAAGTCTCGGTAGAAGACGTCTTCGAGTACGAAGAGTAAGTAATTCGCCCTGTTTTGGTATTTTTATTCTATCTGATACTCGTTTTCTCTCCACCAGAGAGTCCACTTCCCCCCGCGGCGCAGAAGAATGCATCCGTCCAGAAAATCAATCCGGTCGTCGGAAAAGTCCCGTTTCGTAAGATACGCACAGAACGCCGCTACAAAAACATCATGACTGACGCAGACCGTGATTTCTCCCGGAACTGCGACGGATTTTAAAAACGCAAGCATTTTTTCCGTTGCTTCGCCGATGGGCACATGCCCCGGCAAAACCCCGCGCGCGATATATTCGCGCACCACAGTCATAACAGGCGTATTGGTGTAAACGCCGTTTACTATGTCGTCTGAAATGACATAAACCGAAGGATAGCCAAGCACGGTTGATGTTTCGTTTTTCCCCGCTATCAGTTCCGCGGTGCGCACACACCGCGGAACCGGGCTTGAAAAACCCCGCCGCGCACCCGGCAGCGCCTCGCCGAACGCGCGCGCGGCCTCTTCGCCGCGTCTGGTGAGAATCTTGAGCGAGCCAAACTCCCCGCGCTGAAACGGCTCGCGTTCAGCGTGGCGGATAAATAAAACGGCCGCGTCATACGGCGCGGCTTTTGCTAAAGCGGCGGGAACCGGGCTTACAAACGGCGCGGCACAGACAGAGCCGCGCGGATACGAATCCGCGGGCTCTGCCGCGCGCGAAATGAAATTGCCCGCGCGGTCGATATACAGCCACCCTTTTGCATCCCGCACTAGAGCGCGGCCGTTTTGAAACGCGCGCGCGTCATAAAACCAGATATTGTACAGCGGCTCATCCATTGTGGTGATATGCGTTGCCCCGCGCTTTTTATCATAAACAACCGCGGCACCCTCAAAAAAACCGCCCGCCCACAAAAAGCCGTCCGCCTCGATTTTATTGCCCTCGGCATCGATGTGGTAATAAAGACCCTCTGCATCGCGCACCACCGCAAGGTCCTCACAAAAATCCCCCGCATACGTGTAACGCTCATCGTAGAGCGGGTCGCCGAAAAAATTAATGTGATACCAGCCGGAGTCGTCGCAGACCGCCGCCGCTCCCGGAAGGAAAAAATCGCGCACTTTCGTAAAACGCTTCGCGTAAACCGGACTGCCTTCAAAAATATGATGGGTGCCGTCGGCGCTTACTTTTGGAAACTCCATTTCAGCGGATTGCAACCAGGCCGGCACTCTTGTTGGTTATTGCAATCGACTCTTGTGCAGACTTGACCTCGCCAATCATTGCACGGATGCAGTCAACGGTTTCTACAACAACATCGGCTTCCTGGTGAATTGCCTGGAAGAGATACAGGTCAGTGCCGTCAAGAACGGAGAGAGAATCCTCGAAGATGCCGTTTTCCCAGAGATCTCCTCTCGGACGAAGCATGTCGGATGTATATTCCTTAAGCTGGGCAGTGCTTGTAATGCCCGTGCTCTTCTTGATTAAGCCGAGACGGGAATGTCCCCTGATTAACTCTAATACCTGCTCTTTGGTTGCCGGATTCTTGAGTTCCATGTTGATGAAATGCATGTGCATCAAGGTAGTCGGCACAATCATAGCCGAGGTCACAATGTTGATGTGCGGCAGAACGCTCTGCACATCCGGGCCGTGATGTGACGGAATCGTAACCGGATTTAAAACGATTGCATCAATCGGTCCGCGCTTGATGTCGCCCGGGTCGCCGCCGCGGCGAACCATAGTTGCGCGTACCTTTTTCACACCGAACGCTTTGTCAATGAGATTGATAATGCGGCAAAGTCCGGTGGTGTTGCAGGAAACAACCCGCGCAAACTGGCGTCCGACGGCTTCAGCATAGTTGCAGGAGGAGTTGAAAGAAAATCCGGCGACTTCATGGTCCTCTCCGCCTTCCCAGATGGCTTTTTTGCCGTATTTTTCATACAGCGCCTTGTTGGAAACACCGACACCTCCCGGAGTTGCATCGACAACAATGTCGGCTTCTGCAACCATTTCCTCAACCGAACCGGCTACTTTTAATCCCGCCTTTTCGAATGCCTCCTTCTTGGAGATGTCTGCGATGTAAAGCGGGAATCCGCGGGACTGCGCAACGAAAGCCTCTGCTCCCGGCCTGGTCTTGGAAATGCCGATTACTTCCATATCCGGCTGTTTGCTCACAAGATCTGCGACACGTTTTCCGATGGTTCCATAACCATTGACGGCAACCTTAATCATACTCTAATGCTTTCACTTTAGAGGGGATAAACATTTTGTTTGCAGTGCCGCAACTCTTCTTACTCATCCTCAAGTTTTGTCCCGCACGCGGGACAAAACGAGTCGCTGACTCTGACCCGGACCCCGCAGTTGGGACACACCCGCCTCTTTGGAAGAAAACCGATGAACGGCAGAAACAAAAACAGAAAGAAAAACGGCAGACCGAATGCAAAACAGACCGCCGTAATGCCAAGAGACACGAAAAGCAAAACAAGAGAAAGTTTCCCGTTCATTTGCCGGCGTTCGCCTTGTCTTTTTTAATCTTCATTACCGACACCGCAAAGAAACCGCCGACAATACAGATGGTAAGCGCCGGCGTAAACCAGATGGGAAGGTCCACGCCTAATGCCTCAAGACACATCACCACACCAAGACAAAGGATGGAGTACATTGCACCGTTTTTAATGTAGGCAAACCTCTGGATGTTTTTGATGTTATGGATGGTAAGTTCTCTTACCACCAGGGCGCCTATTCCGTTTCCAATCAGAATCAGCGGCACCGAAAGCGTAAACGCAAATGCACCGACAACACCGTCAACAGAAAACGTTGCATCAATTACTTCAAGCAGCATCAGTTTGGTGATATCCGATTGATTTGACGAAGAAACCGAACAGGATTTTTCCATCTCAGCCGTCTTTTTATCAGCGCCGCGGCGCAAAAGCATGATGATAAGAAAAATCACCGCACCGACACAGGCAGCAGCACCTATTCCGATATTTTGCGTGAGAATTCCCATACCTGCTGCAAGCAGAACCAGAAATATTCCGGCAACCGCATGGAAACATCTGATGCCGTGTTTTGTACAGAACCGCTCTCCCGGCACAATACAGTGTTTTTCCTCGATAAACAGCCAGTAGAGGAAGAGGAAAAACATAAACACCCCGCCGCCGGTTAAAAGATACGGCGCGCTTGCAGAAATTGCCGCAGCCGCGGTCTCATCACCGGAAAAGGTCGCCGTAAGCGCGCCCATTAACCCGAGACCCGGTGAAGAAATCCAGATAATGAGCCAGGGAAGAATACCGCGCACAACAAATACAGCGATAATAAGACCCCAGGTTAAAAACCAGCGCCGCGCTTTTTCGCGCATCGTGGAAAGAATATCCGCGTTTATAATAGCATTGTCTATGCTGCAGACTGTTTCAAAAACAGCGAGACCGATAATAACTATCAGCGCATAGAAAATGTCCATATCATTTTATTATTTAGCGCCATTTCATATTAATCTATACACAACCGCAACAGATATACCCCAAAACCGCCCAATAAAAAGTGCGAATGGATATTTTTGCCTGCAGCGCTGATGAAGTGAAACGGTTTATCGAAGAAACCGCCGGCGAACTGGAAAAAACAGTATTATCAGAGGACGCAGTCCGCATTCTCTATCATGCCCTGCAAAAATACACCATCTTTGACCTGCAAAGAATCGGCGGACACATGCGCCTCGAAGTCGAAAAACTCCCCGAGCCGTACCGGAAAAAATTCCGCCCCTATGCCGGAGACCTCTTAAACCGCTATCACGAATTTCTCACGGCTGCACGGTCAAAAAACGTCCCGGGGACCATTACCGACCTTGACCTCTGGAAATCCTACTGGGAAGGCGCCTGCTCAGCCTGTTTTTCCGAAGAGGTCTCCAAAAACGACCCGCGCCCGGAATTTGCCGGTCCCGCCGGGAAATTCTTTTACCGCCTTGTCTATGGATACACCATGCTTATTGCAGACAAACCCGGCCACCCGGTGGGTATGCCCTTTCCGGGCGGCTGGACAGTGTATGAAAAAGGCGGCGAAATTTTATGCCCTATCCGCGACAAGGAAAAAGACCTGCCCCAGGCGCTGTGCAATTTCTGCCCTGCAGTTCAGGACCCGGACTGCAAATAACACAACACTTTTTTCATCAGAGCACCATATGTAAGTAACGCATGTTCGAAGAAATCACATCCACTATTGAATTTCAGATGAGTCTGCTTTTGTTCGTGGCTTTGGGAGGCTATCTCCTTGCAACACGTATTCATCAGTCGGCTGTTATCGGCGAAATATTAGTGGGACTGATTGTGGGGCCGAGTATTCTGGGACTGATTACCTATACCGATTTTGTCCAGAGCCTCGCGACGCTTGGCTCAATTATTCTGCTCTTTGTCATCGGCTTTGAGTTCGAACTAAAAGATATTACCAACTGGAAATATTTCCTGATAGCCCTTGTCGGCGTAATTGTCCCCTGGATAGGCGGCTACTTCGTCTCAACGTTCTTCGGCTTTGATTTCTTCTCCTGCATCTTTATCGGAACCGCTCTTACGGCAACCAGTATCGCAATAACAGCAAACGTGCTGCGCGAAATGGGAAAACTGCATCAGCCGTTTGCAAAAGCGATTATCGGCGCTGCGGTTATCGACGATGTATTAAGTCTGGTAGTTTTATCCATCTGTCAGGACATAAGCAGCGCCGGTGCCGTGGTGTTTGACACGGACTTTGCGCTCAACGTAGGATTTACCATTCTCAAAGCCGTCGGCTTTGTGGTTATCGCAGCGGCTGTCGGGGTGCTCTGCATCCCGAAACTGATGGCAAAAATGGATGCAACAAAAATTGCCCGCAAGTTCCCGGAATTTTTATTCATCTTCGCTATGATGATTGCATTTTTCTATGCGATGTGCGCGGAGGCTGTAGGCATCTCGGCAATTGTGGGCGCGTTCCTTGCGGGAATGTGTGTCAACCGCGTGAACCTAAAGCACAGCATGGATATCAAACTCGGCTCCGAATACCTTTACATCATCTTCGCCTCGATATTCTTCGTATCTTTAGGTATTATCGCAGACCTCAGATGTATAACCGTTGACATGCTCTGGTTCATTCTGATATTAAGCGTTGTTGCAGTCCTTACCAAGGTTATCGGCT
This sequence comes from Methanocorpusculum sp., assembly GCA_029987245.1. GTDB lineage: Archaea > Halobacteriota > Methanomicrobia > Methanomicrobiales > Methanocorpusculaceae > Methanocorpusculum. Next base: position 5,177 of record DALTWG010000034.1, on the reverse strand, counting down.
GCGGCATTCCGGCAAAATGCGCCGGCATGGGCTGGAAGGATTCCCTTATTGTCGGCTTCGGAATGGCGCCAAGAGGCGAGGTTGCGATGATTGTAGGCTTAATCGCTTTAAGCCATTTCCAGGAAATGGCGGCAGCTGCTGCTGACGCCGCGGAATCTGCACGGCTTTTGCAGGTAGGCAACGAGATTTTTATTGCCATTGTGGTGGTGTCGCTGGTTACCACTATTATAGTGCCTCTTATCTATAAGGGATGGCTTTTCAAGGGAGAAAAGAAAAAGAAATCCGCGGCCGCGGCCGTGTCAGGGGACGAATAAGTAACCCTCCGTTTTTGCCGGTTCGTTTTATCCGAAACCATATTTTTTTATAGATATCAAACAATACATATATTGTTTATGACTGAAGAACAAATTCCAAGCACACCGGCGCCGCAAACTCCGGCACCGCAGGCAGCAGCAGAAGCCCCCGCGGCTCCTGCAGCTCCCGCAGAACCGGCCGCACCGGAATTAACCGATGAAGAAATTCTGAAACGTGCCGACGGCATCAACAAAGCACGCGCAGAGGCAAAAGCCGAGGAACTTCGCAAGGCCGAAGAGTTAAGAAGACAGGAAGAGGCAAGAAAAGCCGAAGAAATCCGCAAGGCGGAAGAGTTAAAAAGACAGCAGGAAGCAAAGAAAGCAGCCGAGGTTGCAGAAGCGCGCAGACTGGTTGCTGAAGATGATGCCCGCAAAGCGCGCGAGGAAAAAGAAAACGCCCCGCCGAAAAAGAAGCACACCGGACTCAAGGTGTTTCTGACAATTCTCATTCTGCTGATTATCTGCGCCGGAGTTCTGGTCATATCAGTGGGAACGGTTGTGGAACAGACAGGAGACTTCAGCGGTTCCTATGCATCAATCTATGACATCTGGCTCCCGCTTGGTCAGGAAGTAAGCATTGCCGGATTCCCGATTACCGCAGCAACAACAAACGAAGGCCAGGTCAGCGTTGTTGCAGGCGGTCAGGGATATATCATGTCTCCAAACGATGTAAAGTCATTCAACCCGTATCATGTGAAAGTTTCGCTTCTGTGGGGAGCAATTACGATTGCAGACTTCCTCTGTAAAGCCGATATGAAATATGTAAGCAACACCGCAGATGGAAACTACGCTTACATGAAAGCACAGGTTATAAGCGACAAGGCACTGCCGGAAACACTGATTTCAGCATACCTTACCTTCAGCGGAATTCAGTACAAGCCGGCAGCGGCTTTCTAATTTTTTTATGACGGAAGGGCTCAGCAAATCCGCGATACAAACCGCCCTTCCCCCTGATTTTTCAGCAGAGCTGCATATTCTGCAGCAGACCGCATCCACGAATGAAGATGCAAAAGCGCTTGCAAAATCCGGCGCGCCGCACGGCTCGGTTGTTTTTGCGTGCTCACAGACCAACGGCCGCGGCCGGCTTGGCAGAACATTTCTTTCGCCCGGAGGGGGCATATATTTCAGCATGATTTTGCGTACTGCCCCCGCAGATGCAATTTATATAACAACAGCGGCCGCCGTTGCAGTCTGCCGCGCAATAGAAAGTGTAAGCCCTGCCCGGCCGCAGATAAAATGGGTAAACGACATTTACCAAAACGGCCGCAAAGTCTGCGGAATTTTAGCAGAAGCCACACCGGAGGGGGCCGTAATTCTCGGTATCGGGATAAACTACACCGGCGCACCGGCCGAAATCCCCGAAGCCGGTTCTCTCTTTGAAAAAGACACCGCCCCTGACAAAAACAGATTCGCCGCGACCATGATTAGCGAACTGCTGCGTGTATTTGCCGAAATGAGCTGCGGAAATCTCCTCGACGAATACCGCAAACGCTCCTGTGTTCTGGGAAAAACCATTAGATATCTGGAAAATAATCTGTGGCGCACCGCACAGGCACTCGATATCGATGAAACCGGAGGACTCGTTGTTTCATCCGACGGAGAAACAAAAATTCTTCGCTCCGGTGAAATTACCTTACGGGTATAGCCGGCGTAAAAGCAATATGCTTTTACAACCCATTATGCATAAGGACTGGTGAACTACATGAAAATAGCAGTACTTGCAGGAGGCATAAGTACGGAACGGGATGTTTCCCTTGTTTCCGGACGGGAAATTTACAAAGCACTAAAGAAGAAAGGTCACGATGTACTCCTGCTGGACGTGTATCTCGGAGTTGAAACTCCCTCAATCGGGGATATTTTTTCCCGCGGAGACGAATTTTTACCAAAAACAGACGAGGTAAAAGAAGAAAGCCCCGACCTCGAAGCAGTAAAAGCCATGCGAAAAGACGGCGGCAAAACCTTTTTCGGCCCAAACGTACTGGAAATATGTAAACGTGCCGACGTTGTTTTTATCGCACTGCACGGCGAAAACGGCGAAAACGGAAAAATCCAGGCCGCATTTGATTTACATGCGGTTACCTATACCGGAACAGACAGCGTGAGTGCAGCACTTGCAATGGACAAAGCGCTTACCAAAGAAATACTGACGTATTACAACATCAAAACACCCAAAGGATACCACCTGAAAAAAGGTGAAACAGACACGCAACGGCCGGAGTTTCCAGCCGTTGTCAAGGTTACCAACGGCGGCTCCAGTGTCGGCGTATACATCGCAGGCGGCGAAACCGAATATGAGAATGCAAAAAAAGAGGCATTTGCTCTTGGAAACGAAATTCTGGTCGAGCAGTACATTAAAGGAAGAGAATTTTCCGTCGGCGTAATCGACGGCAAAGCTCTGCCGGTTATTGAAATTGCACCGGCCGCTAGGTTCTTTGATTATAAATCCAAATATCAGAGCGGCGCATCAACTGAAACCTGTCCGGCGGACCTCAGCGAAGAACTGACGGAAAAAATGCAGGATACCGCAGAACGGGTTTTCAAGGCGCTGCGGCTTACTCAGTACGCAAGAATGGATATTATAATGGATGCAGAGGAAAACATGTACTGCCTTGAAGCAAACACCCATCCTGGAATGACACCGGGCTCCCTGCTTCCCAAAGAAGCAAAGGCAGCAGGAATATCCTTTGAAGACCTGTGTGAAATGCTGACAGACATGGCACGTGCAAAAAAGAGATAACCACCCCTCTTTTATTATATTTATTTAAGTCAACAGGACCCATACTATAAGTACAAGAATGCCGTTGCAATTCCCCGTCAAAAACACCTATTACATAGCAGGACTCTGCGCCATCCTTGCTGCTGTTACGGCCGCTTTGGAACTGCCGCTGAACAAACTCATGTTTTCGTCATCAGGACCCCTGATGACCTTTTCCTTCTGCTGCTTCGGGGCCGCGCTCGGACTCGGCATATGTGCCTTTTTCGGACGAAACACCCCGTTTCTGGACAAAACACGCCACCTGAGGAAAACTGACATTATACATCTTGCCTGCATTCTCCTCTGTTTCACTGTTCTCAATCTGCTGCTCTACAACGGACTGAAAATGACATCTGCATCAGACGCCTCGGTTTTGCAGAGTTTTACAACGGTTTCAACCGCTCTTGTTGCGTTTTTTATATTCCGTGAAAAAATCCCCAAACGCCTCTGGATAGGAATTATCTTCATCACCCTTGGCTCGTTTGCCCTCTCTGTTTCCGGAGAACAGGGCTCGTTTTCCTTTTCCCTTGGTTCAATATTAATTATTGCTGCCTGCATCACCCAGAGTTTTAATTACAACTTCATGAACAAACTCTCAGAACGCAACCCCTGTGAAGTAAATATAATCAAATTCATTGCAAGCGGCGCCGTTGTTTTCACTATCGCCCTTGCAACCGGGGAACAGATACCCGAACTTTCCTCCATACTGATTTGTGTTGTAATCGGTTTTGTTTCCTTTGCTCTTCCGCCGGTTTTTATCATGTATGCGCAAAGGGAGTTTAAAGCTGCAAAAACCGCTGCAATTACCGGGCTTTCTCCTCTTATCGGCTCGGTTTTTGCCTTCCTTCTGTTTTGGGAACTGCCGGAAATCACCTTCCTTGGCGCACTGGTGTTAATTATTCCGGGACTCTACTTTGCCCTCACACGCAACAAAGATGACACAGGGAAAAAAGACGTCGAGGAAAAAACCGAACCGGTACTGTTTCCCACGCTGGGCGATGCAGCACGAACGGAAAACCGCAATTATTTTTCGGCCCTCGGCTTTATTCTCATGGCGCTGATGTATATTCTGGTTTTGTTTGCCTCTCTTGGAACGGATGCGGCTGATGCCACCCTTATTTCCTTCCAGGTGGAGATGGTGGAAATAACCGCCGGAATCGGCGTTCTTCTGCTTCTTACGGGAGTAATTCTGCTAATTTTTGGAAAACGGGTTTTGCATGCGGTTACGTTCCTCTTTTTCGGGGCACTGCAGATTCTTTTTGCAACAGCAGGAAGCAGCGAGGCAATTTCAGGGACCATAGCAGGATTTTCGATTCTCCTCGCGATAATTTTCCTCACCTCAAAAGAGAAAAACAAACATGTATTTGCGGTTATAAATCTGTTTTACGGCATTGTAAATGTTTTATCGCACCATTACATTGAAGGACCGCTGTATTATGTTTCCATGGTGTTAATGATACTTCTTGCCCTCGGACTGATTTATCTTGCCCTTGCCTGTGCCGCGCAGAAACACACCCTTCCTTTAACAAACTATCTTACCTCGGACAGTTCACTCAAATTCCAGAAATGCGGCCCGGTTCTCGGTTATCTGTTCCTTGCAATGTACATATCCTTATGGCTTGCTTACGACCTTGGAAAACTCGGCGTCGATGTGATGAGCTTTGATGCGGTCATTTCCGTTGAACAGGTATGCGTGTTTATGCTGGTGTTTATCGGTCTTTTGCTTCTTTTCATCGGCAGACTGCGGTTTACTCCGGTTATGTTTATTGCAATCGGGCTTGCGTTGTGGCTTGATTTGTATGCTTCCGGAACAATGAAATATGCAGTCGCATTTCTTTTGTTCCTGCTCGGGGTATTTTGCGTACAGCGCTGGTATTCACGGCTGCTTACGTCAATTCTGTTAATCAATTTCGGATTTTCCATAATGCTGGATGTCTTGTATTCCGGTGGAATAACAGAACTCAGCGTGGTAATTCTGCTGATTAATACGGTGTGCGTTGTTCTTTCACTGTATCTTTCCGTCGCGGTGTTTTCGGAAAAGCCGAAACTGCCGCTGTTTTAATCTGGAA
>DALTWG010000033.1 GCA_029987245.1 Methanocorpusculum sp. | reverse complement strand
CCCCCATCGACCGCACCGAGGAATGGGGCACCTTCCTCAAAAAGAAATACAAAACCGAACTCAACAAAATCTCCCGCGAATACCCCAGCCTCCGCTCCCTTGAAATAGAATGCGACATCCTCGAAAAATACGGCAAAACCGGCAAAATCCTCGCCGACGACCTCCTCGAACACCCCGGCAAAGTCCTCGAAGACATCAAAGACGCCATCCGCACCCACCGCCTCATCACCATCAAAGACACCGACGGCAACGACATCACCGAACACGCCGTCAGCAAAATCAACATCCGCTTCACCCACCTCCCCCGCAAAATAAAAATCCGCGACATCCGCTCCGAACACATCGGCACCTTCATCAGCATCGAAGGCATCATCCGCCGCGTCACCGAAGTCCGCCCCAGACTCGTCAAAGGCGCCTTCATCTGCGCCGCAGGCCACCTCACCTACCTCGAACAAAGCTACGGCACCTACAAAGAACCCGACGTATGCGGCAACGCCGAATGCACCCAGAAACACCTCGAACTCGTCCTCGCCAAATCCACCTTCATCGACTCCCAGAAACTCAGAATCCAGGAAACCCCCGAAGGACTGCGCGGCGGAGAACAACCCCAGAACTTCGACATCGACTGCATTGACGACATATGCGGCAAAGTCACCCCCGGCGACCGCGTCATAATGAACGGCATCTTACGAAGCGTCCAGCGCGTAATCGCCGGCCAGAAAAGCACCGTCTTTGACCTGTACCTCGAATGCAACTCCATCGAAATCTCCGTCAAAGAATTCGAAGAAGTCAACATCACCGACGAAGACGAAAAACAAATTAAAAAACTCGCCAAAGACCCCGACATCTACCGCAAAATCTCCGGCTCCATCGCCCCCGTCATCTACGGCCTCGAAAAAGAAAAAGAAGCCATCATGCTCCAGCTCTTCGGCGGCGTCGCAAAAGAAATGCCCGATGGAAGCACCCTGCGCGGAGACATCCACGTTCTTTTAGTCGGCGACCCCGGTATTGCAAAATCCCAGCTGTTGCGCTACGTCATCAAACTCGCCCCCCGCGGCATATACACCTCAGGCAAATCCGCCTCATCCGCCGGTTTAACCGCCGCAGCCGTCAAAGACGACCTCGAAGGCGGCCGCTGGACACTCGAAGCAGGAGCCCTTGTCTTAGCCGACAAAGGCATGGCCGCCGTTGATGAAATGGACAAAATGCAAAAAGAAGACCGCTCATCGCTTCACGAAGCAATGGAACAACAGTCCATCTCCGTGGCAAAAGCCGGCATCAGCGCAACGCTTCGCACCCGCTGCTGCCTATTAGGCGCCGCAAACCCGAAACTCGGCCGCTTCGACGAATACACCAGCATCTCAGAGCAGGTCAACATGCCCCCGTCGCTGCTGTCCCGTTTCGACCTCATCTTCATTATGAAAGACCAGCCTGATAGAAACCGCGACCTTGCAATTGCAAACCACATCTTAAAGTCGCACTCCGTCGGCGAAAAACTGATGCACCACCAGAGAAAACCCCTGCCGGAAGCCGCCGACGAAGATTATTTCAAACGCGAACTCGCCCCGGTAACAGCCGAAATCGACGCAACGCTTCTGCGCAAATACCTCGCCTACGCAAAACGCAACTGCTTCCCCCTCCTGTCGGATGAGGCCCACAAAGTGCTTGTCGAATACTACACCAGCCTCAGAGACCTTGCCTCCGGCGAAGAAAACAAAGACAAGCCGGTCCCGGTCACCGCCCGCCAGCTCGAAGCACTGGTGCGCCTGGCGGAAGCCAGCGCGCGGGTGCGTCTTTCGGATGAAATCACCATCGAAGATGCAAAGCGGATTGTAACCATCGTCGACACCTGCCTCAAACAGGTAGCCTACGACGCAAAGACCGGGTCGTTTGATATCGACCGGGTTATGGCAAGCACCTCCAATTCCGGGCGCCAGCTCTATAAGACCATCAAAGAGTATCTCAGAAGCATACCCAAAGAAACCCCGGTTAAGCGCGATGACCTGATTCGCGACCTTATTGCAAAGAAGTTCACCGAAGATGAAATTATGAAAACCCTCAAACAACTCTCCTCAAACGGAGAAATATTTATGCGCGCAGACAAAACTATAGGAGTAATTTAAGGAGTAATCCACTATGGCAACCGACAGAGAAAATGCGGTCTTTGAGGCCGCGATAAAACTTGGCGCACTGTATCATCAGTTCGTCGGATGTCCGATTTCCCGGGCAACAGCAGACAAAGTCGAAAAAGCAATCGAAAGCGCGGTCTCTTTGCAGCCGTATGTGACTTCCATTCATGTAACGCTCGACCGCTCGCTGATGAATGAAAATCCGTTCGGATACAGTGAATTAACCGGTGCGATGTACAACGCGGTTATCGAGACAAAATACGGGGATGCAACCTGCAAGGCGGGGCTGAAGTTTGAAAACGGCTATCCGATGATGAAAATTCTCGAGTAAGGTACGTGCATGACTGCGCCCATTCTCGATGACCATTTTCATATCTGCCGCAGAACCGGCAAGGGGCCTGAGGCGGTCAAAGAGTTTATGCGTTCCGGGGGGACGCATATTGTTCTGGTGACGCTGCCGTCCTGGTCCTGCGAGGTGACGCCGCGTTCGCCGGAAGATTTCCGGCGGGTCTTTGATGAAACCCTGGAGGATGCCAAAGCGGTGCGCGCGCTTGGATGCAAGTGCTATGTGATGGCAGGGGTGCACCCTGCGGAGGTCGGGCGGCTGCTTGAGCGGATGAGTCTCGCAGAGGCGGAGGCGCTGATGAAGGGGGGGCTTGATATTGCGGCGGAGTATGTGCGGGATGGAAAATGCATCGGGATAAAATCCGGCAGACCGCATTATCCGGTTTCGCAGGAGGTATGGGATATGTCAAACCGTGTGCTTGGTCATGCGCTTGCGCTTGCAGGGCGCCTTGACTGCGCGCTGCAGATTCACGCGGAATCTGCGTCCTGCGCTGACGTTGCTCTCCTTGCGCGGGAAAACAATATGCATCCGGCGCGGGTGGTGAAGCATTTTGCAACGTGCGAGACGCCGCTGCATCCGTCGGTAACGGTGCGCGAGCCTTTTTTAGAGCAGTGGTTTAAAGAGAAGCGCAATTTTACGATGGAAAGCGATTATATTGATGATTTGACGCGGCCCGGGGCAATTAACGGGGCAAGGTCGGTGCCGCGGCGGTGTCAGCATTATCTGCAAACCGGGGTTATCACGGAGGAGGATTTGTGGCATGTTGCGTCAAGGGTGCCTGAAAAAATCTACGGGGTTGAGTTTTCGCTGTGATAAAGGGCTGGGTGGAGCAAAACGGGCGTGTGTTGAGCGCGGCCGAGGCAGAGGCGCTCGCTCCGGATGAGCTTTGTGCGTGCGGCGGGGAGTTTTATGCGCCGGATTTAAGTATCCGGGACAAATACGGGATTTTTCCGGCGCCTGAATGCAGGCGCGCAGAGCCGCATTTTGCACCGCTTGCGCTTGCTGATGCGATACAAAAGGCTGTTTCCCTGCGGGTTTCGCCGGATGGCGTAGTGACTTTGTCAGGCGGGGTGGATTCGTCGCTTGTTGCGGCGCTTGCGGGTCTTCCTGCCATCTGCGTCGGGACGGATACTTCGTCTGATGTGCGGGAGGCGGAGATTTTCGCCGATGAAGCGGGATTACAGCTTTTCGTGCACACGATTACGAAGGATGAAGTCGAGGCCGCGCTTCCCGCGGTTTTTGCCGCGATTCCGTCCAAAGACGCGGTGTCGCTTGAGATTGCGCTGTCGGGCTATTTCATAGCCCGTCTCGCGCAATCCCGCGGTGCGTCCCGGATTCTTACCGGTCAGGCGGCGGATGAGCTTTTCGCAGGTTACGCGCGTTACGGCCGCTCAACAGATTTGCGCGCGGATTTGGACGCGGATTTTAGGCTCCTGGAAGGGCAGCGGGCCCGCGACGGGGCTGTTGCAGGTCTTTTCGGCGTGTGGTATTCGCTGCCCTTTATGGATGAGCGTGTTGTGTCAGTAGCGCGCGCTCTTTCGCCTGAAGCACTGGTGTCGGGTGACCTGCGCAAAATCGCGCTTCGCCGCGCGGCAGAAGAATTTCTGCCGGCGGATATTGCCTGGAGGCCGAAAAAGGCAATGCAGTACGGCAGCGGTGTTTCAAAGCTGCTGGCTAAAATCGCGAAGGAGCAGGGCGTGCGGGGCACGCCCGGGCTCATCGAATTATTGAAGAGCAGCGGAGGCGAATAAGTATTCATGGATGACTGGCTCATTTTCCTGCTTGGCGTGGTATTGATTATTATCAGCATGATTTTAATTGTGGTTACCAAAAAGCTGGATACAAAATACAAGGCGCGCCGCGCTGCCAAAGCGCGGGAAGCTGCGGGCGCCGGGGCAGCGGCCGGCGCTGAGGCGGCTTTGGGCGGAGAAGACCCGTATGCGGGACTCGAGGTCGGGCGGATTTACCAGATGGAAAACGGCGATATCGCAAAATATATCGGCGACGGGAAATTTCTGCGGGTGAAGAAGTAAGGGGTCAAACACAATTCTTATATTGTTTTGCGTACAATATGTATGGGTAATACCGGGGTCGTGGCCTAGTTCGGAAGGGCGACGGGCTCCAGCGGTATTAGCGTGTGATGAACTATCGGGTCTGCTGATGAAAAAAATGATGACCCGCTGGAGCACTGATGCTTATCTGCTCCTGAAACGTTTAGCGCTTGTCGGAGAGACCCGTCGATCGTGAGTTCAAATCTCACCGACCCCACGTTTTTGAAGATGTTTTCTGAGTTATTTTTAATCTGATAATCATTGTTTACGCTCTCGTGTCCCTCACTGTTGTCCGTGAAAAAATCCGTAATAAATCCTTAATATACCATCACAACAAACACTATAACAATGTATGTCTGCATTGATGAATCCGGAGATTTGGGCAAATATCCGCCATCTCCCTCGCCATGGTTTGTACTTGCAGCAATACTTACTGACAGTAAACATGAATTGGACAGCATAATCACCCGAATCAGAAAAAAAGAAAAAAGTGCAAAACACACACTCCCCGGTGAAATAAAATACCGCAACAGCAGTGCTGAACTTAAGAACAAAGTTCTGAAAAGCATCTGCTCAAAAAACTGTACATTTGCTGCAATAACTGCAAAAAAGATTCCTGCCCCGCAAAAAGAACAACCTTACCGCAGAGAAACGTATTATCACCTCCTTTTTACATTACTCACAACAATCATTGAAAAATACCCTGACGAAGAAAACTGGATAATACATATTGATCGCGGAACAGCATCCTATTTTCAAGAGCGGCTGCAGGTCGGGATTTGTGAATATGCCGGTGCGATACACTCTGGAAATCCGGTAAAAATACAGATAGAAATAGTTGACTCGCTGAAATCAGAACCCGTTCAGGCAGCCGATTTTATTGCTGGTTGTATTTACTCTCATTATCAAAATCCCGGTGCTGATAATGAAATCTGGTCAGAGGTTGAAGATAAACTGGAAATAACTGCATTACAAAAGACATATGTTTAAGTGACCCCTCCCGTAATTGTCAGCGCCTTCAATACTGAAGGGTCATTCTTTCGGGGAGGACTTACTCACTACTACTACTTTGTTCTTATCAGATAATATAGTTTTTGTCTCTATCTCTTTTGCCGCCTTCAACCCAAATACCATAAATCCCAATAGCGCCAATATGTATGTACTATGAAGCGGGTTGTACTTTCCGTAGGAGGCTCGATTGTTGTGCCCTCCCTTGAACAGCACAAATTAAAAGAATGGGCAGATGTCCTCATTGCCCTATTCAAAGCCGGAATACAGAGTTACGTAGTCGTCGGCGGCGGAGGCGAGGCCCGCAAATACATCAGCGCGTGCCGCGATATCGGGCTCGATGAAGCAACTTCGGATGAAATCGGCATCAAGGTAACCAGAATCAATGCAAGTCTGTTAATCGGCGCGCTGGGAGAATATGCGTATCCGCGCGCGGCGGAATCCTATATTCAGGCAAAAGAGTACGGCGTTACAGGTAAAATTGTCGTGATGGGAGGCGTTGCGCCGGGTCAGACCACTGATGCGGTTGCAGCAGTGCTGGCAGAAGAGGCAGGCTCTTCAATGATGATTGATGTAACCGCGGTTGACGGCATTTATTCCGCCGACCCGAAAAAGGACCCGGCTGCAAAGAAGTTTGATGTCATGAAGCCGCAGGAGTTAATCGACCTCATCATGAAGGAAAAGATGAATGCGGGCTCGAATATGGTTATCGACCTGGTGGCTGCGAAGGTAACGGAGAGAAGCGGCATTCCGCTAGTGGTAATAGACGGGCGCAGTCCGGAAAATGTGGTCAAGGCGCTGGCGGGCGGGGAGTTCAGCGGAACAGTGGTAGGGGAGACGGTGCCGGTGTTTCCGGTTATATAATTTGTATGCATGAGCGATAACCTGCACGAATCCAAAATACCTTACACGCCGAAAAAAAGCAGTCAGCCGTCGGAAAAGACCGATGTTTTTTCCGGCATCACTTCTGTCACGCTCAATAAAATAGGAATCCATACGCTTAAAAAACCTCTTTCCTTCAAATCCTTCTATGCCACAGAGGATAACCTGTACTGTATTGAAAGCGATGAACTCTCGCTGCACGGCTATGGAGAAACGTATCAGGAGGCACTTTGCGACCTTGCTGATGACCTTGACACATACGCCCGCCTTGTTTTTGCGTATCCGGATGACAAATGCTCTGCTAAATCCGTCGCCGACCGGAAAAAAGTCGAGGAATACGCGGACCTGAATGAAATTGCAGCGTATCTGAAAAAGCAGGACAACGACTGATGTCAACAACGGTGAAAGCGCGCGATTTTGAAAAAGCCGCATTGAAAAAAGGATTTACAGCCGACCGCGGCAAAGACCATATCGTTTTTACCTATGTGCGCGAGGATGGAAAAATTGAGCGGACGCTTCGTACAAAAATCAGTCACAATGCGGGAGATATTTCTTCATCAAATCTTTCCAAAATGAAACGCCAGCTCGGCTTTTCTACAATCGAAGAGTTTCAGGCATATATTTCCTGTACGCTCAATCTGGATGAGTACAGACATATGCTCAAAAATCAGGGACTGCTCTGAAATTTTTCCTGCCCAAACCCCTAACTATTTATTCTCACAACCCAATCATTAGATACACATGACACTTGAAGAAACCGCCGGACAAATCCGCACCATGGAAATACGCGGCGCCGGAAAAATCGCCCGCGAGGCAGCCGCAGCCCTGCGCGACCATGCTGAAACCCTGCCTGCATCCGACCTCGAAACCTTCGTCCACGAAATGAAAGTCGCAGCAGGCATCCTTTTAGCAACCCGGCCCACAGCCGTCTCACTCCCCAACGCCGTGCAGTTGATTATGCGCGAAGTCCTTGCATCGCAGACCGAAGAAGAAGCCCGCGACCGGCTTCGCGAGCGCGCAAACAAATTTATCTGGTCATCGCGCACCGCACTTGACCGCATTTCAGTTCTCGGCGCAAACCACATAAAAGACGGCGACGTCATTATGACGCACTGCAACTCCAAAGCCGTGCTGGGAAGCATCATCGAGGCAAAACGCCAGGGAAAAGAGATAGAGGTTATTGCAACCGAAGTCCGGCCCTGGAACCAGGGACGGCTTACTATCAAAACCCTGAATGACAATAAAATCCCGACTACGTATATTGTAGACTCCTGCGTGCGCACAATGATGAAAGAGACCGACCTTGTTATCGTCGGGGCTGACGCAATCACGGTCAACGGCGCCGTGGTAAACAAAATCGGCACCTCCCAGATAGCGCTTGCCGCGCATGAAGCAAGACGCAATGTAATTGTGGCAGCGGAGACCTTTAAGTTCGCCCCGCGCACTTTGCTTGGCGAATTCATTCAGATAGAAGAGCGCCCGTCTACAGAAGTCCTCCCCGCCGAAGAGGCGGCAAAGCTGCCGTATGTCAAGGTGCGCAATCCGGTTTTTGATGTGACGCCGCCTGAATATATTGACATGATAATCACCGAGGCGGGCGCTCTTCCGCCGCATCTTGCATACACCATTATGCGCGAGTATCTCGGCTGGGGCATTGAAGAACTGCAGAATCAGCTTACTTTAATGGGGGATGAATAAATGAACGACGTAACAGCAACTTATTACTTTAAACCAAAACCGGGGGTTACCCCCGAATTCGCCGCCCGGGCTATCTGCGAGGAGCAGACAACCGGCACCTGGACAAAGCTTTCTACGGTGAATGACCGCACGGCCTATGTGCATGCGCTTGACGGCGTTGTAGCCGGGCTGGAGCCCGCGGCGGACGGCGACGCTGAAGGCGGCTGTATTGCCCGCCTGATTTATCCGAATGAGATTTTTGAGCCGGGTAATATCCCGCAGTATCTGTCGGTTATTGCCGGCAATCTCTTCGGTCTGGGCAAACTCGAGGCCGTGCGCCTGCTTGACATGGATATTCCTACAAATCTTGCCGGCTGCGGGCCGAAATTCGGAATCGAAGGAGTGCGGCGTCTGGTTGGAACTGATACCGTCAGAAGACCGCATGTGGGTACGATTATCAAGCCGAAGGTGGGGCTCAATGTCAAAGACACGGCTGAGGTCGCGTATGCGGCCGCACTGGGCGGGCTTGATTTGATAAAAGACGACGAGACGCTTACGAATCAGGCGTTTTGCCCGCTGTTGCCCCGGCTTGAAGCGGTCATGCAGGCGCTTGACAGGGCCGAGACGAAGACGGGCAAGAAGGTGCTCTATGCCGTAAACATCACAACCGGCGGAGATAAAATAATAGAGCTTGCCCATGCCGCGGTGAAAGCCGGGGCAAATATGCTGATGGTTGATGTGTTAACGGCCGGATTTTCCGCGGTCCAGGCGCTTGCAGAGGACCCCGCGGTCAATGTCCCGATTCATGTCCACCGGACAATGCACGGGGCTTTAACGCGCAATCCGGCCCACGGCATCGCGATGCGGCCGATTGCAAAGCTGGTGCGTTATTTCGGCGGCGACCAGCTGCATACCGGCACGGTTTCAGGCAAAATGGGCGGCAAAGCGGCCGAGGTCCTCGGCGACAATGAAGCGATTACCGGGGCTTACGGCGGGCTGCGCCCCACCTTCCCGGTCGCATCAGGCGGTTTGCATCCGGGCAAAGTTGCGGCCGAAGTCGCGGCGCTGGGCAATGAAATCGTTCTGCAGGCCGGCGGAGGGGTTCACGGTCACCCGGACGGGACCACAGCCGGGGCGATGTCTATGGTGCAGGCGGTCGAGGCGGCTTTTGCCGGCGTGCCGGCAAAAGAGTATGCCAAAACGCATGCTGAGCTGAGGAAGGCGATAGAGCTGTGGGGAGACAGCTGAAAGGACAGGGGATTTTATTTTTCTTCCTTTACCACCTTATTTTTACTCACAAACACCCCGTCCGCATTTTTCAGCACATCCTCATCAAACCCGCTGTTCGAAAACAGCCCGCAGATAACTTCACGCCCGCCGAATTCGGCGCGGCATTTTTCAACAAGCTCCGCATACACCCGTGCACCGGTTTTTTTAGAACCCGCATGATACTTGCATTCCCCGGCAAAAATCCGGCCGTTTTCATCCAGCGCCGCGATATCGATTTCAGTCTCCTTTGACCAGTAGGAGCCCGCTTTCACCGGCGAAAAGGAAATAGCCCCCTCATCGCACAGATGCACAAAAATTTCCTTTGCGATGTCTTCGTACACAAAAGCAAGGAACCGCTGCACAAATCCTGCACGGATTTTTTCAAGCACCCCCTCATAGAGCCCGCGTTCCAGCTCGCCCCGGTTCGGATAAACAAACATAAACCAGAACAACATAAAGGAATCAGTAATATAATACAGTCCTCTGCGGCTTTTTTCCGGATAGAGCTCTGTTACCGGAACACGCCGTTCAAGGAGCCTTAATTCCTCCAGATTTTTCAGATACGGGCTTAAACTGTTTGCTTTCATCTCAAGCACCGATGCAAGGTCGGAAAGTTTGCGGTTGCCAAGGCTTACCGCTTTCAGAATCGAAAAGTAGGTAATGGTTTCCGAAACCTCCTTTTGCAGAAGGAAGACAGGTTCCTCGTACAGGTATCCGCCCGGATTTAAGACATGTTTTTTCAGATTCGCCCAGATGCTTTCTCTGTTGTCAAAAAACTCCAGATATTTCGGAACGCCCCCGGTTAAGGCATACAGTGTCACTATTTCGTCAAAGGATTTCCGGCCGGAAAAATACTTGAGATACTCATAGAATGTCAGCGGCTTTAATAAAATCTGACCGGTGCGCCTGCCAAATAAGGGACTTGCAGCGCTCAACGTGTGTTCGGTCATCATCCGGATATAAGAGCCGCATAAAATAACCATGACCGGATAGTTTGAGAGAATGCCGTCCCAGATTTTCTGAAACACCGATGCAAAGGCGGGATTAACTGAGGCCAGATTCTGGAATTCGTCAATGACCAGAATTTTTTTGCTGTCGGCCGCGTATTCGGCGAATATGCGAAACAGACTTTCCCAGTCGGGAAAGGCGGCAGAACGCAGATATTCGTGACCCGTAAACGCTGCAAGGCTGTCTGCAAAATTCTTTCGGTTTTCGGCTTCGGTTTCTTCGGTTGCAAAAAAGTACAGCGCGGATTTATCTTCGATGAACTTTTGTATCAGGGTGGTTTTTCCCACGCGGCGCCTTCCGTAAAGCACGACAAATCCATGGTCAAGATGGTAGTTGTCTTCAAGATTTTGCAGGTCTTTTTCTCTTCCGATAAAGTTCTCAATCATAAGGAACAATTTTTTATCTAATCCAAATTAGTCTAATTTGAATTAGATTAATTTTGATACATCAGTATTGGTCTTTGAAACGTATGAATATTGCGCACCGGCAAAAGAATCAGCAGATAAAAAAACCGTTCAAAAAAATTAGCATTTGCCGGTGATTACTTCAATCATCGACTTTTTGACAATCTCAAGACCCTTCATTAAAAGTTCGTCAGGAATAGTCAGCGCCGGCATAATCTTTACCACACAGTCCTCTCTACCTGAAAGCTCCAGAATCAGACCATTCTCGAAACACCGCTTTCTGATATTAAACGCCGTCTTTTCAGGAAGAAGACCGCAGTCAACACCCTGCATCAGCCCCAGACCCCTATGGCTTAAACGCCCGTCAATTAACGGCAGATTGCGCTCGAAGAACTCCTCGATAATTTTACCTTTGCGCGCCGCCTCGGCTTCAAGATTGTCGCGGACCAAAAGCTCCAAAGCCGCCTTTCCTGCGACAAACGCCGGCTGGAATCCTCTGAAAGTGCCGTTGTGCTCGCCCGGGACCAATACATCATACTCCGGTTTTACCAGCGTAATGGCAGCAGGCATACCCATGCCGCCGATGGATTTTGCCATTACAACAATATCCGGCTTTATGCCGGCGCGCTCGAAACTGAAAAACGAGCCGCAGCGGCCGCAGCCGGACTGAATCTCATCGAGAATAAGAAGCATGTCATGGCGGTCGCACAGCGCTCTGATATCTTTGAGCCACTGCGCTGGAAGGACGTTAATGCCCCCCTCGCCCTGGACCGATTCAACAATAATGGCAGCCGGCTTGTCGACACCTGAGTGGTCATCATTTAAGAGCATCTCGATGTAGGCAATCGTGTCAAAGCCCGGCATCATGCAGGGGTGTGGAACGTGCGTGCAGTTGCCAAGAGCGATGCCGCAGGCCTCGCGGGCAAGCGATTCGGTGGTAACCGCCAAAGACCCCAGACTCATGCCGTGGAATCCACCCATAAGCGCCATGATATTAGACCGGTGCTTAACCTTGCGGGCGATTTTTAATGCCGCTTCAACCGCGTTGGTACCGGTCGGTCCCGGGAAAAGAATCTTGTAGTCAAAGCCGCGCGGAATGAGGATTTTCTGTTCCAGCGTCTCGATAAACTCCGCTTTTGCAGCGGAATACATATCAAGACCGTGAATCAGACCGTCGCCTGCGAAATATGCAATGACTTTTTCTTTTATGTAGTCATTGTTATGCCCGTAGTTTACAGCGCCGGCGCCGCAAAGAAAGTCAATATATTCCCTGCCGCTCTCTTCATAGAGGAGGGAGCCCTTTGCTTTGGTAAAGACTACCGGGTATTTTCTACAGTAAGACCGGACATTGCTTTCGTATGTTTCGAAAACCGTCGTTTCAGTTTTGCCAGTGTTGTTAATTTTCTGAACCATAGACCACACTCCGTCAGGGTTGTGAAATCTTACGTCTTGCGTGGTGTCTTTCCACTTGTGATAGTATCATTGACCGTGTCAATGCTTAAAGTTGTCCCTTTGGGGCGGGGGTGTTTTTAAGCAGAGTACGCTTGCGGGGGTTTGATAACAGTCAAGCGCCAATGTAATAGCAATGAGTATGAATCCCCTTCCGAAGATGCGCGAAGGCATTACAAAAGACGAGATGACATGGAACGAGCTGTTCTACTACTGTCTGCAGAAAAACTGCTGGCTTATTGCGGCAGGGGTTTTGTTTCTGGTCTTTTTCGTATACGGCATCTTTTCGGGGCTGATTGCAAATAATATCATGGGGATTTTTGTGCTGCTGCTGGTTGCAATCGGAATTGTGTATCTGATAGCTGCGTTTCCGGCGTCGATGATTTATGCTACAGTAACGCTGGCAAAACGAAAGAATGAGAGGAGTGAGGAGAAAGAGGAGTGAGGAGGTGGGGTGAAATCCGCCTCTTCGAAAGAAAGTATGTCTGGTAGTTGTTATTTGTCATCCGGGATTTCTCTCCCCGCTGCACGAACAGATACTATGGGTATCTGCAACTGCATTGCAGCAGGGCGGTGTCGTAAAGTTATGAAATTCACTGACATGGAATAACCTTGCAACTCCCCCCCTTCGGGTTTACAAGGCTGTATTTGTATGCTTTTATGATACTTGTTTCCTGGAGCAGTTACCGGCTGTTTAAAAAAACCGGTCGTGACAAGCGAGCCCGGAGATACGTTTTGCGTATCTGCTCTGCTTATCATACTATCATTGGATATGAAAAAATAAAAGATTATATGAGCTGAATTTCATACAAAATCTTTTATATCACTATCCGCAGTACTCTGTTCGATTTTCCAGACCGCTGCATTGGAGCTGCTCCAGACAGAAACCGTGATGCCGGTATCAGGCTCAAATGAGAGCCGTTGGAGATGGCGCGCGGCAGCGTGCGGTGAAATATGAAGCGCATCAGCTAAGGTGCGCGATTTCAGATAGGTACAGGCGTTTGCTCCAAGCTGCGTTTTCAGATAGGCTAAAACGGCGTTTTTGAGCTCACGTTCACTTTCTGTATCAGAACGTTTCTCACAAACGCGGCGCGGCTCTTTGCTCTGTTTGAGTTTTGCAGCGGCAAGCGCTTTTTCTACCCGAATGCGAAGCACCGAGGGACTGAAGGGTTTTCTGATATAATCTTCCGCGCCGGACAAAAGACCGGTCTCTTCATACTGACTGTCGGTTTCTCCGGTAATCAGAATTACCGGAATGGTTTTCGTTTCCGGCAAATCTTTCAGCCGGGAAAGAAAACTCAGTCCGTCTGTTCCCGGCAGATTGATGTCAAGAAGGATAAGCGACAGGGAAAGAACCCGGATGAGCGCAGCGGCCTCTTTTACTGAGGCGGCGCTCAGTACTTCATACTCGCTTTGCAAAGCGGATTCTGCCAGGACACGTGTCAGGGCATCGTCGTCGATAACCAGGATGCGTTTTTTATTTTTTACGTCAGTTTTCTCAGTCATGGGCATCTTTCTCCGAAAGGAAGGCTTTAATTGTTTCAAGCAGGGCTTTATAGTCAGCCATGGTTTTTTCATGGTGCTGCGCTATGTAGTCCCAGTTCTCTTCTTTGGCTGCATCTTCAAGTGCTTTGGCGCTTTCCGACAAGGCAATCGCGCCGATGGTCTTTGAAGCAGATTTAAGCCCGTGGATTTCGGTCCGGTAGTCACTAGCGTTTTTGTTCGCGAAATGTGATGCAAGCCTGCCAAGGCGCAAATCCTGAAGATAAGCCTGCAGGAATATGCGATACATTTCCGCATCACTGTCGGAATAGAGTTTTGCTGTTGCTTTGTCGATGCCGGCCGGGACCAAAAAGTCTGCGGTCTGTACGGTCTCAGACTGCGTTGAGCCGGAGACATTTTGCATAAGATATTTTTTCACCATGGATTCAAGTTCTCTGCTGCGCAGGGGTTTAGAGAGGAAATCGGTAAAGCCGAGCGCAATATAGCGCTCTTTGGCGCCGATTAATGCATTTGCCGTAATCATAAGCACCGGAACATTTTCTGCAAGGAGATGTTCCCCGCGTATTTTTTCGAGTGTTTCAATACCGGTAAGTCCGGGCATCCGGTCATCGAGAAGAATCAGGTCATAGCGGCGCTCTCTGATGCGCTCTATTGCTTCGTAGCCGTTTACCGCCGTATCGATTTGAATCTGCGTCTTTTTCAGGAATCCCTTGATAACTTCAAGATTTACCTGCACGTCGTCAACCGCAAGAATTACTGCATCAGGTCTGAGAAAAGACGGGGCATAGGTTTGGGCATCGGCCGCATTTGATACATACATGGTTTTCAGACCGTTTTCTGTAAGGCGGCTGCCAAACACGGTTTTTTCCGCTGCAAGTTTCTGGGGGAACACAGCGGTAAACACCGAGCCGGCACCCAGAGTACTTGCAACATGAATAGTGCCTCCCATCAGCTGCAGAATATTTTTCGTAATGGTAAGCCCGAGCCCGCTTCCTTCGATAGTTGCGTTTCTTTTTTCATCAAACCGGCGGAATGAATCAAACAGAACCGGAATGTCTTCTTCTCTGATACCGATGCCCGTGTCTTTTACGCTGATGGTGAGTTCCGCGACGCCGGGCCTTTGGACAACGCCGCGCACAATCATCAGAACTTCTCCTTCCGGCGTGTATTTGACCGCATTAGTCATAAGATTGGAAATAATCTGTCTGATTCTGACAACATCGCCGATGAAATGGTCCTGCATGGTTTTATCCGCATCCAGTCTGAGTCTGATGTTGTTTTCCGCTGCGCGCAAAGAAACCATGGAAAAGCAGTCGGCGATAACATCCGAGAGATAATATTCAACAGGTTCAAGCTCGACTTTGCCGCACTCGATTTTGGTAAGGTCAAGAATGTCATTGATGGTGGAAAGAAGCGAGGTACCGTAGCGGTGGATATTTTCCGCATACCGGGTGATTGCAGGAACCGTGTTTTCCCTCAGAATCAGCTCATTCATGCCTAAAACCGCGTTAATCGGCGTGCGTATTTCATGGCTCATGTTTGCAAGGAACGCGGATTTTGCCTCGTTTGCCTTGCGGGTTTCACTGACGACGGTTTCGAGTTCCTTTTCCCTGTCTTCCAGCTGCTTTGTCTGGCGGTCATAGGCATAGGTTTTCAGCCGGTAGTTGATACTGATTACCAGGGCAACAATGATGGTGCACTGGAACACATCCGCATAGGTTTCCAGTTCTGTTTTGTTCAAAACCACCAGTTCCGGGTGGAGGAAGGAGATCACCAGGCAGACGGTGAATGATACAATACCAAGAGCATAGAAGATATAGCGCTGATTGCCGCGGTATACCAGCGGACTTAAACTGATGCAGAGAATATACCACGGGATAACGCCGCCTACAATGCCGCCGTCACTGAAAAATATCAGCGGCAGGCAGACTACGTTAATCAGCACAAGGATAAGCAGTGCGGGAATCTGGATGGTTCCTTTGCTCAGCGAATAGATGATGGAAATTACGCCGAACAGCAGGACAAATACAATCAGCAGGTTCGGAAAACTGACAGGAAGCGTGATTGTGTTTCCAAACAGGGTTGTCGTGGTGTTGGTATCCACAAGAAGGGAACAGATAAGCGATATCACGCCGCCGATTACGCATACAATAATCGATGCCGTCAGTACGCGCTGGCGGATATCGATTGCATCATCATCCAGATAGGTTTTTATGAAATGCAGCGGTTTGAAATGCATAATGAGTGAGGCAAGAGGGGTTTGTTGTGTCATTTCAGTCAGGTTCCTTTATGCATGCATACTTTTTGTCTTCATATCTCAGGTCAGCCTTACCCGCGCATTTCTGTTTCTGTTATCACTTCGAGCAGCGCATCGGCTATAACCGGGTCAAAGCGGGTTCCTTTTTCGTTTTGAATTTTACTGCAGATTGCCGCAGGTTCCAGCGGGCTTGTGCCACGCATCGGATGAGACATGGATTCATAGGCATTGGCTGCTGCTAAAATCCGGGCGGTTTCAGGAATGTTTTTCCCGCGGAGGCGGTCGGGAAAGCCGGTTCCGTCAAAACATTCGTGATGCGAGCGCGCACACGAAGCGAACTGTTCGAGATACGGCACGGATGAAAGGATTTTACAGCCGGTTTCCGTATGGTCGGCGGGTTTTTCCGCGCTGCCCGCGGTAAGTATTTTTCCTATGTCGTGAAGCACCGCGGCATAATAGATATTTTCTATTTCCGCGGGCGTTTTTTGCAGCCGCAGCGCGATGGCAGTAGCTGTGGCTGCTATTCGCCTGGTGCGCCCGGGGCTTTCTGTTTTCATGTCAAGAACCTGTACCAGGGCGTCTATTGTGCTGCGGGTAAGGTTTTCATACTGCAAAAGCCGCTGTTTTGCAAGAGCGGTCTGTTTTTTTACTTCTTTTTCCAGCTGCCTCCGGTAGCTGTCAAGTTCAAGAATGCGAAAGACGCGGCTGCAGAGAACGGAGTGAACAACCGGTTTTTTGATGAAATCCTGTGCGCCTGTCTGGATGCATTGTGTTTCGGTCTCGGGGTCGTCGTCGCAGGTGAGGAAAATGACAGGTATTTCACTTAACTGCGGCTCTTTTTTCATCCATGCAAAAAACTGAAAGCCGTTTTCTTTTGGCATCAGGATATCTAAAAGGATAAGGTCGGGTGTGGTCTGTGCAAGTTTTTCGCGTGCATCGGCTGCACTTTGCGCTTCAATGACGCGGCAGGTTTTTTCCAGCGCGATGCGGATTCTCAGGCGGTCAAGGGAACTGTCGTCGATGACAAGGATGGTTTTGGTATCGGTTGTTTCAATCATTTTTTTTCTCGGGGTTTTCTGTTTTTGTTTTCAATGCAATTAATGTCAGGGAACCAATGCCGCGGCACAAGGTTCTTTCCTGCATGGTTTCTTAGTATAACTCCGGGGGACAGGGGGATTTCCTCCGCGTTAAACTGTTTGTTACCTGATTATGTTGTTATTTTTTCCGTATATAGAGTGCGACTGTGCAAAGTGCAGCAAGTATTCCTGCAGCAGACAGCGGTGATTTGGGTATCGCTGTTGCACGCGGTGTTTCTTTCGAAGGCACCGGTGTTGCGGCAGGTGTATGTTTGAGTTCATCTAACGTTATGCCAACTACAGCAGCATTACTGTTTTCGACAATGGTCATATCTGTCATGTAGACAACGGCGAAAGGCGAAACACCGTCTGTAACTGCGCGATAGTAGCAGTATATGCTGTCGCTTTTCACGAAATAGGTGTCAAGCGGCGTCCACAGATAGCCGTTTTTATCGCCGTGATAGAGTATGACATCGCTTTCGCTAAAACCTTTCGCTGTCAGGTCACTGCGTTTCATTTTGAAGTTAACCGCGACAACTTTTCCCGGTTTGATGCCGGCATCAATCTTAAACCGTGCCTGGAACTGGATGTCTCCGCCGTCGCTTGCGGTAAGATACGGGGCATTTTTAATGCCTGCTGTCTGTATTCCGTCTTTCGTAGTATAAACAACAGCTGCTGCGGGAAGTCCTGTTGTATCATACGATACAGCAACATCGCCGGAAGAAGGCTCGCTGAATTCGACGGAAATTACTATCGGACTGGTATCAAAGCCGGCACCGTTTGCATTGCTGACGCTGCGCGGATACTGGGTGTAGTGACCGCTTCCGGTGTCATCAGAACCGCCGGACGAAGGGCGCGAAGTCGGTTTCGTGGTCGGTTTTTCAGTCGGGGCGGACGTCGGAGTGGACGTCGGAGTAGACGTCGGAGTGGACGTCGGAGTAGACGTCGGAGTGGACGTCGGAGTGGACGTCGGAGTGGACGTCGGAGTGGACGTCGGAGTCGGAGATGCGCTCCATTTTGCTTTCACCTCAACCGGACCGCTGTAATGCCATTTTCCGGCTGAAATATAACTGCCGTCGTCATCTGCAAGCGTCCCGTCCTTTTTGAACAGCGCGGTATCATCTTTATACCAGCCGTTAAATACATAACCGCTTTTTGCCGGAATAATTTCCGCTGCAGTCTTGTTCACCAGGACTGAATCACCCTTGACAATAATGTCATCCGGCACCGAACTGCCTCCATCCGGATTGAACGTAATCTTACTGTATGCATAGACAGCTTCGTATTTGGTACCGGTGGTGAATGCACTTTTCAGAGTTTTATCAACTGCATGGTCCTTTAAGCGATAAAGCGAGTCAATACCTCCTTTTTCTGCAAGGTTGAAATTGTTTCCCGATACAGAAAATGTTCCCGGGGTAACCGGTGTTTTCATCACAGAACCGTCGAGAATGTCAACAAGAGCCGTTGCAGCGCTGTAATCGCCGGATGCATCAAGAGATGTGTAAACTGCGCCGGGTGCATAGATAATTTTCAATGCAGTGCACCCTGCAAAGGCATTGGCGCCGACTGATGTCACATAGTCCGGAAGATACATGCCATCCTGCAGGGCGGTGCAGCCGTTGAATGCATTGGCTGCGATACCGGTATAGCGCGGTCCTTTTGATGCGGTGACCAGTGTGCCGTCACATGCATCAAGACTGATGCTTTTAATGTACTCTCTGACACCATCCTGGGTGAATACCTGTTTTTCGTTTTCCGGTGTGCCGATACAGAAATTCTTCAATGTATTTCCATCGGTCATTTCAAGAGACTTCACGGAAAAACCGTTTGTAGCAGCACTTCCGTCCCAGCACTTGAAGGGCTTGTTTAGCGGGGCAAATACATTGCCAGCAGTACCTTCTATACATACATCATCTAATGTGTTGTTTGTACAGGTGAAGGAAGCATCAGGTATTGCCGTATCCTGGTAACCCACCAAGCCTCCGACATTCGCGGAACCTGAAATTTTTACGTTCTGTAGAGTGCAGTTGTTCATAAGTAAACTGTTCATAGATTCTGCATACCCAATCAGACCGCCGACATTATTGCCGGCTGCAGCTATGATAACCTGATGCAGGGCAGAACTGACACTGCAGTTTTTCAGTTCCAGCGTACTT
>DALTWG010000079.1 GCA_029987245.1 Methanocorpusculum sp. | reverse complement strand
CCCTAATTTTATCCCGCCGAAAATCCGCGATACCATAAGCATATGCGACCCTAAGTTATGGTGCGCCATAACCTCGGCAAGAGCGCGGCCCGGGCTGCCTACCTCGCCGTCCGCGCGCGAATCGGAAAAACTGCCGCAGACAACCGCATAACAGTGGTGTGCAGCCTTTTTGTACAGCTTGTCATGAATTCCGCGCACCTCTGCGATGTCATCAGGCGAATCAATTTCATACAGGTGCGCATAAAATTTGGATTTTTTCTCATCCAGGCGCACACAGGAAACCTCGCGCACACTCATTTGCGGTCCCTCATCTCTGTCAGTGCGGCCCGGAATTCATCCAGATACCCCTGCATCGAAAGACTTCCTTCGGGAAAAGGGCAGTCAGCGTCGTAAAGCTTGTCAATAACCGGCTGCGTTGGATAAATCTCCACCGGGATGCCGCTTTCGCGAACAGCCGCCTCCATCGCCCTCCGGAAAAGCCCGATACAGTACGCAATCCGGTATTGGTAGGTATCCCGGGTTTTTTCCAGATACCCGCATAAGCGGGAGGTTTCAATCCGCAGAAAATCATCCTTGATTTTCTGGTCTTTGACATTGCCCAGCATATAATGATAATGGGCAAACGGATACATTAACTCAAGTTCGGCCGGAACCGTCCCGCAGGTGCCGAAAATCGTGATATGGTACTTTTCTGCACCCGGGAAAACCTCGTCAAAGAGCTTGTGAAACAGTTTGTGCGACGGACTCTGGCTGTAAGGCTTTCGCACCGCGCAGGGAATAAAAATACCGATGTCGCGCGGGGCGATTTCGTATTCGTCGATAATATAGCGGTACGCCTGTTCAAACTGCGGCAGATAAAACGGCGGGTCGGTTAAATCATTTGCATCGGCAGGCGGCTGCATTATTTTTTTACCTCGAAATCGGCGTCAATAACATTCGGGTCGATTTTTTTGCGCGACGGGTTTTTCGGGACTAAAATCCACATCAGAATGTAGATGAGAATGCCTAAGGCGAGCGCAGTAAAAAGCGTGATTACCACCCAGGCAATCCGGATAATCCAGGAAGCAATGCCGAAATACTCTGCAATTCCACCGCAGACTCCGCCAAGAAGACAGTCGGCGGATGAACGCATGAATTTGTCTGTCATATCCGGCTACGGAACCCTTCCCTTTCCTTCAAGCGGGGTTTTGTACCATATAATCGTGTAGATTACCACGCCGGGCACAAAACCGGTGATTACCGTACCTGCAAAAAAGAGCCCCCGAAATATCCAGGGGGAAATATGCTTTCGCTCGCCTAATGCCCCGCATATTCCCGCAAACATAATATTGTGCGCGGAACGCACAAAGGGCTCTTTTTCCGTGGATTTTTCAGGCATGGTCCAAGAGTTCACTCGCTCTGACAAGTGAGGAGAGTTTTACGCCTTCAGCGCCTAATAAGGCTTCAGCGCCGCCCTCGCGGTCTACTACTGTAATAACCTCGGTAATGTTCGCGCCGGCTTTTTTGAGTTCATCCACGCCGTATTTGGAGGATCCGCCCGAAGTGGTGACGTCTTCGATTAAAAGCACGTGCTTTCCTTTGACGTTTCCGATAATAAGGTCGCTTTTGCCATGGTCTTTGGACGACGAGCGGATTATGGCGCATGGCTTGCCTGATGCAAGAGAAACCGCGGTCGCCAGAGGCACGCCCCCTACAGCAACGCCTGCAATTACTTCAAAGTCGTAGTTTTCTGCAACTTCTTTTGCGATGGCAGACAAAAGCTCCGGTTTCATTACGGCGGTCTTCACATCAACGTAGTATTTGCTTTTTGCGCCCGATGCAAGGGTGAAATCGCCGAATTCGACTGCTTTATACTGTATTAACAAATCAAGAATTTTTACCATGGTACATCCTTTAGGCCGCTTGCGTAGCCGATAATATTTGCCCCCCGGTGAATCAGGGGTGAAAGTCCTAAAATTACTATGAATACAATAAGTCCCCACCAGACATTGACGAAGGTTTCGGCAATCCAGCCGATGTTTCCGGTGACAAGTATGGTCAGCACCAGCAGGATAAGCGAGCCTATGACAAGGTCATACATATCGGCAATTGGCCAGGAAGAGCCGCTTTCTTTGCCGAGCCGGCGCTTGAAGAAGCTTTTCACCAGGTCGCCCAGAAGTGCGCCGACGGCAAGGGGAATAATCGTAAAGAGTGTGTGTTTTGGCAGGAAATCGAGGTTGAAAAAATCGACCAGCCACATCTGCAGGAGTCCAAAGAGGATGCCTATTGCGATGCCGCCGATAAGTCCGCGCCAGGTTTTTCCGTCACCAAAGATACGCCGCCCGTCTTTGCAGCATTTGCCGCCGTCAATAGGGCGGCCGCCTCCCACAATAGCTGCTGCGGGGTTTGGCACGTATGCCGGTATCATAAACCAGAATGCCCACAAGAGTGCCATTGAAAGGGCGGATAAAATATCGAGTATCACGTATTTAATATTGGCGGTCTATATGTAAGAGGGTTTCTATACTTTGCCTACGCAACCGGATTATATCCGTTCAATCCGAGCACCAGTCCCGCAACAACGCCGACCGCGGCCAATACCAGGAGGACTAAAATAATTATTTGACCAACCGAGAGTTTTCGCATGTAAAAAAGATTGGGTTGTCTCTCTATTTAGTATTTTTTATCAAACGTCTTACAGCTCTGCCAGTCGGGATTCATCATCCGACGACCTGAAGGCGAGGGGACTGAATACAAAATTGCGCCGGTAACGAACTTTTTCGCCTCGCAGACCGCGTCTTTCAGGGGATAGCCGAGTGCGATATGCGCGGCTATGGCTGATGCAAAGCAGCAGCCGGAGCCGTGGATATCACAAAACGGCGCGGCTTTTTCCGGCTTCAGGAAGGTTGAGCCGTCTGCATCGATAAATAAATCAGTGCCGCGGCCAAATGCCGCGTGTCCGCCTTTGATAACGACGGATTTTGCCCCCGCGTCTAAAAACCATACGGCCGCTTTTTCCATATCGGCCGCGCATGTGATTTTTGTCCCGGAAAGCGCTTCGGCCTCCGGGATATTCGGTGTAACAACCGTTGCGCGGGGGATGAGATATTCTTTTAATGCGGCCTCGCCCGCACTATCCATCAGGCGAAAGCCCGAGGTGGAAATTAAGACCGGGTCAATTACCATGCTGCGGCCTTGCGGGATACATTCCGCAACGGTTTGCACCGTTTCTGCATTCATCAGCATCCCGGTTTTGTAGCAGGCTATTGGGTACTCTTCCTCGAGTGCTGCAAACTCATCGCAGATAAACTGTTTCGGCAGCGCCTCGCTTGAAATAACGCGGTTTACGTTCTGCGCCGTCAAGGCGGCGATTACGGTTAATCCCCACACCCCGCATGCACTCATGGTTTTCAAATCCACCTGTGTTCCCGCGCCGCAGGAGGGATCAGAACCCGCGACACTTGCGGCAAATGCCTGATTTGGATATTGCATGGTAATAGATAGGCGGTTATTAGAGTTAAAACATTCCTAAGGTATATCTAATAGTGAGTTCTAATTAATAGTATAAATGACGCATTATATATTTAATG
>DALTWG010000003.1 GCA_029987245.1 Methanocorpusculum sp. | reverse complement strand
GCAAACATCATTTCCAACCCGAACATCCGCTTTGTTCTCCTCTGCGGTACTGAAGTTAAGGGTCACCTTTCCGGTCAGTCCATTGAGGCAATGCACGCAAACGGTGTTGAGGGCGGTAAGATTGTCGGCTCCAAGGGTGCAATTCCGTTCCTCGAGAACCTGACCGCAGAACACATCAAACGCTTCCAGGAGCAGGTAGAACTCGTCAACATCATGGAGTCCGAAGACATGGGCGCCATCGGTGCAAAGATTAAAGAGTTAACCGCAAAAGACCCCGGAGCATTTGGAGAAGACCCGATTGTAGTCCAGATTTCCGAAGGCGACGACGGAGGCGCAGGCGGCGAAGAAGTCGGCGAGGAAGAACCCTTAACCGGCGAAATGGCCTTAATCACTTCCAGAATCAAGGCAATCCAGATGATGGTTACCGACATCGGTTACCGCACCAGATTCTCTTCCGGTCTCTACGGAGGTAAGATTGAGGGTCTCATGATTGGTTTAATCATTGCTCTTATCGTCTTCGGCGCAATTCTTGGCGTCCAGTTAGGAGGAATCTAAAATGGCTGGCTCATCTATCAGAATGGCAGCAATCAACAAGATTGTTGACAATGTCAAATACAAGGGACAGCTTCTTGCCAGAACCTACAAAGTCGAGTCCGCATTCAACGGCTGCGGCGTTGTAGGTGTCGCAGTCGGCGCTGCAATCTCCCTTGTCCTTATCCTCGTACCGGTAATTATCTTCGGAGGTGTCTTCTAATGGCAGACAAGAAATCCCCCGCAGCAGGATGGCCGATTATCCAGGGTGACTACCACACCGGCGATGCAAACAGCCCGGTTGCAGTTATCACCATGGGATCCCACCTTGATGAAGCAGGTATTTGCGCAGCAGGTGCAGCACTTGCCGGTTCCTGTAAGACAGAGAACCTTGGTATCGAGAAGATTGTCGCAAACATCATTTCCAACCCGAACATCCGCTTTGTTCTCCTCTGCGGTACTGAAGTTAAGGGTCACCTTTCCGGTCAGTCCATTGAGGCAATGCACGCAAACGGTGTTGAGGGCGGTAAGATTGTCGGCTCCAAGGGTGCAATTCCGTTCCTCGAGAACCTGACCGCAGAACACATCAAACGCTTCCAGGAGCAGGTAGAACTCGTCAACATCATGGAGTCCGAAGACATGGGCGCCATCGGTGCAAAGATTAAAGAGTTAACTGCAAAAGACCCCGGAGCATTTGGAGCAGACCCGATTGTAGTTCAGATTTCCGAGGGCGACGAGGGTGGATCCAGTGGTTCCACTGTTGCAACTGCAAACCCGCAGTTCCTTGAAATCGAAAAGCGTCTTGACAAGATCGAAGAAAAGATTGAGTTCACTGACGCAGAAATTGCAATGCGTATCGGCAGAAAACTCGGCCGCGACATCGGTATCCTGTACGGATTAGTTGCAGGAATTATCGCCTTCCTGGTAATTGGATTCTGGTTATACGGAGTCATTCCAGTATTTATGTAAATAGAGGTGCCAAAACATGTTTAAGTTTGAAAAAGAACAACAGGTCTTTGACTTTAACGGAACTAAGATCGGAGGACAGCCGGGAGAATACCCGCGTGTCATGTCCCCGTCGATCTTCTACAACAAGCACGAAATCGTGTTAAACGACCACACTGGTGAGATTGACAAAGCAAAAGCAGAAGCTCTCTGGAACCGCTGTGAAGAACTTACCGACATTACCGGTAACAAATTCTTCCTCCAGATTTTAGCAGAGCACGGCGAAGCATTCGAGTCTTACTTCAGCTGGTTCGACAGCATCGACAACAAGACTGCATTCCTCATGGATTCTTCCGCGCCGGAAGCATTAATCCACGCAACCAAGTACGTTACCGAAGTTGGTCTCGCCGACAGAGCTATCTACAACTCTATCAACGGTTCCATCCTTCCGGAGAACATCCAGGCACTCAAAGAGTCTGACGTTAACTCCGCAATCGTCCTTGCATTCAACCCGGGAGACCCGTCGATTGCAGGCCGTGAAAAGACTCTTACCGAGGGCGGTGTCGCAGGACAGTCCCAGGGTATGCTTCAGATCGCAGAAGAATGCGGTATCACCCGCCCGATTCTCGACTCTGCAGCAACTCCGCTTGGACTTGGTGCATTCGGTTCCTTCCGTGAGATTCTCGCATGCAAAGCAATTCACGGTCTGCCGACCGGTGGTGCATACCACAACATGACCGTTTCCTGGACCTGGCTCAAACGCTGGAGAAAGAACGTCTTAGCCGACAGATACAAGGAGCTTCCGCTTCTTGCAGAGCAGATGGTCAAGCACCACTTCGGCGGCATTGACGGAATCCGCCAGGCAGCATGGACTGCACCGGATATCGGATGCAACATCATGGCAATGACTCTTGGTGCAGATCTCATCATGTACGGTCCGATCGAGAACATGGAAGGCGCAGCAACTGCATCCGCATTCTGTGATATCGTTCTTGCAGAAGCATTCAAAGACTTCGGCGGAACCCCGGCTGTTGAAGACGGTCCGATCAACAAGCTTATCTAAGCTCTTAAAGAATAGAAGTACAACAATACCGCAAAGGGAGTTAAACTACTCCACCTCTCTTTGTTTTGGAATCTGTTTTGAAAAAATTGGAAGTGAAAAATCAGAAGTGGAAGTTCTTCTGCACAATCTTGAGTGCACAGAAGTCTCCGCACATGGTGCATGCATCAGTATCTGCCGGCATGCGCGAGTTTCTGATGCAGCGGGCATGCTCCGGATTCATTGCGACAGCATACTGGCGTTCCCAGTCCAGGTCGCGGCGCGCATGCCCCATTTCAAGGTCCGCCTCGCGCGTCTTCGGGAGTTTGACCATGTCGCCCACATGGGCCGCAATTCTGGAACTCATTACGCCTTCATAGACTTCTTCCGGTGTGGGCAAAGCAAGGTGTTCTGCAGGCGTTACATAACAGATGAAATCAGCTCCCGCAGCAGAAGAAACCGAGGCGCCGATTGCAGCCACTCTGTCGTCATAGCCAGGAGCAATATCGGTTACCAGGGGCCCGAGCATGTAAAACGGCTTGTTGTTTGTCACACGCTTTTCCAGAATAACATTTGCCTTGATTTCATCAAGCGGAATGTGACCGGGTCCTTCCATAATGCACTGGACACCGAAATCGTGCGCCTTGTCTGCAAGTTCCGCGTTGATTAACAGTTCCTGAATGGCAGCGCGGTCGGTTGCATCATGACATGCCCCTGCGCGCATACCGTTTCCAAACGAAAGGGTGACTTCATGCTCTTTGAGAATTTCAAGCAGATAGTCAAAGCGGCGGTAGAGCGGATTTTCCTGTTCATTGTGCAGCATCCATGCTGTCATGAAAGCGCCGCCCCGGGAAACAAGTCCGCCGTGTCTGCCCTGATTCTTCAGGCGCTTTACGGTTTCATAGTTGATGCCGGTGTGGATTGCCATGAAGTTGGTGCCGAGTTTTGCCTGCTTTTCGGTGATGTTGAACAGGTCGTCTTCATCCATGAAGACAACGCCGCCCTTTTTGCGCGCGGCTTCGATGAATGCCTGATACAGCGGCACGGAACCGACAGATAATTTCGACTGTTCGCAGACTCTTCTGCGGATATCAAGGAAGTCGCCGCCGGTGGAAAGTTCCATAAGCGAATCCGCGCCGGCAAGCTCCGCCTGCCGGGCTTTTTCAAGTTCCTGCTCGACATCAACGATATCAGATGATGTTCCAATCGAGGCATTGACTTTGGTGCGAAGTCCTGAGCCGATGCCGCAGAGTTTTACTTTGCGGTACGGGCTCATGTTGATTACAATGTGCCCTTCTGCAATGCCGCGGCGGATAAAGTCTTCTGTGACGCCTTCATCCTTTGCGACAATTTTCATCTCTTCGGTGATGAGTCCTTTTTTTGCATCTTCGACTATTGTCATTATCATTTAATTTGTGTTTAAACATATAAATTGAATGATATGCGGTCTTTTTTCGCAAGCCGGGCTGTGTGGTGCGAAACTGAATCTGTATAATCCGGCAGGTTACGCAATATTTTTTGGCTTTTGCGAAGATGATTCTGAAAACAGGAGCAATTCTGCTTGTGTGCTTGTTCACTTTTCTTTCATTGTCCGGCAGAAAAAAGAGAATCGTGCGCGTGTATATTTCGTCTTTTTTCATCTGGTTTGCCGACTGGATTACACAATTTATTTTGCAGGCAGCTACATTTTTTTGAAGATATTTCCGGATGGATTGCATATTTATTAATAGGGATGCAAACATATGTATATAGCAAGGTTCAAACATGAGTTCGAAAAGTCTTACCTCATCGGTATTGTTCTGTTCAATACTGGTGTTACTGGCGTCTGTTTCCTACGCACTTTTGTCAACGATTGTTTCTCTTGCCGCAGGCGCGGGCTTTGCCCTGCCTGACATCCTGGTAGGCAAATTCTTTTACGGATGGCTGATTCTTGCCGTAATTGTTGTGCTTGTCTGGATTTTCTGGCAGAGAAAGCAGCCGAAGGCGGAAAAAAATCCTGCTCCGATGCCAAAACGTGTTTTGCTGATGGTTATCGCAGGTATTGTCATGGCACTTGTAACCATTCTTTATTTCCACTCTTTTGCGGTATTCGGCCTGCCGGTTTCTCTTGCGGTCGTTTTACTGTTCCAGTATTCCTGGATTGGTGTGGTTGTTGAGTGGATTGCGCGGCGCAAGGCCCCTTCAAAGGGTAAAATCATCGCATGTGTTGTGATTTTTATTGGTACCTTCCTTGCAGCAGGAATTTTTGCAGCAGACATTTCCATTGCGATGATGAATCCGATTGGTATTCTCTGCGGAATAGGCGCTGCAGTCTGTTATGCGGTCTTTGTGTATCTGTCCGGTGAAATCGAAACACAGATGCCGCCGCTGCACAAAAGTTTCCTGATTGCAACTGTTGCCCTTGTCTTTGTAATGCTCTTCATCGTAGTCTTCTACGGCGGATTCCCGTCACTTGCCGCAGCATTTACAAACTTCAGCGCAATGCAGTATTCCATCCCGCTTGGTATCTTCGGTATCGCAATCCCGGTCTTCTTCCTTGCAGTCGGCGCGCCGAAGATTTCGACAGGCATGGCAACCATCTTAAACTCCGCGGAATTGCCGGTCGAGGTTTTCCTTGCAATCCTTGTCTTAGGTGATGCAAATGATGTCATCCGCTGGATTGGTGTGGTGGTAATTCTCTTAGGTATCGCTCTTCCTTATATCATCGAGAAGAAGATTACCAGCGGACTGGAAGAATAACTCTTCCAGTTTATTTTTCCTGTTTTAAAAAAGATTATGCCGAAAGCCGCCGCGCGACTTCCATATTTCCCGTATCGGAGCGGGTTTCATTCACCGGCGTCTCCATGATATACGCGCAGTGTGAAACACCTTTCCACGTGAGGACATCGCGTATCGTATCCTCGCCTAAAAATCCCAGACCAAGGTGCTCATGCCGGTCAAGATGCGATCCCACGCCCCCTTTCATATCATTTAAATGAATGACTTTGAGCCGGTCAAGCGAGCCCGCCTCGTCATTAAACCAGCCGAAGACCGTTTCCGCGCCGAACCCTTTCAGGTCGTATCCTGCGGCACCCGCATGACACGTGTCAAAACAAAAGCCCACCCGCGGTTCACGTCCCAGACCGTCGGCAATTTTGCCGACGTCTGCAAACGTGCCCCCCACCGTATTTTTTTCGTTAGCCGTATTCTCCAGCAAAATCATGGCGCTGCCCTCGGAGTGGTCCAGAGCATACCCGATTGCCTGCACCGTTTTTTCAAGTCCCTTGTCATGGCCGTCGGTCGGACCGTGATGACCTAAGTGTGTTACCAGATAGGGGATATCAAGCTGTGCACACCGGGATAACTCTTCGGTAAGCACTGCTACGCTTTTTTCATAGACATCCGGCTTTTCCGCCGCAGGATTGGGCAGATAGGGCATGTGGTCAACCACCGGCCAAAGACCGGACCCGGCGACCGCCCTCTTAAAAGCCGCGGCAGTCTCTTCTGCTATCGGCTTTGCATCCCACAGGCGCGGACTGCGGGTAAACATCTGAAACGTATCGCAGCCAAGCGCCTGCGCGCGGCTTACGGCCAACTCCATCGAACCGGCGATAGATACATGAAATCCGAGTTTTGCCATGGTACTCACTGCTTTTCGATTTTGCCAAGGGCTTCAATGCATTTGTAGGTGAGTTTAACCGTTCCCCCGCCGATGTGGCGGATTACCACGGGTGACTCTTCTGTTACCGGAATAAGGAGTTTATGATTTTCATACACGAAGATAACCGTGCCGTCTTTTACGTATTCGGATGCGTCTGCGCCGGTGAGTTTGCAGCAGCCGGCTTCCATTATCTGTTCTTTAAGAGAATCCCACATACCATATAGGTAGGTTGCGAAAAAAAGTATAGTTTGTGTTTTACGGCTTCTCACCGAAGAGACCGGCAACCTCCACGCCGCCTTCCGCCCACAAAAGCGCGCCCAAAGAACCGATTCTTCCCTTGCTGTTTGCCGAATCAATATAAGTTACCCCGAGTTTTGCAGCTTCTGCAACAGCCTCGTCAACGGTGAGCAGGACCGTCTTGATTTTTTCCGCATAATCGGATTTCGGCAGGTCGATACCGCACCAGTAGCAGATTCCCGTATCCTCGCTTTGTGTTCTTTCCTCGACGAACTGTTTTACAAAGGCAATCAGCTCCTCTTTTTTCTCCGGCCGGACTGCAAAGCAAAGCGTTGATCCCGTGCAGTTTGTGGTTTTGTTCGGCGCCCTGGGATTGAGCTGGACAATTCTCATACCAAGGAAAATGGCGCCCTCTATATTGCACGCCTCGCCGCATTTCATTGCAAGAACCCATGTAGCACCGCCGTTTTTGTTATCAGTGTCATCAATACCGAAGGTAATTTTTTCATACTTCGGCAGCACAATAGTGCTTCTGCAAATCCGTGCGCCGCCGACTTTTAAATCCTCTTCGCTTGCGTATTCAGTCCGAATAACACCGGGCGCCTGTGCGAGGCATGCTGCAACACCGACGCCTGCGCCCGCTGCGCCAGCCCATGAGGTATATACCTCATCGCCTTTGACAACAACAGCTTCCAGGGCCTGACCGCCGAGTTCGGTGTCTGCCGGGCCGAATTTTACCGGGAAAGAGCCGAGGCGCGCACGCATGCGCATTGCAGTACCTTCGGTTTTTGCATCAAGCAATGCACCGCCCGCGCGGCGCCTGTTCATGTGGTCCCATTCGATAGGACCGCGTGCGTGGCACTGTTCATGGAGTTCTGCAACTCCTGCTTTTTCATCAACCATAACCAGTAAACGGTGGCAGAATAAGGTGCCAAACTTTTTGTTTACTTCTTCGGGAGTGAGTGTGATAGTCATATTTTTGCTACCGGAAATTTCGGTGGCAGAAATATCGGTTGCAAAAATATAAAAAACATTCGATTGCACGCCCTGCCCAAAACCGAACTTACTTATATTTGCGGGGACAAACTATGTAGCATGTCTCGTTGGTACTGTATTTACTGCGGATGGATTTACGATGAAGAAAAAGGCGACCCCAAACACGGCATTGCGCCGGGAACAAAATATGAGGACATCCCCGACCAGTGGAAATGTCCGCTGTGCCTGATTCCAAAATCCAAACCGGGCTTATTCAAAAAACTTCCTGACGACCAGCCCCACCGTGATGCAACCCAGGAATTCTCCCTCTAACTTTTTTCGATTTTTCCAGCCCCTTCATCTCACGCAAGAGCCGCATAGATATCTGCGATAATTCTCTCTTTCGTCTTCGCATCAAAACCATCTGCAATCGAAACCTGATGCGCCATAGTAGAACTCACATATTCTTTTACATGCGTATTTGCAGGATTTTTGGGAATCTTTGTTGCATACCACGGGTCACTTGCCCCGTAAATCAGCATAATGTCTGCATCCGTATTCCAAATCCACTCACGCAGACTCGCTATTGTCTCCGGATTGAACGAAATAAGCGCATTCTGCGCATCGGTAAACATAACGCGCGCAATAAGATTTTCCTCATCCTCCCGGTCAATGGAAATCACCGCATCTGCATTTTTAGCGGCAATCGCATCGCGCAGATAGGAAAAGTCATAATAATACAGCCCCAGCTCGTGAGCAGTCTGGTAAAAGTACGGATAGTACTGAGACGACGTGGACCACTGCGCAGGCGATTCAAGACTGCACAAGAGGGAAAATGCAGCGGAGAGTTTGTCATCCAGTTCCTCATTCGTATTCTGCGGCATCGCAAGACAGCTAGCGATATCTGCAAACGAATACTGATACTGCCAGGTTTCCATGGCAACATCCAGCACAATTACATCAAACAGCGTATCTGCTGTGCAGAACGGGCGGAATGTGCAGCCTTCAGAAAGCGCTTTCTCATAATATTTTTGCGCAAGCACATCCCGGTGTTCCAGACAGAACACCTGGAAATCCGTTAAAAGACTGCGATATTTTGCCGCCACATCCTCTCCAAACTCTTCATCGCCTGCATGTTCATACACATACGCCATCATACGGCGGTCATTGAAATCCGTGCAGCACGGCGCAGAATAGGCAACCGTTAAATCAACGTCCTCCGGGTAATACCGGGAAAACAGCACCGCATCAAGCCCGCCCTTGCTGCTTCCTGTCATCACATACTTCCCCGGGAGAATTGTTTTGAGTTCGGTTAGAATCAGATGCCGGTCCTTTGCATAATTTTCCGCGGTCAGATACTCCCAGTATTGTGTACCGTCATTGGAGAAACCGGCCGGTGCGGATTCACCGAAGAACCGGTGCTCGATATGCACGAAATTTGCTGAAAGAAGCGATGCAATCTCATTGGGATCGTCAGATTTCAGTGATGCGTCCTGTATAATGTATCCTTCGGTCTCTACAACCGTGTATTTGGAATCCCCATCCCGCGGGATAATCTCAACACGCAGCGGAAAAGAGCCGATATCCAGGTTTTCCCAGTCAAGCGGCAGGGAAAATACCGCGATATACTTATCCGCGCTTTCCCCGGAGAGTTTTTCAACTGATGTCACATGGTCAAGTCCGGCAAGTTTTTCCTCAAACGTGCGGCTGTTATCGGACACGCAGGCACCTGAAACCACGGCTGCAAACAGCAGTATGGCTAAAATACCGGTGAAAAGGACTTTTTTCATTCGCCCTCATCCTTCATGGATTTGGCATACTCTTCAAACTCATCCTTGCATTTCGTAAAGCATGCCATCAGTTTGTCGGAAAACGCCCCGCATTCGCCGCCGCAAATCATTTTGTATGCTTCATCGAAGCTTAGGGAATCCTTGTAGCACCGTTTTGAAACAAGTGCATCGTAGATATCCGCTACCGATACAATCTGGGCTGCAATCGGGATTTCATCGCCTTTCAGACCGCAGGGATAGCCCTTTCCGTCCCATTTTTCATGATGATAGTGACAGATATCCATACTCATGGCAAGATAAGAAGGGTCCCAGTCTTTGGGCGCCTTCTTTAAAATCTCACAACCTTTTTCACAATGCGACTGCATAATCGCAAACTCTTCCGGGGTAAATCTTCCCGGCTTTAAAAGAATCGTGTCGGAAATGGATATTTTTCCTACATCATGCAGTGCAGACGCCTTGGTAATCAAATCCACGGTCGGCTGGTCGAGTTTGTATTCAGGCAAATCCTGCATTACTTGTGCTGCAAGAATCCGGGCAAACCCTTTGACCCGTTTAATGTGCGCGCCTGATTCAACATCACGGCTTTCTACTACATCACCCAGCAGTTCGACCACATCCTCGCTCATGCGGACCAGTGCAAGGTTTTTCTCTTTCAAATCAGCCGTGCGTTCGCAAACCAGCGCCTCAAGTTTTTCGTTTTCATCGCGTGTTGCCTTTGCTTCGGCGCGGGATGCGGCGGTTTTGTTAATCTGGCGGGAGAGGAAAAAGCCGAGCAGGACAAAGAGAAGTGTTACGCCGATGATTACCAAAATACTGGTGTAGAGCAGCGCGCTGCTTTTTTCGGCGTAGACTGCGTATGGCAGGATAATCACAAGCGAGGTGTCCTGGGATGCCACAGGGTGGACCAGGGCTATTTTTTTCACGCCGTTTTCGTTGTATTCGACGACGAATTTTTCGCGGTTCTGGAGTTTTGTCCGGATTTCGTCTATCGAGGGGGAGACATCGGTGCAGTCGTTGTCGAGCATGTCAAGGAAGCTTAAGCTTCCTTTTTGCGAGTAGGATGACTGTTCCTGGTTGATGATGTATGCGCCGTCGGTTTCTATAAGACTTGAGTGGCCGCGACCGTCAAAGGAATAAATCTCCAGTTTGCCGTTTAAATCGTCTATCGGTGTTTTTCCAAGAATGCCTATTATGTGTTTTCCGTCAATGGTGACGTCAAGACCTACGCCGTAGAGGAATTCAATAATGCGTTCTTCTGCATCTGCGGAGTCGGTCCGGTCAAATCTCGCGGCAAAATTGTCTCTTTGAATTATTTCTGCAAAGGGTTCGAATATTTCGCCGTCCTGTTCTACGCTGCCTGATTCGGTGCAGAAGTCTCCTGTGTCGGTGACGAGGGCGAGGTAACTGAATGTTGTCTGGGCGTTTTTCTTTGAATGGAGGTAGGCAACCGCTTCGTTCATATTTTTCGGGGATACGTCTGAGGTATAGTAGGCGGAGATGAGTTTTAAGGTGTTGAGGTTGTCGGTGAGGTAATTTTCAATCAGCGATTCCTGCTGAATTGCGATTTCGTCCATGCTGGTTACGGTTGAGTCGTAAACGGTTTTGTTCATCCCGGTGACGTAGGCGCCAAGAAGGACGGAGAAGAGAATCAGTATGATGATTACTGCTGCAAGGAAGACTTTG
Organism: Methanocorpusculum sp.; assembly: GCA_029987245.1. Taxonomy (GTDB): domain Archaea; phylum Halobacteriota; class Methanomicrobia; order Methanomicrobiales; family Methanocorpusculaceae; genus Methanocorpusculum. The sequence continues at coordinate 48,433 of DALTWG010000003.1, read as the reverse complement.
TTTTTCTTTATCCAGGTCTTTATATCCATAAATACACTCTTTCAATAACTATGTATTCGGTCGGAAAACAGATATAGGTTTGCAGAAAAAGTTACGCAAGTTTTTCCGCTACCCACTCCAGCGGCGCCGGATGTTTTGTCAGTTCCGGATGCCTGCAGTCAAAACACCGGAACCGTTCCGGTCCGAGACCTTCGATTCTTCTGCCCATTGTCGCTGAAAAATACGGAATAAGACCGTCTCCGCTGAAGTCGCGTATCTCATCCGGGTTGCCTGATTCCGACAGAGCCAGGGTTTTGATGGTTGATTTCCCGCATCCAATGCCGAAATAACTTATCCGATGACGAAGCAGAAGGTCATATGCCTCTTCATGGCGGATTCGTTGCTGAATGCGCGACTGCAGGAACGTTTGTGGAAGTATGCCCGCATAATAGGACTCTGTATCCTCCGGACTGAGATTTGCTCCGCCTTTTAGCAGAGGACAGACCGCCTGATACTCTAACGACGGCAGCAAATCCGCGACAGACGGATATGCTCTGATAACTTCTTTGGAAAAACCCAGTTTTTCCGTAATGGTTTCCGGAATAAGCGTCCATATCTCGCCGGTTATGAGAACCTGCGATGCATGGGGCGTTCCTTCAAACGGAACACCCAGAGATACTATTTTCCGGATTTTGTCAAGCCCGTATTTCGCCGCATAGGATGCTAAAAGAAGCCCTCCCATACTGTGACAGACTACATCAAATCTGGCAAATCCGTGTTTTCGCACAAACGCCGCAAAGATTTCCGCAGACACATCGCACGCTTGCCGGAAATCATAGGAAAAATAATACACTGGACGATTGGGAAACGCATTGATCAGTTTTTCTATGAGCAAAATATTCTGCTTCATCGTCCCCCCTTCCCGCTGCAAAGGCAGAAGCGACTGCTGGTCTATATCATTATTTCTGGTCTCAAGCGGACACGAAACTGCCATCGAAGCCGACCGGCTTAAAAAAAGCGGTGACAGCCATAATTTGCGCCCGTTTTCCGGCAAATACAACTGACTGGACAAAACCCCCGGAATAAAAATAATAGGAATTTGCTGCTCAACAAGCATACGCTTTTTTATCCCTCCCGCGGACGCTTATAGGCGCCCGGACAGATTTTTTTCACCGTATTGCCCTTTAAAATCAGCCGTCCTGCAATAAGAAACTCTGCAACAATCCGCTCAAGGTCTTCGCGTTCCATCCCCTTTGCCGCACCGAAATACCTGTTTGACGTCAGATTCAGTGTTTTTGTTTTCGCCCGGTCGAGACCCAGCAGAAACGAAATAAACTCCTGGCGCGTTAACAGCCCGTCAACATCCCGCACTGCATATAATATCGTACGCGAAATGCCCGCGGGCGCTTTGGCCGCCTTCGGCGCGGCGGATGCTGCGGCGGATGGCGCAGCTGATACCGCGCCCGGTGCGGGCGTTTTTCTGCATATGTCACAGTTTTTGCATGTGTTTATTTCCTCGCCGAAATAGGATAAAAGAACCTGACGCCGGCAGTTCTTTGCAGTGCAGTAGTTGTACATCTGACTGAGTTTTTCAAGCGCTACCTCTCTTTGCTGCACCGGCATGGTATCGCTTTCAATCATGCGGCGGATTTTATACTGGTCGCCTTTTGAATAAAACAAAATACACTCCGAACGTGCCCCTCCGCGCCCGGCGCGGCCTGTTTCCTGATAATAGGATTCAATATCCCGCGGCATGTGGGCATGTATCACAAACCCTACATCAGGTTTGTCAATACCCATCCCGAACGCAATCGTTGCGCAGATTACCCGCGTCGAATTGTTTAAAAACGCCTCCTGAATGCGGTTTCGCTCCGGTGTCGGAAGGCCGGCGTGATACGCATTTGCAAGAATATGCGCCCGCCGCAGCTCGGCTGCAAGGTCTTCTGTTGCCGTGCGGGAAAAACAGTAAATGATGCCTGATGTGTCCCGGTGCGCCAGAACATAACTGATGATTTTCTGCGTCCGCACTTTCTGCGAAGGCTCTTCAACCGCCGCGTAATAGAGATTTTTCCGATCGAAACTGCCGATAAACTCCGCCGGATTTTTCAGTGCAAGCTGCGTCTTGATATCTTCGCGCACCCGCGTGGTAGCAGTCGCTGTAAACGCCGCAACTGGAACATCGCCCAGTTTTTCCCGCAGATTTTTCAGTCCCCTGTACTCCGGTCTGAACTGATGCCCCCACATTGAAATACAGTGCGCCTCATCGACGGCAATAAGTGAAACACGTGTTCTGGCAAGAAGCGTTACAAACTGCGGAAGCGTCGCCCGTTCCGGCGAAACATACAAAATGCGCACGCGCCCGGCTAAAATGTCTGCCTCAACACGTTTGCGCTCATCATAGGTCTGCATGCTGTTGAGCGTTTCCACGTATACTCCCTGACGCGAAAGATTGTCCACCTGGTCCTTCATCAGCGCGATTAGAGGGGAAATAACAATTGTCATCCCTTCAAGCATCAGCGCCGGAAGCTGATAACAAAGCGATTTTCCCCCGCCGGTTGCCATAACTGCAAGACAGTCGCGGCGGTTTACAATCGCCTCAATTATTTCCTCCTGCCCGGTGCGGAAACTCTTGTGATGGAAATACTCTTCCAGTGTTGCCTGAATACTTTTTTCAGCCATGTGCGCGCTTAAATTCCCGGGAGATATCTGCCGTCAATCTTATAGTACGGGATATAGACGATTTTTTCTGAATGAATGGCGAAATTGTAGCGGAGAACCTGCAGAATGCCCGGTTTTTCCGTTTCATAGCGGAGATAGAGGAATTCGGTAAGTTCCCGCGCCGTGCTTTTGTTGATAACAATCGGCGGAAGTGAAATTTCCGTATCATCTGTGTTAAATTCGGGATTTCTAAGCGTCAAATCAATTTCCCAAGGTTCTGCGATATATCTCGGCGTTGTGCCGCAGCAGATGTAGTAATTGCGCCTCCCGGTAATATCCGGAAGCCCCGTATCCAGTTTTCCTGTAAACAGTGAATCCGTGATTTCAATGGTTGAATCAAAGCACCAGAACGGAATATACTCCGGTTCAAGACCCGGCAGAGCAGCTTTGGAAAGCATATCCGGTTTTGCAACCGCAAACTCGACATTTACCGCCTTGTCTGCTGTAATATCCAGCAGTGTTCTGCAGTTGCAACATGCTGAAACAACTTCTCCCCACGGTTGCTCGATTTCTGCGCCGCAGACGGGGCATGTCAGAGATATAGCGTTTCTCTGCAGCACTTCGTTGTCGGTAAGCCGCGCCGGAATTCGTTTCGCCGGGCGAAGCGAACTCACATGCGTCATGGTACCTGAGGAAATAAAGGTTTTCCCCTCTTTAAATGCAGGATAGGACGCCATGGTTAACGCAATGCCGAGAAGCAGAAGAATTATCGGGAAAAATTCCGAAACAAGGGCGTTGGCAGTAACAATCAAAGCAACGGCACTTCCAATCATGCAGCCGCCTACCGTCATGGACAGAATCATCAGACGGGTGCGCGCCGTCATGTTAATCGGCGCAGTACCGCCTAAAACCTCGCCTTTCACCCCGTCAACAATGCAGGTGAAATTGCCGCCCTTGTACTCGTAATGCACAATCCAGACCGGCGCGTAGACAAGCTCAAACACCTTTGGAATAATAAACGTCTTTTCAAAGGTAACTTTGTCAATACGTTTTGCTACGGTCTCTTCAATCATTTTCCGGACAGCATCGCGTCCGCGTTTGCTTGCATCAAGCGCGGAACCGCCCGCATCCATCGCGACAACCGAGCCGCGCACATACGGGATTTCTTCACCTGCGTCCAGCCATAGTTCCTTTAATCCGTACTGTCCCGTGTCGCAGGCACATTCGGTCCAGACAAAATCCTCGTCAAGCAGTTCCTCGAAATCATTTCTGATGACATTGCCCGTTTTTTCCGTATATTCGGAATATCCGCCTGCAACCGCTTTTCCCTGGGCAATAAAGCGCCAGAACGGGATGTAAATCAGATACATCTCGTTTACCTGCACGTATTTGAGCATATCAGGCGCTTTTACGCCCTTGTTGAACCAGGACCTCAGACTCCGGTCGGCAACCCCTTTGGTAATTTTTGCCGGATACAGCGTCTCGGACAGACTTGTTTCAACCGAGCGCTCAAGCGCCATCTTTTCCCTCCCTGCGTTTCAGATTAATCATGGACAGCATATTGCTCTGATAAATGAAGAAAATGAGCAGCATCACTGCAAGAATAAAAAGCCACGGCGAGAAAAACGCGGCAAGGAAACTTATCACTGCCGTCGGTACAAAAATAATCGTCGCAGTTTTTTTCCAGTTTACCGTTTCGCGCACCGGATGCCACTCCTCATAAATTTTTCCGGTTTCGCCGTCAACCTCGACCATGTAAATGGATTTCTTTTCCTTGTAGCTGATAAGCCACAGCGGAATTGCAATCAACTCTTCAAAGCGGTGAATTCCATGCAACTCGGGCAGATACACAGAAGAATTCACTGTCACCGGCAGAATACGCATGTCTTCGGTGACATCATAACCTTGCGTATCTTTTCGCTGCATATTCTGCTGGCCGGTTAAAAGCGTGCCGCAGGCAGGCTTGAAGATTACTTTATTTTCGCCCCCGTCTTCATAGCGGTATTTCCAGAACGGGTAATAGACCAGAACCGCTTTGCCGAACTGGACCTTATGTTTGTTTTTCTCATTTGATCCGTCTTGCGCTGCATCAAGCCATGATTGAACAAGGGAGCGTGCCTCTTCTTCGTCTACAGAAACCGTTATTGCCGAACTGCAGACAAGAGATGTATCTTGCGTATCTGCCATATATAATATGTATATTGGTTTTGTAACAGATTAGTATTTTGGGAAGGGACAGACGTCCGGTAATTATAAATACCAACAATGTACAATAATATACATTCATGTTAAACATAACAACATTTCTCGATGCAAATATGTGCCGGCTGGATAAACCGGTATTCTGCTGTCCGAAACGAAACACCTTCTATACTTCCCGGGATATCTTATCTATAGCATCTGCAGTCGCCCGCGATTTGCAAAATCTTGGTGTAACAAAGGGCGACCGCGTAATGCTGTATCTGGACAGTTCGCCCGAATACCTTTTCTCCTATTTTGCTGTATGGAGAATAGGTGCTGTTGCTGTTGCAGCCAACCGTGTATATACACCGCCCGAACTTGCCTACATGGCAAATAATTCCGGCGCAAAAATAATGATAACCGATAACGAAGGCGCCGCTTTTGCACCGGAAGGTGTCCGCGCGTATGTGCCGCCGGATATTGAAACACTGCGCGGTGCTGAAATTCTGCCGCCGGTACTGACGGAGTTTGATGATTTATGTCAACTGCAGTACACCTCGGGGACCACCGGGCGGCCCAAAGGCGCGATGCTTACGCACGGAGGCTATCTTACGGCAATTCACAATGAATGTGATGTGCTTGCCTACCGGGAAAGCGATGTCTACCTTGGTATCTATCCGATGGGGCATGTCGGTCTTTCCTGGGGAATTGCCGCCCTTCGCGCCGGCGCCCTGTTTATTATGATGGACCGCTATGAACCTGCGGCGTATCTTGAACTCTGCAAAGAGCACAAGGTAACTGTTCTTTCCGGAATGCCGCCTGTTATCCACTCGCTTGCAACAGCTGAGGGCACCGTTCCCGATGAATCGCTAAAAACCGTCCGCGAAATTATTTCGGGCGGCGGACCGCTGCATCATGAAATCTGGAAAAAATTCCATTACAGATACAATATTCCGGTAATCAATGCCTATGGTCTTTCAGAAACCATTGTTATCGGGACAGGAACGGTAATCCGTCCTGAGGATTACCGGTTTGCCGACCGGTTCCAGAGTGTGGGGCACCCGGTGTGTTTTTCCGAGGTAAAAATTGTGGACGAAATGGATGCAAACAAGGTTATGCCAGTTGGAGTGCCCGGCGAAATTGCTTTGCGCGGCCCGGCAGTTGCTTTAGGGTACTACAATATGCCAGAGGAAACCAGGGAGGCATTTCTTCCTGACGGCTGGTTTTTGACCGGTGATGTGGGGTATCTTGACAAAGACAATCGTCTTTGCATTACCGATCGCAAAAAGGACATGATTGTTATGTCCGGCTGGAAAATTTATCCGACGGAGGTCGAAGATGCGCTGCTGAAATATGACGGCATCAAAGAAATTGCGGTATTTGGCATCCCTGATGTGCACAGAGGGGAGATTGCGTGTGCCGCTGTTGTCTGGAATGCGGGCTTCGATGCGAAAAACGAGGCGGATTTAATCGTTTTTGCAAAAGAAAATCTTGCAGGATACAAAGTGCCGCGAAAGATTATTTCCGTTGAGGAGCTGCCCCGGGTCAACGGGTGGAAACTGCTGCGCCGCGAGCTGCGGGAGCAATATTCCTGAATTTACTCCTCTTTTTCCAGATACTCTTTCAGTTCCCCGATGCGCGCGCATGTATCGTTATACCCTTCCTCATACGCTTTCTGCAGTTTCTTTTTATTGCGCGACAGCGCCCCCATATGCAGACGTTTTTTCGGCGCAAGAACAAAAAGCCTGCCGGCTTTTTCCTCCGCGACGATAAAACGCATTGTACGGTTGTAGCGGATAAACCGCGTCAGACACATCACCCCGTATCCCGGAGAGAACAGATAGCGGACATAATAAAACAGCTCCTGGAAAATGTTGGAAGGGAGTTTCCGGTAACTGCGCGGGCGTACTATGATAACGACATTTTTGGCATTGCCGTCTTTCATGGATTTTTTTACCGGAATGGAATTGGAAATGCATCCGTCAAGATAGCGCCTTCCGTTTACCAAAACACTGGCGGACGCATAAGGAATCGCACACGACGCCCTGATTTTATCTATGCCGGATTTAAGGTCGGCAGCCGTAACCTTCAGATACGCAGCCCTGCCTGTGCGAAGCGACGTTGCAACCGCATAAAAGGTACCGGAATATTTTTCATATGCTTCGAAATCCAGCGGGTCAAGTTCGCTGTTGATTTTGTGCATCAGTTTCCAGCCGAAAAAACTACCCGTGGAAAGAAAACAGCGCGGACCGCTGAAATGCCAGTCGTCAATATATGCCGTACTGGTCCGGTAGGCGCGCCCCTTCTGCTGCGCGATGTAACTTATTGCATGGCAGGCGCCCGATGAAACTCCGTAAACGGTGGAAAACTGGATGTCGTTTTCAATCAGCGCATCCAAAGCCCCGGCTGTATACATACCCCGCATTCCCCCGCCTTCAAGAATCAGTCCCGCCTGGTGCAACATAAATGCCTTACATTAGGCAGGATAATGGAATATACCTTGCGGTAGGAGCATGCAAAAAAAGCGGGGTGGGCGTTGCAAATTCTCTTATCTTCACAGCGCATATACTATAGACACATAGAGGTCGCCGATGGATTTGAACTGGCTTATCTGGGTAATTCTTGCTGTAATGGCGTATGCTTGCTTATGCTATGTCATAAAAACCCGGAAATGGCTGCCAAATGTTTTTGATTTCATGGGTCCGTGCCTGCTGATAAAAACAAAACACACCGGTATTTTCGATAAACTCTCCCGGCCGAAAAAGCTGCTTATTGCCTATGCAAATCTTGGCGTGATTTTAACCATCCTCTGCGCGATATTGATAACCGCCGGATTTTTTATCTCTGCGCTTCTTACGCTGATTGTTCAGCCGGAACCGACAGCCCCGCAGAATCTGCTCCTGATTCCCGGGGTAAATGAATATATTCCCTCCACCTTTGCGGTCTGGTTTTCCATATTATTTGCCATGATCATTCATGAAGCAGGACACGGTATTTTATCCCGCGTGGAACATATCAAAGTTAAATCAACCGGCATTCTGGCGCTTGTTATTCCAATCGGGGCATTTGTAGAACCCGATGAAGAAGATGTGGAAAAATCCCCGCTTGCAACAAAACTGCGGATGTTTGCAGCCGGCATTACCAATAATCTGTTTGCAGGCGCAGTCTGCATTATTATCCTGGTTCTTCTGCTGGGTCTGGTTGTTCCGGGCGCGCATCCCTTTGTTTACGGCGTTTATGAAGGATACCCGGCGCAGACCGCGGGAATTGAGCCAAATACGATAATTTATTCAATAAACGGGATTGAGGTCACATCGACCGCGGATACGTCGGCGATTCTTGGCGGGCTTTTGCCCGGAGACGAGGTCACGATTTCCGGTGTGTACAACGGAGAGGTGCGCGAGTATGTGCTGACGCTTGCCGGGCATCCGGATAACTCCGGCGCGGGTTTTGCGGGTATTTCGTTTATGAATCCGTCGGCGATTACCGATACCTTGTATGTGCTCGGACACCCGCAGTCGCCTGCGGGCGTTCTTTCATCATTTCTGACGTTTGCAGTCCTGCCGTTTTCAAGCCTCGGTGGCACGGATATCTTTTCGTTTCTGACGGCAGACACGCCGGATTCTGCTATTCTTGCCGCGCCGTTTCCCGGATTCTGGGAGATAATTCATCTCCTGTTCTGGTGCGCGTGGCTGAATGTGATGCTTGGACTTACCAATGCGCTGCCTTTGGGAATCTGCGACGGAGGGCAGATGCTTCGCGAAATTGTCAGAAAAATTGCGGCAAAAATCGGCATGGCGGATGCAACAGCGCGGGCGCTGTGCAGCTCGGTTACGTGGATTATTGTGTTTGCACTGCTGATAATGGTAATTATGCCGTATCTGTTCTGAGGATACAAAAAAAAGCGTCCGCTTTCCGGAGAAAATCACAAAAACGAGACTGCCTGTGCCTTTTGAGCACAGGGGCTGAGGGGATTGCCCGTGGGGTCGGGCGAAAACATGCACGTCTGCATATTTTTTATTACACAGCGTTTGTCTCAGATACATTCATTGCATGTAAAAGTAGATAATACTTTTGTTTCATTGGTCTGATACAGGTGACTGACCGTTTGTTATATCATTTTTTCCACTGCTTTTCTAACCTCCCCTCTCACCCGCCCGTTTGCAATCCGCACACACATTTTTGGATACATCTCTCTCAGCGAAAAAATATACGGGTCAACAATATCAGTCCCTATAAGTTTTGGTCCGAACTCTTCATTCACCGACTTTACCAGCAAAAGATTTGCCCCTGCCTCCCCCGCAATCCACGCGGCAATAGAGTCCGACGTCACATCCCATGAATGAGGCAGCACGTCATGTTTTTTGCAGAATTCATGCGGCAGGAAAACGGTGGTGCATCCTTTTGTTTCCGGCATCGCCGAAACCGGCAGACCGAATGTAGACAAAAACCTCCCGTAGCGGTTCATCGAAAGAATTGCATCAAAATGCGCCGTATCGTTATCCTGCTTCGCCTCCCGTACAAAATCCGCAAACAGCCCCCCGCCCGGGACAAGTAAAACGTCCGCATCACGGGGAATTTCAGCAAGAATTTCCGCGGCACAGTCCAGCAGACTCCCACCGATTTTTATAACAAGCATAACCGGTACATCTATTAGTTTTCAACTACTATAAAGAGTATGAAATATATCCCTGTGCTGCTGCTCCTCTCACTCTTCACCCTCATGCTCTTTATCTCCCCCGCAGGTGCCGGCTATCTCATTACCGAATTCTGTCCCGACGGCTACGCAGACGGCGACGGAGACGAATATTTTATCCTTTCGGGCACCGGCGACCTTACCTCGTATGCGGTTTCCGATGGAGAGGGAACCGTTTTCTTTACCGAAAACTGCACAGGGCCCGTAACCGTTGCCCGAAGCGCTGAAGCCTACTACAGCATTCACGGCACCTACCCGGATTATGAAATAATCGAAAGCGAAAGCTCAGTACCGAATGTCAAAGTCACCGGCAAATTCCAGATGGCAAATTCCGGCGATTCCCTCTCGCTTTACGCCGGCGGCTATGAAATCCAGACCGTTGCCTGGCCCGATGATGTTGTCACATCCAACGGACGCGTGCATGTCTTAGAAGACGGCATCTGGGACAAGCGCGTCTATAAAATCGGACAAAGCAGATTTGCCTCAGCCTCGTATACCGCGGATGCGGTAACGTTGTTTGTATCGCCCGACTGCTCCTATGAGGTCATAACCTCAGTCATTGATAATGCAAAAGACAGCCTGAACATTGCAGTTTATGAATTCGAGTCGCCCGCTATTGCAGAACATGTAAAAGATGCCTGCGTCCGCGGAGTGAAAGTCACGCTGCTCGTTGAAGGCGGGCCGGTAGGGGGCATGAGTTCTGCAGAAAAAGGCGTCCTGAATTATTTATCTGAAGCAGGCGCGGATGTCTATACGATTGAATCACAGACCAAACTGCCGGCCCGCTACCGCTATCATCATGCAAAATATATGATTGCGGACGACTACGTCACGATTGTCCTCTCGGAAAATCTGGGCGAAACCGGTGTGCCCAGGACCGGAACCGCCGGAAACCGCGGCTGGGGCGTAGCGGTCTCGGATGCTGAAGTAGCCGCATATTTTGCAAACGTATTCGCATCCGACCTTGGCGGCTATGACATCTTCCCGTGGCAAAAGACCGCGGCTAAACTTCCCGAAGAAGACGCCGGAGCGGACGCCATCTCAGTCACCCGCCCGCTTACCATAGAAAACGTCAAGATTACCCCTGTGATTGCGCCCGACACCAGTTACCTGATAGAAGAGATGCTTGCCGGCGCGGGTCGTTCGCTTGATATCGAACAGGCTTACATCTCGCCCTGGCCTAACGGAGCACAGAATGGCTGGCTTGCTATTGCGCTGGAAAAGGCAGAAGCGGGCGTAACGCTCCGGGTAATTCTCGACGGCATGTATTACAATACCCAGGATGACGCGGACAATGATGAACTGGTCGCCTCCCTGAACCGCATGGATTTACCGGTTTCTGCGCGGCTTATCAACGGAAATGAAAGAATCCTGAAACTGCACAACAAAGGAGTGATAGCAGACGGCCATGAAGTGCTGATTTCCTCGGTCAACTGGAGCTACAACTCGCCGGTGAACAATCGCGAGGCAGGGCTGATTATCGATGATGTTAGAGCGGCCGAGTACTACACCAAAGTCTTTGACAGCGATTTTGCCGGCGAAAGCTATGATGAGCCGGTTTCCTATGAACTCGGATTTGACGTCCGCTATATTCTTGCAGGCGCAATTATTGCGGTGCTTATTGCGATACTAATTGTCCGGCGGAAACTGCGGTGAACGAAATGGAAACCAAAATATGTATGATGACAAAATTACAGATACTAAAAAGAATGAAAAGAATGAAAACGGCCGCGGGATTAGACCGCGGCCATGTTGTTCTGTGGTACTTTCAGCAGATAGTTGCTCTGTCTTGCGTCATGGAAGTTAAACTTCTCGACGATAAGGTCAGCCTCTTTCAGGCGTCTCAGAGCATAGCGGACAGTGCGCGGTGCAAGACCGGATTTTTCCACAATGTCCTTATGCGTAAGAGAGTTTGCCCCTTCAAGCAGCTGAAGGATACTGATACAGGAGTTAGGAAGCATCGTTCTTTGCATAATAGTAATTCAACTTATAAGAATATAAAGGTACCTAAAATAGTTTGTGTGTATGCGAACATGTTTAGTTTTAAGAAAACAAGAGTTCGCACATGCAAAAACAATATGCCGGTTTTGGCGGGAGGTTTTGTATGCTGACGCGTCCGGAAAAAGAAGCGCTGATTACCATTGTAATCGTGATTTTCGTCCTTGGTCTGCTCTTGGCCGGATTTGTGTTCCTGTTTCTGGACCTCGGGGTTGTTTCCTTCACTGATGATGTCCCTGACGGGGCAAAAGTCTCGTTTGAAGGAATCGTGGAATCTGCAAAACCGACGTCAACCGGCGGACACCTTCTTATGACCGTGTCGGGCGTGACCGTATTTGTGGAAAATGCGGGCAGCGAACTGATTTTTATGACCGGAGACCGGGTGAAACTGACAGGCACTGCCGCAACATACGGGGGAAAGCGGGAGATTTCGGTAAGCCGCGTATCAGACATAAGTATTCTAACGTAGAAAAGCCAACATAATACTATGAGTGAATATCCGAAACCCGGGGATGAAGTGGACCTTCTTGCGCTGCGGGAGCTGCGCATCCGCAGCAAAATAAATGTATATCTCTATATGGATGAAGAAATTGCCAAAACGTCGACGCTGGAAGAGGATTTGAAAAAATATCGGCTTACCGATCCGGATCTTCGGCCGGTTCTTGAAATCGAGGAGTTTTTGAAAAATATGCAGAAGACCATGAAGCAGATTATGGGTGCTTCGGCCGATATTGAAGAAATGCTCAAAAACCAGCCGCTGAAAGCAACCGTGCTTTCCGCAGGCACTATCAATACCGCGGTCGGAATCCGGCCGTATCTGAAATGTATTCTGCCGTTCCTGGACGAAATGGAGGAAATCGAGGTCAAAAACGCAACAGGTATCAGACAGAAATGACGCGTTCCACTGCTTTACTGCCTGCTGCGAGGATGTTTTCCTGTGAACTTGCAAACATCTCGTCAGTCTCCGATGCGCCTTCAGGCATTTTTCTTGCGGGTGCTTTAACGGACAAAAGCGACAGTTCGCTTCGCATCAGTGACCCAACTGGCGTTTTTTCGGTGAAAATAAGCCGCCAGAATGCCGCGGCGGCGAAAGCCGCCCAAGCTCTTGAGGTGCCCTGTTTTGTCGCGGTGTATGCCGCGGTCAGGGCGCAGAATTATGCAGGAAAGATATTTTGCGAGCTGACCGCAGGCTCTGTTACTCAAACCACCCGGGACGCCCGCGACACCTGGATTTGCGAGGCGGCAAAGGGCGCCGGAGCGCGTCTTGCGTCGCATCCGCAAAAAACGGCAATGCTTGCGCAGATTGCAAACGCATTGAACGCTGTAAAGCCGCCTGCGCCAAAAGCGGAGATTAGCGACGAACAGATTTTTGCTCTCATTGAAGAGCTTTCGGAAAAGAAAGGGGCGCCGATACAAAAGGTTCTTGACGCGCTGCAAAAACTCGGTCTTTCAGAAACAGAGGCAAAAGCGCGGCTGAATCAGCTGGCAGAAGACGGCGATTTGTATTCGCCGACCAAGGAGACCATAAAAGTCCTCTAAGTGATGCAACCAACATTTTATGAATCAGGGCCTGCCGTTTTAATCGAGCGGCAGGAGCGCTGTCTTGTTATTGCCGACCCGCATTTCGGGGTGGAAGCCGATTTGCACCGTCACGGTCTGCATTTTGAAAGCCGCACAAAAGAACGTCTGAACAGGATTTTGTCCCTGATTGACGAAAGCGACCCGGATTATTTAGTAGTACTCGGCGACTTAAAACACATGATTCCTTATGTCACACATCAGGAAAAAACCGAGATGCCGACGGTTCTTGCAAAAATCCGCCGCAAAACAGAGTTCCGCCTGGCTCCAGGAAACCATGATACAGGCCTTGAACATTACCTGCATGCAGGTGAACTTCTGCCCACAACCGGGGCTCTGATTGATGGAACCGGCTATTTTCACGGGCATACGATTCCGGATGCAAGCCTGTTCGGGCATCTGATTTTATGCGGTCACCATCACCCGGTGGTAAATATTTATGACGAAGTCGGCTGCGCTTTGCGGGGAACGCCCGGTTATTTGCTCTCCGAAATCGATACCGCACCCTGGGGGGCTCCCGATTCCGGAACGCGGGTGTTATTGGTACCCGCGTTTTATGAACTTGCCGGAGGCATGGATGTGCGCCTGATTCCGGGCAACAAAATATCTCCGGTTGCAAAACAGATTCTCACCGGTACCGCCGAGATTTTCTTAAAAGACGGTACTTATATGGGCAGTTTTTCCGAACTGCCTCCGGACCCCGCCGGGGTGCGCACATGAGCGTCATTGATGAAGTTAAAGCCATGCTGCACCCCAAAATCCGCGAGGTGCTTGAAAAGCGCGGATTTGAGGAATTTTCCGAGATTCAGCTCCGCGCCGTGCCCCGCCTGATTGCCGGCGTAAATGCGGTTTTAATTGCACCGACGGGAACGGGAAAAACCGAATCAGCAATGCTTCCGGTATTTCATCAACTGCTTTCCAAAGTGCACCCTGACGGTTTTTCCGCTTTATATATCACACCGCTTCGGTCCTTAAACCGCGACATGATGACGCGCCTTGAATGGTGGGGGAAGGAACTCGGACTCAAAATTGCCGTGCGCCACGGTGATACGACGCAAAACGACCGCAAAAAGCAGGCGACACATCCTCCGGACATCTTAATTACCACGCCGGAAAGTCTCCAGGCAATGTTTATGGGCAAAGTGCTTCGCAAACACTTGTCCGGCGTTAGATACGTAATTGTAGACGAAATTCACGAACTTGCCGACGGCAAGCGCGGATGCCAACTGGAAGTGGCCCTGGAACGCCTCGCTGAATACACCGGCGAGTTCCAGCGCATCGGCATTTCCGCAACAGTCGGGAACCCTGACGTTGTCGGCAAATTCCTTTGCGGAATGCGGTCCTTTGAAATTGTGCAGGTGCCGGTTGCAAAAACGCTTGATTTGTCAGTCAGGTTCGCCGGCGAGAGTTTTCGCGACCAGACAAAACTCATCGGAAAATGCATAGATGCACATAATTCCACGCTTGTTTTTACCAATACGCGAAGCGTTGCAGAATCCATCGGCGTTTCGCTCAAAGAGCAGGGGAGAACCGACGTCGATGTGCATCACGGCTCGCTTTCGCGCGAGGTGAGAATTGATGCTGAAGATGCATTCCGCGAGGGCAGAACACGGTGCATGATCTGCACCTCTTCGATGGAATTAGGCATTGATATCGGTCAGATTGACCATGTGGTTCAGTTTAATTCGCCGCGCGAGGTGGCGCGGCTGATGCAGAGAACCGGCCGCGCGGGACATCAGATTAATGCCGCGTCAAAAGGAATCATTCTAGCAACCGGATTTGACGATATCCTCGAATCCATGGTTATTGTGCGTAAATCGCTTGCAAGCGAGCCCGAAAAGGTACGTCTTCATATCAATCCCGCTGATGTCGCGGCAAATCAGATAGCAGCGCTTGCGGTTGAGCGCGGCGAGATTTCGATTGAGAAAATCAAGGCAGTTTTTGCACGGTGCCGGTGTTTTGAAAACTCATCGGAACTCATTGATTCGGTGATTTCCCGCATGGAAAAGCATTATCTCATCAGAACCGAGTCGGGCATGGTAATTACCAAAGCACGTGCCCGCCGGTATCTTTCGCTGAATCTGTCCATGATTGCCGATGAGAAAAAGAGTCTCATTTTCGACGTTGTTTCAAGAAAGCCGGTAGGAACACTCGACGAAAGTTTTGTCATATCCTGGATTTCCTCTGGTGCGGTTTTTGTTGCCCGCGGGCAGATGTGGCGGGTGCTTGACATTGAAGACAATAAAATCATGGTCGAACCGGCGAAAAACGCCAAAGGTGAGCTTCCTTCGTGGGAAGGAGAACAGATTCCGGTTCCTCTTTCCGTTGCGATGGAAGTAGGCCGCCTGCGCCGGATGCGTAATTTCGCGGATTACAAAGCGGATGCGAATTCCGTTCGTTTTGCGGAAAAAATCCTTGACGAGATGGTGAAAAACCGCTCGGTAACGGCGACAGATAAGTTAATTGTGCTTGAAGACGCAGACGAAGGGGTTGTGGTGAATTTGTGCGGCGGACACAAGGTTAATGAAGCAATCGGGCGTGTTTTGTCGATTTTAATCTCCGCGCGCTACGGCACCTCGGTTGGTATCGAAACGAATGCGTACCGGATTTTAATCCGGCTTCCAAAGATGCTTGCTGCACCCGATGTTGAAGAGGTACTTTGCACTGTCGAGCCGGAGCATGTGGAAGGCATTTTGCAGCTTGCTTTGAAGAAAACGGCGCTTTATAAGTGGAAACTGGTGCAGGTTGCCAAAAAATTCGGCGCAATTGACGCGGATGCGGATTATGAAAAAATCAGCATCAATCGCCTCTTGGAGCTTTTCGACGGCACGGTAATAGAAAGCGAAGCTTTCAGAGAGCTCTTTTTCTCCAACATGGATGTTGAAGGGGCGAAATGGATTTTAACGCGGCTCAAAAATCATGAAATGGAGACAAAGTGCAGCCGTTTATCGATAATCGGCGCTCAGGGGCTTTTTACCGGCCGCGATGTGGTAACCCCGCCCGGAGAAGACCAGGCAATTATCGAGTCTGTCAAGCACCGGATTGCAGAGCAGGACATCATTTTAGCCTGTATGCACTGCAAAAGCTGGAAATCACGCACCAAAACCGGCCGCGTCACCGAACAGCCGGTCTGCCCTGTTTGCGGTGCGCGGCTGATTGCAGTACTCAAGCCCTATGAGGAACAGGCGTATCTTGCTTTGCGCAAAAAGACGCTCTCAACCGAGGAAAAAGAGGCCCGCGACCGTATGATGCGCAATGCAAATATGGTCCTGTCCAGCGGGAAAAAAGCGGTTATTGCACTTTCCGGCCGCGGGGTGGGGCCGGAGGCGGCCGCACGGATTTTGGGGACATTTGCCGCCGGAGATAATTTTTACCGGGAGATTTTAAAGGCTGAGCGCAAATTTGTTCAGACGCACAGGTACTGGGGGTAACTGTTATGGTACTTTTTTCAATTCCTCTTTTATCTCTAGAAAAGCCCCCATTGCTTTTTCCACCGATGCAAACCCGTCTAAAACAACAATCCCGCTTTTACGCACAATAACCGTCCCCTCACCGGTTTTTCGCACCAGTTGTGCCGCAATATCCGGTACAAATCCAAGTTCCTCTTCCGCGGTGATATATTTTACCCGTGGGCTCGTATCAGCGCGGGAAACATCGGTTCGCTCCCCGATTTCTTTGAGGAACTCATCCCAGACCGCCTGCACCGATGCTAAATCCTTTAATCCGTATATCTGCACTTTTCCCGATTTGAAAATACAGGCCGTGGCCGCGCCCATCTTCAGATAGCCGTATCTCTGCAGCCGGAAATTCTCCAGTCCGGCAAGTGCCTCCAAATCAACCGGAGCATTCAGCGAACCAAACATCGCCGAGGTTTTCATCCGCATCAGACTTATTCTCCGCTTTGATAGCCCACAGCATCTAAAAGCGCCTTTTGCAAAACAGGCCAGACCTTGTTCCATTCCGCTTTGGAAATACCGCCGATTCCAAAATACGGATAGCGCGACATGGAATACTCAGTCCAGAGCTGCAGATTTTTCGGCGATTCACTTGCGGTTTCCAAAGCGAATAAATCCTTCAGCGAAAATTCAGATGTATCTGCCTCATTGGATGCATTCAATTTCGCAAGCGCAAAACCCGTTCCCGGATTTATCGAAAGCCCGCACAGTTTCAGCGCGGTCTCCAGAATTTCCCGTTTTTCATCCGAAAGCTCTATCTCAGATACCGAAACCTTCGGGCTTTTCAGGGACAAAACCGAAGACCCGACCTTTGTTTTCATCGTCGCCCACCAGGAATCGCCCGATTTTTCATCTACATAATTCAGATACATGCCCCGCAGTTCCCCGACCTGGGACGCCGGATTCAAAGACTGCTCCGTGTCTGTATCCTGATTCTGGCTTGTGATACATCCCGCGCCTGCAAGAAGCAGGACCAGTGCGAAACAAAGCAGAGCGATGCCAAAACTACGGCGCATTTACAACCTCCCGTACGAATTTCTCCCCGTCAAAGACATACACAACCGCCTGCCCGGATTTCTGAAAAGCGCGGGTGCGCGCGTCATGATCGCGCCGGACAAATTTTTCACCGCGTGCGGCAAACGTTTTCAGCAGAAACTTATGAAACAAAATCTCCTGCACCAGATACCCGGTTTCATAAGCAAATGTATCGTCTGCAATTTTGCGCACATCTTCATCCCCGATTTCATTTTCATAGGACCCGTGTTCGCCAAGCCCTGAAATCATGCGCCAGTCCAGATGCCCGCGCGCATCTTTTTCGCGGTGCAGCATGTAAGGATACAGCCGACATATTGCAAACCGTTTTTCGTAAATTGTGCAGCGGTTGTTTTCGAGGAATATGCAGTCGCCGTTTTCCTTTGTCTTGAGCGCATAGCCGGAGACATAAAAATTCCCGCCTGCATCGGAATAAGGAAAACCCGGTGCGGGAACAATGGCATCTTTTGCAAACTCCTTAACCCGCGCCGTATCTTTTGCAAGCAAAAAAACATGACCGTTGTATTCTTTGGTGCAGCATCTACCGCAAAGCGAGCAGGAAAAACCTATTTCACGGATGATATATTCCAGTTCTTCGCGGGGGAATGCTGCAAGTTTTACCAGTTCCTCCTCCAGCCGTTTTAATTCCGCTTCAGGTGTTCCTGCCATAAATGATATATACAATTTTTGTATGCCATGAGATAAGCATTGTGGTAGAAAAATGCAAAAAATCTCACGGGACTATCAGTAGTAGTGTTTATGTAATTTGACGCCCAATAGATATGAACAAGGAGTAACTGACACTTGGGTGCAATAGAAAGCTCAAACGAAGATGTCGCAGAAGACGGAAGCATTATTCGCGTAAAGCTCCCGAACAAGCGTGTAAAGGAACAGTTTGCCCAGGCTGAGCTCATGCTCGGCTCCAATCACATCAAGGTCCGCTGCTCTGACGGGGTAACCCGTCTGGGGCGGATTAAGGGCAAGATTAAGAAACGGATATGGATTCGCGAAGGCGATATTCTGATTGTAATTCCGTGGGATTTCCAGGATGACAAATGTGATATTGTCTACCGGTACACCGGACCACAGGTAGACTGGCTGAGAGCTCACAAATATCTCTGATTTTTTTTTTGCCGCGGGCGCGCGGGATAGGTTCATATCTGTTGACGTACAAAGAATTGTGCATGAATAAGATACCTGCAGGTTTACTGGTTCTAGTGCTCTTTTCCGCGGTCATGTGCGCGGGGTGTGTGAGCAGCACTCCCGCTTCAACCGACGGCATTGCCGGTACATGGCAGTGGGAACATGAAGACGGTGATGAATTTGACCTTGTCTATACATTCAATGCGGACAATACCTTTACCGAAACCTGGTATGTTGCCGGAACAAAAACCGCTGAAATGAGTTATGACGGGGCATGGTCGTTTTCCGACGGCAAATACAAAATAGCCTATGACAACGGCGATGAAGTAATCGAAGGCGCTGCGGAGTTTGTTCTCTCTGCAGACGGCAAGACGCTCACCGACGGTCTGGAGATAACCTACTTCAGAATTTAATTCTCCTTTTTAGCCACATGTTGATATAGATATGCAACCTATCAATTAGTATGAAAAAGGTAGTCATATGCTTACTTGCCGCGGTCCTGACCGCTGTACTCGTATGTGCGGGTTGCGTCAGTGATTCAGGCTCTTCTTCCGGCGGCTTTTCCGATCCGGTCCTCGGTACATGGAAAATGGATACAGAAAGTGATTTTGTCCGGTATTATGCATATACGTTCAATAATGATTTAACCGGAAAAGAGGTTATTGCAGACTGCGAGACCGATGAGGTCTTTTCCGAGGACGAGTTTACCTGGATTATCCATAACGACACCTACAAGACCGAGCCAGCGTCCCAGACGACCAATAAAGGCGAGCAGTTTACTATTTCAGCGGACGGTAAGGTTTTAACCGATACACACGGCTATACCTACCATAAAATCTGATTTTGCATGTCCGTGATTTTTTTCGGGGTGGGAAACGCGTTGCATTCCGATGACGGCGCGGGCCCGTTTCTCGCGCATCTGCTGGAAGGCGGCACTGTTTCGGCGTTTGACTGCGGCACGGCGCCGGAGAATTTCACCGGCATTGTGCGGCGCAAAAGGCCTGATACGCTTGTTATAGCCGATGCTGCCCTGATGGGATGCAGGCCCGGCGAGGTACGCCGCATTCCGGCGGATAAAATCCATGACACGGCTGTCGGCACGCATATGATGAGTCTTGCATTTCTTGCGGAATATCTCAAAGAGGACGCCGGGGAGATTATTTTCCTTGGTATTGAACCGCTGTCGCTTGCAGACGGGGAGGGGTTAAGCGACGCGGTCTGTTCCGCGGTGCTTTCTTTGAAAGATGCGGTGCTTTCCTGCAACTTTTCCGGGATTTTGCCGCTTTAGGTTGCAAAGGCTCTAATAGCAGGGGATACAGAAATAGTAGGGAGGATATATATGGCAGCAAAAGAGGCGCGGAAAAATACGAAGACGAATCTTAAAGGAACAATCGCGGCGGTGGTTATTGATGTGATTTTACTTGCGGTCGGAATTCTCTGCTCGAATCCGCTCAAAGAGTACTGTGCGTCGATTAATGATATGATGCCGTTTTATGTGTTTACCGGGGGGATTATTGTGCTGATGTTTGCTGCAACGGCGGTTATTGTCAGGATTACGAATAAATAAGGGGGGATTGCTGCAATCCCTATTTTTCCCCGTTCTTCGGCTTATACGCCGCTTCCGGTCCCAGCGCTTTGAGTTCTGCAAGCGTGTTGATATTTCTAAACGTCTCCAAATCCGGGTCGAATCTGCGCAACTCTTCGGGGCTGACGCGTTTTGTATTGAGCGAATCCACCATTTTGCGCAGTTGAAGCGAGTCGCAGGTTTTCATGTACTTGCGGACCGCTTCAGCTTTATACACCGCGTGGAGCGGTTCTATGTCGGTATTTTCCCACTGTGGGATGATTGCGTCATAGTCGCCGATATTGTCAAAGAGATAGGTTACAATAGCGCTGTTGATGGTGGGCATGTCGCAGGCTGCAATAAAGACTGTTTCTCCCTTGACTGCATCTATACCCGTGGAAATGCCGCCGACCGGGCCGCGCCCCGGCTCGCGGTCCCAGGTGCAGCGGACGATATCGGGCAATCCCTGGAAATCTCTGGTATGTTTTTCACTTTTTGCAACAATCACAATTTCATCGGCAATGCCTTCAAACGCATGTACCAGCCGCGCGATAAATGAGCAGCCTTTATAGGAAAAGAAATATTTCTCGCGTCCGTCGGCGCGCTTCGCCTCGCCGCCGGCTAATATCATTGCAGAACGTTTCACAGCCATAATGTCTATACTACATTGGTTTGCGGGATGATAAACATGAAAGGTATGTGCGCGCGGATGTTTTTATTCTGAATCAGTTTTGAAGATGTGAAAAGCGGACTGGTGAGGGCAGCAGTATCCACACTGCTTTGTACTCCACATCCCTCACCTTGCTATATTATTTGTTCTTACATGGTTTTAATCTTACCGTCTTTACCCGACAGGATTTCGGCCTTGCGTAAATCTGAAATAACCTCGGATAAGTACTCTGAACTGATATCAAAGGAGATTACGTCGTTTGTTCCTTCAAGGGGGAAGGAGGGGGCGCCCAGTGCCGCTGCAATATCTGCCTCGCACCGTATTCCTTCGGATACAAGTTTGTGGATTCTGCTTACAAAAATCTGTTTGAAAAAGACGGCGTCAACAAAGCGTCCTGCTTCATCTTCGTCGACGTCGAGGTTGTCCAGCACGTCTGCAAGGTCGTCCAGGGATTCGGTGAAGAGGATTTCCGCTCCGGCGGTGACGATGTAGTCTGTGTTGGAGGAGGCCTGGATGTGGCTGGTGATGGTTGTTTCTTTGAGGTCTTCTTCGGTTACGCCGGTAAATTCGGTGTAGGGGTACATGACGGTGAGGTCGTCGGGGTTTTTGATGCCGGTGAGTTTGTAGCAGTCGCCGTCTTCGAGGGTTTCAAGAAGGCCGTTGTCTTCGAGGGTTGCAAGTATCATCAGGGTTTTGACGAATTTGCCGGCTTTGAGTTTTTCCACGTCGCCCCCGGTTTCGTTTATTGTTTCGGCCTGGGCTAAGAGACGGGAGGGGGCGGTCTCTTCTATCAGGTCGCCGGGTTTGTGGGCGGCAAAGAATTCTTCGAGGGTGGTTTTGCGTTCAAGGAGGTCGTTTTTGAGTTCGTCGAGGTCGCAGTCTGCTTCTTTTGCGGTGAGGCGGTCGATGAGTTTAACAAAGGAGGCGATGGTTCCTTCAAAGTAGGGGGTGCCGGAGAAGGTGTGTGTTACGGTGATGCGCGAGGGGCATCCGGCATCGCGGAGGTATTTCTGGAATTCTGCTGCGCTTTCGCGGGAGTAGAATGAGATTTTTTCTTCGAGTGTCATAGGTTGTGGTTATATTTGTGCGGGGGTGGATATAGGGTTTGCTGTATGGGGGGATGGGACATACAACATGTTGTGTGTCTTACATTCCTCATACGCTTTTTTTTATTTCGCCCTCTCGCGCACCCCGCCCACATATAACAGATTTCCGCCAACGCCCTTTCAGTTGCATTTATACAGAAAGAAAACCAATATTATATCATAATTCGCCCATGAAGTCCTATTCCGATTTTGTCATCGACCACCGCGTCCCCATCATCATCATAATGTTCATTTTAGCAGCAGTATGCGGCGTATTAATGACACAAGTCGAAGTCAACTACAACATGGTAGACTACCTTCCTGAAGACTCCCCCTCCACCATCGCACTGCACACCATGGAAGACCAGTACGAAGGCGGCGTCCCCAACGCCCGCGTCATGGTCGAAAACATCACCATCCCCGAAGCACTCGAACTCAAAGAAAAACTCAAAGCAATAGACGGCGTCACTGAAGTCCAATGGCTCGACGACTCCGTCTCCACCGACATACCCCTCGAATACCTCGGAACAGACGTCACCGAAAACTACTACCGCGACGGAACTGCCCTCTTCACCCTCACCATCGATGAAGCCAACGGCCGCGAAACCGTAAAAGAAATCCGCGCCGTCGTTGGCGACGACGCAAAAATGTCCGGCCAGATGGTAAGCCAGGCCTTCTCCGGCGACAACATGACCAAAGACCTCAAGAAAATCCTCTTCATCGCCTTCCCCATCATTTTGATTATCCTGCTCTTCACCACAACTTCCTGGTTTGAACCCGTCCTCTTCCTCGTCGTAATCGGCGTTGCAATCCTCATCAACATGGGAACAAACATCATCTTCGGCGAAATCTCCTCCACCACCAAAGGAATCGCCGCCCTCCTCCAACTTGCCATATCCATCGACTACGCCATCTTCCTTTTGCACCGCTTCGACGAATATATCCGCCAGAAAATGCCCGCAAAAGAAGCCATGAAAATGGCAATGAAAAAAGCCGCCCTCTCCATCTGGACCAGCGGTATCACCGCTGCCATCGGCTTTGCCGGTCTTTGCGTCATGCGCTTTAAAATCGGACCTGATATCGGCTTTGTCATGGTAAAAGCCATCTTCGTCAGCCTCATCTGCGTATTTACTCTGCTTCCTGCCATCACTATATGCTGCCATAAAATGCTGGTCAGGACACACCACCGCTCACTAATGCCGACATTCAAACGGTTTGCCCGCCTGGTGCGCAAATACTGCGTCCCCTTCCTTATCATCATGCTGATAATCTTCGTCCCCTGTGTGCTTGCGGTCTTCGCCAATGACTACATCTACATGGACATGTACAATGATCCCAATACCGTCATAGGTCAGGACGAACAGGCGATCAAAGATAAATTCGGTGAATCAACGAGTCTGGTACTCATGGTGCCTGTCGGCAGCCCGGAGAAGGAAATCGCCGTCCAGGAAGAAATCGAGGCAATGCCTATTGTCAAGACACTGCTTTCCTACAGCAAATCCGTCGGCGAATCCATACCTCCCGAATATGTCCCCTCCGACACGCTTGAAAAACTGGTCTCGGCGGAGTACACCCGGTTTGTTATCTCGATAGATGCGAAAATGGAATGCAGCGAAAGCTTTGCCGCCGTCGAAGAACTTCGCCGCATAGGCGACTCCTATTACCCGGGCGCCTATCACCTTGTCGGTGAGGCGGCCAACGCCTATGATATGAAAGACGTAGTCGAAGACGATGATGTACTGGTCAATCTGATTGCAGTCGGCGGCATTTTCGTCGTACTGATGCTGATTTTCCGCTCGCTTCTGATTCCTGCCGTTCTGGTCTTTGTTATCGACGCCATGATCTGGATTAACTGCAGTGTCCCCTATTTCACCGGCGTTTCCATGTTCTACATCGTCCGGCTGATTATTTTCGCCCTGCAGCTTGCAGCAACTGTCGATTATGGCATATTGTTTGCAAGCAGGTACTTCGAATACCGGCGTGAGATGAAAAGGCGCGAAGCGCTTGAAATGACCATTTCCACCTCGTTTGTCTCGATTCTGACGTCGGCGGTGATATTATTCGTCTGTGCACTGCTTCTTGCACTCATTTCCTCGGATGCGCTGCTTGCTTCTGTCGGTATTTTAGTAGCCCGCGGCTCGGTACTTGCGATTATCTCCGTAATGTTCGTCCTTCCTGCCATGCTGATGATTTTAGACAAGCCGATTCAGAAACTCTCGCTGAAGATGAAATTCGTCCCCGATGATGCAAAAGGAGTGAAAAACCTATGATTATGAAAAAAATACTTTATACTGTGCTTGCCGTGTTCCTTGTCGCGGCGCTTTGCACCGGCATTGCCGGTGCAGTGGAAAAAGAAGAGGTTGCCTATGTCAATCTGGAAAACGACGGCTCGGTTGAGCAGGTTTTGGTCGTAAATATATTTGAACTGGATGCCGGCCAGTCTTTCACCGACTACGGCAATTACCGTTCGGTGCGCAACATGGTAACCTCGGACCCGGTTACCATAAACGGTGACGAGGTCACCGGGACGGTTTCCAATGCGGTAAAACTGTTCTACGAAGGCGATTTGGGACAGGCGCGGCTACCGTGGGATATTTCCATCAAATATTATCTGAACGGCGAGGAGATTTCAGCAGATGAGCTTGGCGGAAAATCGGGATATCTTGCCATTTATATCGATATTGTACAGAATCCCTATCTTGACAAATATTTCTATAAAAATTACGCGCTGCAGATAACCGCATCCCTTGATGCAAACAAATGCATGGATATTTCCGCCGACGGAGCAACGATAGCCAATGTCGGGGCAAACAAGCAGCTTACATTCACGCAGATGCCAAACAAGGAGACGCATATTGTCATTTCGTCCAATGTGGTTGATTTCTCCATGGCTGCCCTGACGATAAACGGCGTCCGGCTTTCGATGGATTTTGATGTGGATATCGAGGACACGAAAAAGGATATGCAGGACCTGGAAGACGGGATTGTAAAATTAGACGACGGTGTTGCCGAACTGCAGGAGGGTATTGAAAAGCTGAAATCCGGACAGGTTCAGATTGAGTCCGGTGCCAATACGCTTGCAAGCGGGGCATATACGCTGAGTTCAAGTTTGTCACAGATTGCTTCAGTGGTGGACAGTATTGACAGCATTTTGCGGCCTATTGTCGAGGATCTTCCCGAAGGGGAGCTGAAAACGAAGGCACTGACTCTTATGAACAAAATTAAAAGCAGTGTTGATTCACTGGCTTCAGGAAGTCAGACCTTGTATTACGGCGCCCGCAATCTTGCAAGCAATGAAGCAAAAATAACCTCCGGTATTGAATCGCTTGCAGCAGGCATCGAGGAGTTAAAGGACGGAACAACCGAACTGCGCGACAAAACAGCGGGAATGTCTGACCAGCTCACCGATAAAATCGATGAAATTTTAGACCCGCTGCGGGGCAAGGGCGGGGCAATTCCGTCTTACGTCTCCTCCAAGAACCAGGAGATAAAATCTGTGCAGTTTGCCATGCACACGAAAGAAATCAAAGAGCCTGAGGCGGAAAAAGAGCCGGAGGAGCCCGAAGAAGACCTGAACTTCTTCCAGCGGATTTTGAAACTCTTCGGTGCATAAAACCAACCCGCTACTTTTTATTTGTTCATCGCTAATAGTAGTGTATGTATATACTTGCCTCACCCTGTATCTTAACGCCGGGACTTCGCGCAACGGGAATTACGACTGATGCCGACCGGGAATGTTATGCAAAGTGTCTCGAACGCTGCCGCAAAAACAAAATCGAGGTCGTTCCTCTTCCCTGTCCGGAGACGATTTATTTCGGCGGACCGCACGGTCCGGGTTCGTTTGTCGACCGGCTGGACAAACCCGAATTTCTTGCGCTGCTTGACAAACTCGAAGCCGAGGTGCGCCGGATTATCGAAGAACGCGGCGAGCGGCCGCTGTTTATTCTCGGGGTAAACTCATCCCCCACCTGCGGGGTTACTACTACCTATTACACCTCGGTAAAAACCTCGGGGCCGGGCATGTTTCTCAAACGCTTTGACGACATTCCGCTGCTTGACGCGGTTGCATACGCAAAATCGCGCGTCTATCTTGCGGCGCCGCTGTTTTGCGAGGCTGAGCGGACGTTTAATCTGAAAGTTGCGGAAACTTTGAAGAAGCTTCACTTTGAGGTGCATCTGCCGCAGGCGCTTGATGACACCAAAGAGGCGCGCGGTATGCAGCGGGAAAAAATCATTTACCAGTCGAACCTTGCGGCCCTGCGCGAGGCGGATATTGTTGTGGGGGTTATTGACGGCGCGGATGCGGATTCCGGCACGGCGTGGGAGATGGGCTATGCTGCTGCGTGCGGCAAGCGGGTTATCGCTCTTCGGACGGATTTCAGGCGGTTCAGCGCAAATGAGGCGGTAAATCTGATGCTTGAAACGGAAGCGGAGGTTATCCACAGTCTGGAGGAGCTCGAGGTTGTGCTTGACCCGTTTTTAACGGACAAGCCGGTGTCGATAAATCAGGATTGAGGTATATTCTTTTTTAAGATTTTCCCCGCCGCCCACCTTTTATTTATATGGTTTTAGAACATATACTATTATAGAATGGAGGAGACTAAAACATTCGCGGAGTTCGCGGTAAGCCCGGAAATGCTCCAGGCCATCAGCGACATGGGATTTGAAGAGCCGACGCCAATACAATTAATGGCGATTCCACAGATTCTTGAGGGAAAAGACGTCACCGGACAGGCCCAGACGGGAACGGGAAAAACAGCAGCTTTCGGGATTCCTATTATAGAAAAACTCGACCCTGAAAACAAAAAAGTACAGGCAATCGTGTTGTCACCGACAAGGGAACTTGCGATTCAGACAGCAGAGGAATTTTCGCATCTGATGAAATACAAATCGGGATTATCTGTTGTCCCGATTTACGGCGGACAGCCGATTGAACGCCAGCTCCGTGCCCTTCGCGGCACCGTGCAGGTTGTAATCGGAACACCTGGAAGAGTAATCGACCATATCAAACGCAAAACGCTTTCTTTGGAAAACGTGACCATGTTTGTGCTCGATGAAGCAGACCAGATGCTTGATATGGGATTTCGTGAGGATATCGAGGAAATCTTTGCAGAAACGCCGGAAGAACGCCAGACAATTCTTTTCTCGGCGACGATGCCCGGACCGATTCTTGACATCACCAAACGCTTCCAGAATGACCCGGTATTTGTCAAAATCACGCGCCGGGAGCTTACGGTTCCGCAGATTGAGCAGACTTACATCGAAGTGCGCGAGCGCGACAAACTTGAGGCGCTTTGCCGGCTAATTGATGTAAACAACCCGGAACTGGCGCTTGTTTTCTGCAACACCAAAAAGATGGTCGACGATTTAATGACCTCGCTGCAGGCGCGCGGTTATTTCGTAGAAGCGCTCCACGGCGACATGAAGCAGATGCAGCGCGACCGCGTTATGGCGCGGTTCCGCTCGGGTGCGATTGATGTGCTTATTGCGACTGATGTTGCCGCGCGCGGTATCGATGTCGACGATGTCGATATCGTCTTCAACTATGATGTGCCGCAGGATGTCGAGTATTATGTGCACAGAATCGGCAGAACCGGGCGTGCGGGAAGAACGGGCAAATCGATTACGTTTGTTGCGCCGCGGGAGATTTTCAAACTGCGCGACATTCAGCGGTATGCAAAAATCAAGATTGCAAAAATGCCGGTCCCGACACGGGATGCGGTCAATGAATTCAAAGTGCAGCAGTTCATGAACAAAATCTGCCGGGTCATTCGTGACGGGGAGCATGAAAAGTATCTGGGAACCATCGAGCGGATGCTTGAGTCGGATACCGAGGACCCTATAGAGGTTTCCAGCATTGAGATTCTTGCCGCCCTTCTCAAACTTTACATGGACAAGACGCACAATGATGAGGAGAAAACGGGCGGCGCCAAGTCTGATGATATTTCCCTTTCCTCGCCGCGTTCTTCGTATTCATCCGGTTCCGGAGCCCCGCGCGAGCCGGTTGCGGAGGGCACGTATGAAAACTGCGGTGCGGAGCCGGGCATGGTCAGGTTCCGGATTTCCGTGGGCAAAAATCAGCAGATACGGCCGAAGGATTTCGTCGGCGCAATTGCGGGCGAATGCGATATTCCGGGCTCATGTATCGGCAGAATTGATTTATACGGCAATTATTCCTTTGTCGAGGTGCCATTGGAGCACGCCGACCATGTAAAAGAGGTTATGAGCACGGCAACGATTCGCGGTCACGAGATTGAGATTGCGGTTGCAGCGCCGCGGTCCGAAGGCGACGGCGAAGACCGCCGCGAGCGCCGCCGTTCCTTTGGCGACAGACGCGACGGGGACCGCCGCGGAGGCGAGCGGGGCGGCCGCGATGGCGGGAGAAGATACGGCGGGGACCGCGGTTTCAAGGGCGGCGAGCGGCGCGAGCGCCGCGAAAGAGACGGGGGCCGCCGGTCGTATGGAGATAAAAGAGGGGATGCGCGCGAGAATTACGCGGATTCCTTCTATGATT
Source organism: Methanocorpusculum sp. (assembly GCA_029987245.1). GTDB lineage: Archaea > Halobacteriota > Methanomicrobia > Methanomicrobiales > Methanocorpusculaceae > Methanocorpusculum. The sequence goes on along the minus strand of DALTWG010000003.1, from coordinate 19,880 downwards.
AATTATCTCACTTTTTTTACCTCTGCAAAGCAGCAGGCGATGTATTCATAATCTCCGCCGCCAAATTATGTATTGAATGGGACTCTTTGGCAAAAATAAAAATACGGAAAAAAAGAACCCGGAAAAACTTTCCGCCGAGGCAAGCCGTCACTTTGCAGAAGCGGCCGGCTACCTTCGCTACAATAACATCCCCGAAGCGGTAAAATGCATGGACAGAGCAATCGCAGCCGATGCGGGCAACCCGCTTGTCTGGCATGAAAAAGGCCGCCTTCTTGCCCTGCTGAAAAACGAAAAACACGCGCTTGCCTGCTATGACAAGGCAATCGAACTCAAGCCCGACTCAGCCGTCTACTATCATAACAAAGGCGATGTGTTAATGACTTTCGGACACACGGCCGAAGCGGACAAATATTTTTGCAAAGCGCTTGAAATAGCGCCCGACGACGTCATATTTCTTACAAGCCATGCGACTGTTCTTGCAAAGCAGGGCAAATACAAAGAGGCGGATGAAATCATGGACAAAGTCTGCAAACTCGAGCCCCGCGCAACCGAACACTGGTTCAACCGTGCGACGATGCTGTATTCCGCGCAAAAATACGACGCTGCGATTCTCTGCTACAAAGCGGCGTTTGAAATCGCCCCGGGACATGCGCCGAGCTATTTCGACTGCGCAAACGCCTATTCCAAACTCGGCAAATACGAAGACGCGGTCTTTTACTATGATAAGGCGCTCAAACATGAAAAAACCATGACCGGCGCGATGAACAACAAGGGCATGGCGTTAAGCAATCTCGGCCGCCATGAGCAGGCATTTGACTGTTTCCGCCGGGTTTTAATCGCGCGCCCCTATGATGCCGATACCTGGTACAACAAAGGATACGAACTGCTCTGTCTTGAGCGGTGGAGCGAGGCGCAAGCCGCCTTCAATCAGGCGCTTTCCTATGCGGACGAGTCGAAAAAGGAACTGATTGCCCGCGCACGGGAAAAGAAGGCAGAGGCCGAATCGCACCTGGAATAACGCATGATTTCGCCATGGAGTACACTGAAAATTGGTCTTTGCGTCGGTGTACTTTCAGGACTGGGCGCCCTTGTGTTTTATGAACTCCTGAAACTTCTTTCTTCTTTTGCCCTCGGATTTTTATTCGGTTATACGTTTCCCGAAGAAGGAATGGCGCTTGAAGAGGCGGCCGCCTGGGCGGCGCCGCAGTATATCTGGCTGATTATTCCGATTCTTTGCATCGGGGCGTTTTTGTCCAGTCTTGTTGTGCAAAAAATTGCGCCCGAAACAAAGGGCGCCGGCACCAACAATGCCATTGCATCGTTTCACGGCGATGGAAAAATCCGCTGGAGGGTTCCGTTTGTCAAAATAGCCGCTTCGGTTCTCACGATTGGAACCGGCGGAAGTGCGGGATGCGAAGGGCCGATAACGCAGGTATGCGCCGGGTTTGCGGCGTTTGTGTCGGATGTGTTTCATTTTTCGGAAAAGGAGCGTAAAATGGCAATTGCTGCCGGTATCGGGGCAGGTATCGGGGCGATTTTCAAGGCGCCGCTCGGGGGTGCGGTGCTTGGTGCGGAGATTTTGTATCTGAAGGGGTTTGATTTTGAGGCGCTTCCGGCGTCTTTTCTTGCGTCGGTGATTAGTTTTCTGGTATTCGGCTTTTTCGAAGGATATGATGCATTGTTTGGCGCCCTTGAGTTCGTCTTCAGTTTGCAGGATTTGCCGCTTTTCCTTGTTCTCGGAGGAATTGCGGCGCTTATCGGGCTTTTGTATATATTCTGCTTCGCAAAAGCGCAGGCTCTTTTTGGCAGAATCTGCATCCCCGATTTATGGAAGCCGGTGCTTGGCGCGCTTGTGTTCGGCGCGGTTGTGGTAATTCTCGGGCTTCTTTCGCCTGAAACGGCGGCAGCGGCGCTTGGCTCGCTTGGAACGGGGTACGGATTTGTTCAACTGGCGCTTTATAATCTGCTGCCGTTTGCGGTTCTTTTGATTCTGCCGTTTCTTAAAATTCTCGGGACAAGTCTTACCATAGGAAGCGGCGCTGCGGGGGGTGTTTTTGCCCCGGGCTTGTCTATCGGGGCGTTTGCCGGGGGCGCTTTTGCCACGGGGCTGGTTTTCTTTTTCCCGGATATTTTTTCGCCGGCGATTGTGCCTGCGTTTGTGATTGCTGGTATGATTGCGCTTTTTGGCAGTATTTCGCACGCGCCGGCGGCTGTTTTGATTATGGTGTTTGAGATGACAAGAAGTGTCTCGCTTCTTTTACCGGCGGCACTTGCGCTTGCTGTTGCGTGTCTTGTTGTCCGGCGGCGGACGCTGTTTTCAGCGCAGGCGGATGAGAAAAAGATGGGGGAGTAGGTCCAAAAAAAATGCGTTTATCCGTGCCGGGCGATTTCGCGCACCGCAAATGCGGGCAGCGCATCGGCAGCGATGCCTGTTTCAGCCGTCAGGTCAACCCCGCCGACCGGTTTTGCAAACACAGCCGAGCCGATGCCGCCGACAAGAATCGTATCAGCGCCGGAGTCCGCCGCAGCTTTTTTCACCGCGCCGCAGACCAGTTTCTGCTGCGCGTCGCAGAACACACGCGCAATTGAAAGCGCGCCCTCCTCGCCGATTTCTTCCAAATCGGCGCAGACTGTTCTTGCAAGCCGGCGAAGACACGCCTCGCGGGAAACTTCTTTGCCGTCCGGGGTCGCCGATGTATACTCATCTTTATCGATAAGCCCGAGCACAAAGTTTGCATCGCCCGAACAGGCGAAATATTCTGTTGAAAACGGTGTTTTGCGCCCGTTGATTATTGCGCTTGAAGCAAGCGCCGCAACTGGCGTTCTCAGCATTCCGGTGTAGACAAGATACCCTGCCTGGAGCCGGTCGGTATCGGTCATACCCTTGAGCTCATCAAACCGGCCGAAGGGGACAATATCGGCTGTTGTGCTGCCGATGTCAAGCATCAGGCCGTTTGGATAGAGCGTTCTCAGGTAATCAACCGATGCAAGCCAGTTCGCGGCGGCAAGTTCGCGGCAGGCGCCCTTATGGAATCGGGCGTCTGTTCCATAAAACAGCGCATCCGGAAACGTCGCCTTTACCGCATCGACAATAAATCTGATGCCCTCGTCCTTGTTGAAAAAGCCGTCGGCAAGCTCTCCGCTCATCACGACAGCGGCTTCTTTTGCCGGGGCATAGCCGGCGATAATTTCAGCTAAGGGCGACTCTTTCCACAGCGGACAGTAATGAATATGGACGCCGGATTCGTCAACGACTTTCAGATTTGCGCCGCCGACATCGATTCCAATCATGAAAGCGTAACCCCGCCTTTGTCATCGAATGTCGCCGTGCGCCCGTTGTAATGCACACACTCAGGCGGCAGACCCACCGTAGCTTTTAAGAGCACATCGGCGATATTTTCTTCAATGACGCCGCAGATGCCAAGAAGGCTCATAGTAGGTCTCGGATTTACATCTACGACATAGACATCGCCCGCGGGCGTTACCACCATGTCAAGACCGGTGTAGCCCTGGCAGCCGAGTTTTTCAATCGAGGTTTTGGCAGCCTCAATCATTTTTGCTTCACACGGCGGGTGCACCGGTGTTTCGCCGCCCTCGTAGACGAATCTGCCGTCTGCGTCCGGATGGGAATACTGGCGGTTAATGGTAAGAAAAACCGGCGGAAGCCCGCTGTAAAAGCCGCAGGCCTCCCCCACAACCCGGCTTCCCACAATGCTTACGCTGTAATGCTCTCCTTCGATGTATTCAACTGACATCTCGCCTTCAGCCGGCTCTTCACCTTCTTTTGCGATGCGCACACCAACAGATCCCGCGCCTTTCACCGGTTTTATTACACGTTTGCCGGCGAAGGAGGAGTCAACCTCTTTGGGGACCATAATGCCTGCTGCCGCTAAGTGCTTTGATGCAAGGCGCTTGTTTGCGCAGACGGCGACAGCCATGCTGTCGGAGCCGATATTGTGGGTGGCAAGCTCGAGGATGTGGGTGAACTTTGATAACAGTTCATCGGGGGCGATTACAAGACCGTAGTCGCATTCCGGCGCAAGCCGGGCGATTTCTCCCGCGAAATTTTTCCCCTGGGGCTGGACAACAGTGTGCCCCGCCGCCTCAAAGGATTTTTTCAGGACCGAAACCATGGCGCGGCCTTCGGGTGCGAGTTCCGGGTCGTTGCATACGGTGTATTCTGCTAAGAGAATCTTCATGGTTACTCTTCGCGCTTTTCGACTTCTTTAATCAGGTTTTCCATAACTTTGTCTACGGCGTCGCGGGTCGGGTTTCCTGTTTTCTCGCCGGGTTTCATGACAATGAACGGTCTTCCTTCATCGCCTGCAACGCGCATGCCCATGTCAAGCGGGATTTCGCCAAGGAACGGCACATTGTACTGCTCGGCTGCCTTCTTTCCGCCGCCGCGGCCGAAGAGGTCGACTACTTCACCGCAGTGCGGGCAGACAAATCCGGACATGTTTTCAACGATGCCGAGTACCGGTAAATCCATCATTTCAATGAACTTGATTGCCTTGGTGGAGTCAAGAACTGCAACATCCTGCGGGGTGGTGACAATAACCGCGCCTTCGACGTTAGGTGCGAACTGGACGATGTTTAATGCCTCGTCGCCGGTTCCCGGTGGCAGGTCGCAGACAAGGTAGTCAAGGTCTCCCCAGTCAACGTCGCCTAAAAACTGCTGAATGGCAGCAGCCTTCATGGGTCCGCGCCAGACTACCGGGCTGTCGGTCTCGTTTAAGAGCAGTGCCATGGAGACTGCTTTGAGTGAGCCGGTTACTTTGATTGGCATAATCTTGTTGCCGATTGCCTGCAGGCGCAGGTCTTCGATACCGAGCATTTTGCCGATGGAGGGACCGTGGATATCGAGGTCTAAAAGACCGGTCTGGTAGCCGTGGTTGGAGAGGGCATAGGCAAGGTTTACGGAGACGGTGGATTTTCCCACGCCTCCTTTGCCGGAGAGGACTAAAATTACATGCTTTACACTGACATCTACTTTCTGGGGCTTGGAGCATCCTTCCTTGGAGGAACAGGAGTCACAGTGTCCGTCGCATCCTTCTGATTCGCTCATGTTTGTTTCTTCCGTGTATTTTTGTGACCAGCGGTTTTGGCGGGTTTTGCGAGAGGAACCGGCAGCGGAGAACACGCCGCAGGCGTGTTTTCCGCGCAGGTTACCCGAAGCATTTTCCCGTTCACGATGGCGTCTGCAATTTTATAGCGGGCTTCGTGAATGTCGCGCCAGGCGGTTTTGCGCGAGACACCGAGCATTACAGCTGCTTCTTCCTGGGAATGTCCATCCAAATCGATAAGGCGCAGAAGGGCGAGTTCTTCGGGGTGAAGAAGAACACATTCGGCGCTCTGGAATTTCCTGGGGCATACCGGTGCGTAGCAGCCTGCCCCGGGTTCGGGGCTGACGGTTCTTGCGGTTTTCGGCCGGCCTGTTGTTTCGCTCATGCTGGTGAACTCTTACACATATGCGCTGAAGTATATTAAGATTTTGCATATGTGTGGTCCGTCCCTTCTCCATCTGCTATGTTTAAGATTCTGTAAAGCCTATATATAATTATGCAATCCCCCGTGCTGAAATTTATTACAATACTGCTGATTGCAGCTGCCCTCTTTTGCACGGGCGCTGCAGCAGCAGATGATGAAGCAGAGTATGTTCCCGGACAACTCTTTGTCCGGTTTGCAGATGGCACCGTCCCGGACCAGGACCTTATTCTGAAAGATTTTTCTGATATTGTTTCCGGGCTGTATCTTCTTAAAACCGATGAAGATGTAACGACGGTGGTTTCTGCGTATGCATCGACGGCCGGCGTTATTTATGCTGAAGCGGATCGTGTAGTAACCGCACAGGCTGTTCCAAACGACCCGAAGTATGCAGACGGGTCGCTCTGGAGTCTGACCAATGCGCAGGCCCAAGGGGCATGGGATATAACCACCGGCTCAGATGAGGTGATTATCGCTGTAATTGATTCTGGCATCAAATACGACCATGAAGACCTCAAAGACAATATGTGGATAAACACGGATGAAATTCCGAATAACGGCATAGACGACGATGGAAACGGCTATGTTGATGATTATTACGGCTATAATTTCATCGATGAGACCAGCGACCCGATGGACGACAACGGTCACGGGACTCACTGCGCCGGAACCATCGGTGCTGTTGGGAACAACGGTATCGGCGTAACCGGAATGAACTGGAACACCCGCCTTATGGCATTAAAAGTACTGGGCAGCAATATCGGAGGAAACTCATCCGCTATTCTTGAAGCTCTTGCGTATGCGTACAAGAATGGTGCGAAAATAGCCAGTATGTCGCTTGGCGGCGGGTACGGCCGCGCCGAAAACGATGTTATCAGAGAACTTTCTGATGACATCCTTATCGTTGCTGCAGCAGGTAACGAATCTACCGATAATGACAAAATACCGGTGTTTCCCTCTTCGTACACCGCTAAAAATGTTCTCTCGGTTGCCGCTATTGATAAAAACAATACTCTTGCCGACTTTTCCGACTGGGGTCTTTCCAGTGTGGATGTTGCATCACCCGGTGTAGGCATTATGTCTACAACTTTTGACGGGGGTTACGGGCTAATGAGCGGCACATCCATGGCAACGCCTCTGGTGAGTGGAATTGCAGGATTAATGCTTAGTGCAAACTCTAATCTGAAACCGTATCAAATAATCGGCATTATAAAAGAAACCGCCGACCCGGTCGAGGCTCTGGAAGGAAAAATTGCAACCGGTGCCAAAGTCAATGCAACAGCCGCGGTCAATACTGCTTTTGAAAAACTCTTCTATGATGTTACTTTCGATTCCTGCGGCGGCAGCGAGATATATCCTGAGATTGCATTAAAGAACAAAGCGGTTGAGCAGCCGCCGGATGACCCGGTTCGCTCCGGTTATATTTTTGACGGCTGGTATACCGAAGCAGGAGAGGAGGGCAGCCTCTGGGATTTCTCCGATGCGGTTTGCCGTGATATGACGCTGTATGCGCACTGGAAGGAAAAACCTGCTGCACCGCAGCACAAAGACCATGATAGTATTACCTGGGAAAAATGGGAAAGCGCAGATTCTCTTCCGGCAAAATCCGGCAGTTATTATCTTACCAGTGATGTTTCCCTGAATAAGCCGTGGGTTGTCTCAGGTACTGTTAATCTTTGCCTTAACGGTCAGACCATCAGTGCAAATCCGTCGGCATTTTCCGATTCATTCCTCATACAGGTTCCGGAAAATGCCGTGCTTGCGGTTTATGACTGCGGCGGTACCGGTTTGATTTCCGGTGAAAGCATTAACGGCAGAATTCCGGTTTATATGGACGAGGAACCGGTGCTTCTTACCGGTTCCTCGGTTCTCTCGGCAGAACCGGCGAAATATCAGTCTGTTTCCGGTATCAGTGTTTTAGGCACCTGCACTCTTTTCGGGGGCACCCTGTGTGACTTCAGCGGAGATTACGGCGGTGCGGTACAGATAATCAATGGCGGCAGCTTTGTTCTCGACGGAGCAACCATTACGCGCTGCAATGCTATAGCGGGCTCTGCTGTATGTGCAGATAATGCAAAGAGTGTAGAGATAAAGAAGGGTACCATTTCCAATTCATCAGCCTCGATGGGTGCAGTGGCTGTTGTTGCCTCTCCTTTTACCATGGAGGGAGGCAGTATCAGCAACTGTACTGCAGAACAATCGGGTGGTGCTATTCTTGTATATACAGGAGCAAATGCATCCGTTACCGGCGGAATCATTTCCGGCTGCAGTGCGAAGAGTGGCGGGGGAGCAATCTATGTGAACGGTTCTACTCTCACTCTGGGCGGAGATACTGTTATAACTGACTGCAGCGCCGGAAGTTATACCGGCGGCAACGGCGGGGGTATCTGGTGTACTAATGATGCTTCTGTGACGGTGGGCGGTTCAGTGCAGATTAACGGCTGCTCTGCTAACGTTTTTGGCGGCGGAATCTATTGTGACGGCGGCTGTGTCCGGGTGCAGGACAAAGCAGCGGTTTCTGGCTGCGATGCAAATAGTACGGGTGCGTGTGCCGCCATTGTTTCGCCGGGAACACTTATTCTGCAGGATAATGCAGAGCTTCGCGGCACACCGGGTGCTTCAGTTAAAGCACTGTATCTTAATGGAGAGTGTTCTCTCTTTGGCAATACCTCTGTCGATTCAACATTTGCCGACGCCGGCGGTGTTTTTCATGCGTCTGCGGATTTCAACGGAACCATAAAAGATATCGGCATTTCCACGGCGAAAACAAATCCGCTTCTGGTTGTCTGCGAATCTCCGGCAAAAGAGATGAAAAAGAGATTTGCGCTGGATTCCGGGGCTGCAAGCGTACTCACGCTGACGTGCGGTGAATCAACTCTGTATCTGGTGCAGACCTCTCCTGAAGTGAAACCGGAGTCAAGCGTTACCGCTGAAAAATCCGGTGATACAACAACGCTTACCATTCCAGAGGGAGTAACTGCTTATGTCCCGGAAGCTAATCCGTATCAACTCGTTATAAAGGACAGGTCCCTGACCATTGGGGTGGAGATGGAAGAGGAAATTACCCAGCCGGTTGGAACGCAGGTGTCCGGCAAGGTTTGTCAGGTGATTGGCGATTATCCGGGCATTTTTGCTGACGGGGTGCATCGTTCTGGTACGCCGGAGTATATTACGATAACTGCGGAAATTGCGGAAAAAGAGTTCCCGGAAGACAGCATGTTCCCGGCGGTTACCGCAGCATTTGACAACAGTGTCGCGGATTCCATCAAGAAAAAGTATAAAGATGCGGTTCCTTTTGCAATGCTTTCCGGCATGGCGGATGAAGACATAACCGGTGTCGGAATCGGATTCACTTTGCCGGACGAATATGTCATCCCTGACGGCTATAAGATAACCGGTTTCCATGTCGGAGACGATGTCACGGAGTGTGTTCCGAAGGTTTTGGAAGGCAAATATATCCTTCAGGGAGATGGATTCTCCTCGTATGTCCTTGCTCTGACGCCGGTGCCGCGCTCTTCGGGCGGAAGTGAAGATACCGGTTCCGGTCACTATTCTGAGTATCCGAGAACAGCAGACGGCAGCGGGGGCGTTATCTCCTTCGGCACCAGTCCGAAGGTGAAGTCAGTGACGCTTCCCGCCGGTGTAAAAGGTGAGGTAACGCTTAAAGTTAAAACGGATGAGACCGGCCCGGAAGATGCGGATGTCGCTCTTGTCTTCGAGATAGATATTCCAAATTATCAGGATGGTTTGTCTGCTGAGGTGAACTTTGAACTTACCTGTGCGGAAATTGAAAATGCCGGTTACACGCCGGCGGATGTGGTCCTGATGCACAAGGAGAAAGACGGTACCTGGAAGCAGCTTGCAACGTCATACGAAGCCGGCACAAGCAGGGTGAAGTATACTGCGGTGACGACGTCTTTCTCGCCGTTTGCGGTTGTGTATGTCAAAGGTGCGGCTGTTCCTGTGTCGGGCGCAAAAGCAGAGGTCACCGCCCTGGTAACGGAAGAGTTGTACAGTCAGGATACAGTGATTGTCAGAATCGATGAGTCGCAGATTTCAACCGCCGACCTGCCGTCACGGTATCAGTACCGGAGTCTGGGCGGTCTCGGGCTGTACTCAGCTGCAGTGCCGGACGGGGTTTCGGTACATGAGGCGGTTGCGGAGCTTTCCGCGGTGAATGGCGTTATGTATGCGGAACTTGACGGCGTTGTAAAGGCGGCTGAGGAAGATGAAACGCCAGTGGCGACGGCGACCGCGGCCGCATCTGCGGCTGCTGCGGCAAAAGAGACCGGAGCACCGGCTTCGCCGGTGCCGCTCGCGGGTATTGCTGCCGGTCTTGGCGCATACATTTTGCTGCGGCGCCGGTAAACTCAAAGCGGGGGATTTCCCCGCGCTGTTTTTTATCTATTGTGCATTGCTGCAAAAAAAGAGATTTTATGCAGACAGCAGTTCGCATGCTGCTTCAAGACCGTCGCCTTCCAGTTTGAATCCCGCCTTCTTAAACGCGGTCTGCACTGCTGCAACGGTTGCAAGAACTTCGGGTGTATCAATAATGCCCATGTTGCCGATTCTGAAAATCTTTCCTTTGAATCTGTCCTGACCGCCGGCAAATTCAATACCCATCTTCTTACAGACACCGCGAATCTGCGAATCCTCGATACCTGCCGGATAGAAAAAGCCGGTTACCGTGTTGGAGGCAAAGTGCTTTGCATCGACCTGCGGAACCGGTGCCAGTCCCCAGGCGGCACCCGCTGCGCGAACTGCGGCGGAAAGTTTTCTGTGACGTGCGATACGTGCCTCCATTCCTTCCTCTTCGATTAATCTGCAGGCCTGCTGGAGTGCGAAAAACAGCGGTTCTGCCGGCGTGGTCGGGGTTTCCATCGGGTCTGCATCAGCGGATTTCTTCGCCTTTTTCAGGTCAAGATAGAACGGGCGCGGCTCGGAGAGTCTGTCCCATGCTTTCTGTGAAACAGAAACGGCTGCAAGCCCCGCCGGGGCTGCAAGACATTTCTGCGAGCCGACGATGGCAACATCAACGCCCCACTCGTCTGCTTTGAAGACATCGCCGCCGATGGAAGTGATTCCGTCGCAGATAAAGAGTGCATCATATTTTTTACAGAGTCTGCCGACTTCCTCCGCCGGATTTAAGATGGCGGCGGAAGTTTCATTGTGGACAAGCGTTACAACCTCGGCGCCTGCTTCAAGCTCTTCTTTGAGTCCTTCAAGGTTTAACGGGTGACCCCATTCGGATTCAAGCATGGTTGTGTCGCCGTATATTTTGGAAATTAATCCCAGGCGTTCACCGAACTTGCCGTTGACAAGGGAAACGATTTTTTTGCCGCGCGCAAAACTGCCTATGGCTGCCTCCTGTCCCGCGGTGCCGGAACCGGATAAAACCAGCATATCATTTTTCGTCTGGAAGATATCTTTTAAAATTCTGACAATATCAGCGTAGCAGGCGCCAAAGTCCTTGCTTCTGTGGTTTATTGCCTGGCGCGACATTGCATTTCTGACAGACTCGGGCATCGGCACGGGTCCTGGCATCATGAGTAAATTTTCCTTATACATAGTAGTCTTTTACATATTTGCGCACCAAATAGATATAGTAATTGGAGAGACCATGGTTCAGGTAGCAGTAATAGCAGGGTCTGCATCAGATCAGGCAATCATTGATAAAGCGGTAAAAACGCTTGAATCCTACAATGTAACGTACGAATGTAAAATTCTGTCCGCACACCGCGACGCTGAGGCGCTGGACGAATATGTGAAAAATGCCGACGCGCAGGTATTCATCTGTATTGCAGGGATGTCTGCCGCACTTCCGGGTGTGGTTGCCGCGCGGACGAAAAAGCCCGTTATCGGTGTGCCGGTTTCGGGAAAAATCGCCGGCGGGCTCGACGCGCTTTTGTCTATTGCACAGATGCCGCGCGGTGTCCCGGTGGCTTGTATGGCAGTTGACGGCGGGGAAAATGCGGCGCATTTTGCGTACCGGATTTTATCCCTCTGATTTTTAAACACCCTTCTTTTATCTCTTCTGCCGTCTAACATGTAAGTATGGACTGCGTGATGTTTGCAAGCGGGAGCAAGGGAAACTGTATTTACCTGGGAAACGGCACTGATGCGGTTGTTATTGATGCGGGCATGGGGTATGTAAAGCGTGTTCTTGAAGCTCACAAAATCAATACGGAAACCATCCGTGCGTTGTGCATCACGCATGAGCATTCTGACCACGCGCGCTCAGCCAAAGCATTTGTCAATGCGGTAAAATGCCCTGTTTATGCAACCGGCGGCACGCATCATGCTTTGGTGCGCGGTAATTTTATCCCGGGTACTGCAAAGCGTGTTTTGATGCATACCGGGTCGCCTCAGGAGGCGGGCGGGCTTGATATCACATCTTTTCGCATGTATCATGACGCGGCTGAGCCATCGGGGTTTATTGTCGATGACGGCGAGTCGCGCATCGGGGTGTGTCTGGACACATACAAAGTGGATAAAACTATGTTTGCGGCGCTTTCTTCCTGTGACGCGGTTGTTCTCGAAAGCAATTACTCGTCTCCTGCTATGGAGTCAGACCGGTTTCCTGCGTGTGCCAAGTGCCGGCACTGCGGCGCGGAGTGTATGGGCGATTTGTGTGTGAAATACCGCTATCCGCTCTATCTCAAAGACCGGATAAGAGATGCCGGGCATTTGTCAAACGAGGCGGCATCTCAGACGATTGCAAGTCTTTCCCGCGAGGTGGGGCAGATTGCTCTTGCGCATCTTTCGGAAAATTACAACCGTCCCAATATTGCCCGCGAGTCGGCTGAGGCGGCTTGCGGTGAAAGCGGTTGTGTGATTTATGTAAGCGACCAGCTGCCTGGGTACCGAGAGCGGCGGCTGGTAAAATTTTCGGTGTGAGGGATAGGGGGGCAGCCCCAGGCTTCAAAAGTTTTACCTTTTGAAAGGAAATTTCTCTCGTTTGAAAAAGTTTTACCTTTTGAAAGGTAAAACTTTTTCCTTGCCTTGTGGGCATGCACATGTGAAAAATATGTACAAAATGCCGGTATTTCCTGTATTTCTCTACTCTTTTTTCCGCGGCCATGCGGTAATGCCGCGCTTACTGGAAAGACACTTCGGGTCAAACTCCGGTTCTTTCACCCCGGCTTTTTTCTGTTTCTGATAATCGGCCAGCGCTTCTATTGCATATTTTCCAAGCAGGAAAAGCAGGACGCAGTTTGCAATCGTGTGCAGACCGATAGCGCAGTCATTGATTTTCCAGACAATATCAAACGACTGCAGGGATGTGACAAACACAAAACAGAGCAGACCGCATTTTAATATAATCATGGGCAGTTTTTTTCCGGTGAAAAATTTCAGATTCTGTTCTCCTATGGAAGTTGTTGCAATAATCGAGGTGAAACTGAATATCAGAATGAATGCGGCAATGACATACGGCGCTGCAGCGCCCAGCGCCCCTTCTCCCAGAATCCCTGAAAGAAGGGTGTCGACGGTAAAACCGGTTCCGGCGGGGTTTCCAAAAACCATGACCATAAACGCCGTTGCAGAACAGATAACAAGTGTGTCAATAAAGACGCCGAGCGACTGCATCAGTCCCTGTTTTACCGGATGGGAAACGTCAGCAGATGAGGTAAGCATGGTAATTGCCCCGTCTCCCGCCTGATTGGAAAACAGTCCGCGCTGGACACCGACTAAGACGGTGCTTCCCAAAAGTCCGCCAAGCCCTGCACTCAAATCAAACGCCCCGGCAAATATCGATGCAAAAATCTCCGGCACTGCTGAAATATTCATGGCGATGGTAACAAATGCAAGAAGCAGGTAGGCAACGGCCATCAAAGGCACCAGCCACACAGATACTTTTGCAACCCCGCGGAAACCGGCAAAAAGGATGATGCCAAGCACGATGATTAAAAGTATAGCTCCTGCAAGCTGCGGGATATTGAATGCATCTGAAAGCGAGGATACGATTGTGTTGCCGAATGTTCCTGAAATACAGAATCCGTGGCATGCAATTGCGACAACGGCTAAGATTATGCCGAGTTTCGGACGTCCCAGGGCATTGCGGGCATTATAGGCAGGGCCGCCTACATAGATTCCGTCAGCGCTTTTTTCCTTGAAAATCTGACCGAGTGTTGTTTCAACAAAGGAGGTGGCAGAGCCGATAATGGCAAACAGCCACATCCAGAAAATTGCCCCCGGGCCGCCGATAAGCAGCGCAAGGCACACGCCGGTTATATTTCCGACACCCACGCGGCATCCGAGACTCACACAGAATGCCTGAAAGGAGGAGATCTGTTTTTTCCCTGCATCCGTATTTTTCTTGTTTGAAAGAGTCAGCCGGCATGCTTCTTTGAACATGCGGAACTGGACGAATTTTGTTTTAAAGCAAAACAGTATGCCGGTTAGTGAAAGAACTGCTATCAGAATGTATCCGATTGCGTCTGAAAGAATTGAGGCGGCACCGGCAATCATTCTTTGTAATTTGGCGGCAAAACTATTAAGGGTTGCTAAAAAAGAAAAGGATACAGAAAAATCAGGCAGAAAGGGATTTGCCCAGCGCCTTTGCTTCTGCGAGTTTTTCAGGGAATTTGGTAATCTCGCCTTCGGGGTTCACGCCGGAGACAAGAACTTTTCCTGCACACTGCATGCCAAAATAACTCAGGGAGGACATTAAGTCTTTGTGAATCTGGACCATGACCTCTTCAGGTCCGCCGCCGCAGGTTAAAAAGGAGACTGCTTTCTTGCCTGCCGGGATTCTGCTTCCCTGGGGGCCGATAAGACCGTACAGGCGGTCGATGAAGGTGTACATCGGTCCGTTCATGCGGCTGAAGTAAACCGGGGATGCGAATGCAATTACGTCGGCTGCGGTAATGCTGTCGTAAATTGCCTGCATGTCATCGCTGACAGCGCAGCGTTTTGCCTGGTCTGCCTTGCAGCTTCCGTCTGCGTGGCATGCTTTAATGTTTTTTCCGGAAAGGATGATTAATTCAGTATCTGCGCCGTTTTCTTTTGCGCCTGCGAGGAAGTTTTCTGCAAGTGCGCGGGAGTTTGAGCTCTTTCTCGGGGAAGAACAGATTGCGATTACTTTCATAATGATAAGTAATATGGAAGGCGCAGGGTAAATAGTTTCTTACCTGTCCCAATCTACAGGCAGTATTCAATCAGAAACTTTACGCCAAGGAAAATCAAAATAATCCCGCCGGCCACCTGCATTTTATTGCCCAGAATCCGGCTCAGTTTGTGTCCTGCAAACACCCCGGCAAAGGAGAACAGAAATGCAACCGCGCCGATAATCACCGACGGCAGAAGAATCGCCTCGCCAAGAAGCGCATAGCTGATGCCGACTGCCAAAGCATCAATGCTTGTTGCTATTGCAAGAAGCAGCAGTGTTTTAAAACCGATGAGATTTACTGACTCTTCCTTGCCGAAAAAGGTGTCATAGAGCATTTTTCCGCCGATGAAAAAGAACAGCCCCACCACAACCCAGTAGCCGAACGGGTTGATTATATTAGTCAGCGGTTCTCCGACAGCCCAGCCGAGAAGCGGCATGCCAAACTGAAATCCGCCAAACATCAGCCCGGCGGCAAGCGCTGTTTTTGCAATGTCTTTTTTCAGGCCGGCGCCGCCCGCAAGCGATACGGAAAATGCATCCATCGCAAGCGCAACGGCAATCAGCAGGGTGGAAATCAGGAAGTCAGCCATGCAGTCTTTATTTGTATTATTTTTTCAGTAATTTTCCTTTTGCGCGCACAGCGGCGATATCTTCGGGGTCATCATCAACTACGACCACAAATGTGCCGTGGCACGGCTTGGTGTAGGTGCAGACCATTTTATCGCCGCTGATGCCGACAACAAGCGGCGGCACACCTATCATCACCTTGTCAAGCAGTTTAAAACCTGCGGGCACCTCGTAGCATTCCGGCGCATTCTGCTTAATTAATGCGCGCGCCTCTTTGAAACTGCAGTTTTTTGCAAGAATCTCGTATTTCATATTTTCAAGACAGCCCATTTAAGTACCTCCATAAGTTTTGGCATCAGCGGTCGTGTGTTGTGCGTGACCGGCGCAATAACAAATTCCGTTTCAAATTCGACCTCGTCTGCAAGTTCATATGCATGTTCGCCGAAAATGACGGAAACAAGAAGCGATGCAGGCGACAACGATGCCGCGGTTGCGGTATAGGTGAGGCCTGCATCATTGTGGTAAAGCGAGATAACCAGCGGCCAGGTTTTTCCATCTGCCATGTCGTTGAGCGCCTTCTCCACATCCATGTAGCGGGTTATGTAGTATCCTTTCGGGTCGCTTGCTTTTACCAGCTGGCGCGCGGACGGGTTTGCTGCAACAATGGGGGAATGTCCCGCGTCACGCAGAAAATCCGCGATGGTGAGAACCAGCGGCGACTGGGCGGGAATCTGCGGACAGCCAATTAATATAAGCACATCTGCCATGAGTACTTATGTATTGGCGCTGATGGGGTATTAAACAGGCGGATGGGGCGGTGCACTACACCGACACACCGAGCATATCCATCATGACACCGGTGGATAGCAGATAATCTGAGAAGAGAAGACCTACAACGCCTATTGCAAGCATAATGCAGGAATGTTTCAGACCGGCCTTTACATCGCCGTCGCCCATCATTCCCGCCATCAGACCGGAACAGAATCCGTGAATTAGGACCGAATGGTAAATAATCAGACGATAGGTCTCAACCGGGAACGTAGAGGTTGAAATCGATGAACTGCTCACCGAAAGCGAACCGGTTGACGTCATCATCTCCAGAAACACGTCGGCCATAATAATCTGGACAAACATGAAGACCAGGAAGGATATGTAAATGATGATGGCATAGATTGACATATCGCTTTTACGCTCGTTTCTTAAGAGAATGGAATCTTTTGTCTCGGTATAAATCAGGAACAGGGTTCCTGAAATATTGTAGGCGAAGTGTTCCGTCTCGGCGATTAAAATGACCATGCGGTCAATGGATGTCGAGCGCATGCGGCGCGCAAACCGGCGGAATCCGATAATCAGCCGTTCGCCGAGCTGAATATCATGGTTGAGCATCTTGATATCTTTGTCAATGTAACTCTTGCCTTCCTCGGCAGCCATATCAATAGCTTTGGTAAGCGTTAAGCCGTGACTTACCGAAGAGCCCAGCTGACGGGTGAAATCCGGAATTGCGTCATCGATTTTGTCCAGTCTGCCGCGGCCCATTTCATAAAAGACGCAGAAGGGCACAACAGCGATGAGAATTGCAAGCGCTATAAAATCATCCACTGCTGCAAGATAGGAGATATCGGTGAAATTTTCAAACGCAAACGGCTTCGGTGCTGCGACAAGAAGCAGAATTACCAGCGTAATCAGGGACAGCGGAATGGAAAATATCAGCGAAAGCGACGGCTTGTCCTTGATTGCCTTGAACGGGTCTTTTAAAAAGGCGCGGAACTCCTTGTGTTTATCATAATCGTCAAGGATATCATAAAGCGGTGTTTCGTCCTGTTTGGCAGGCACAATATTCAGATGCGTATAGCGCTGCACCGGCGGAAGTTTCTTTTCCACACGCTTGAATGTGTTCATCTGGCTGATAGTATCCACTAACAAAAGGAATACAACGGTGCCGATGGGAAGAACCATGTAAACAACCATCGCAAGAATTGTCGGGTTCGGCTGTGAAATCATGCCGATAACCATCAGAACAATGACAACGAACAACGGCCCTGCAACGAAAAGGGTAATGTACATTTCCGCAACGGCTTCAAGCGAGGAAAGATAGGCTTTCTGCTGAATGCGCTTCTCTTCGTGCATTTCATCGAGTTTGCTCTGCAGGAAAACATCTACCGAGCCTATCGAGCGGTAGGTGGATGAATATTCAGATACAAAATGCTTTAATTTAATCGAAGGGGTTGTATCGGTAAGCCGCTGCAGCGCGGTATAGATATCGCTGCCGCAGAATTCCGTGTCGGTAACGACCTGTTTGAACTCCCTTGCCGCATCGCCGTAGAAATCGGAGTATTTTGCAAGGGATTTGATGGCATCGGTAAGCGTTGCGCCGGAATTGTGCAAAGCATACAGATACATTACCATTTCATACAACGACAAATCAATCGTGCGCGCGCGGCTGCTGATTGCCATGTCCGGATAGGAATGGACAGCGATGTACGCACAGACGCCGAGTCCGACGGCTGCAAGAATCATTCCCGGAATGGAGACAATTATCAGCGGCCAGGAGAAGAGGAGATTTTTCAGAATAATGAAGTTCAAAAACAGTACGATGACAATAACCATCAGTGCTGTGGTTACGGCTGATATACGCGCATAGGTAATAAGCTGGCGTGCTTCGATATCAAGACGTGCTGAGTAAAGTTTTGCCGAGAGCTCTTTTAAGTGCTCCTCGGTTACTTTTATCTCAAACATGTTTGATGCCATTTTTTCCGTCCTTTATGCGGTTTCTTCTGCCATGGTATCTTCCAGTACCATGTCTTCATTTAGAATTGCCGACAAATCGGCGATATTTTCCATAATCAGGTCCGGCCTGGAGCGGTAAATCCAGATAACCTTGCCTACATCGCGGTAGTCATAGACTTCCTGCTCAAGCATCGCATCAAGAAGCTGTATCCTTCTCCGGAGTTCATCCTGCATGTGCAGGTTGGAGAGGTTTTTACTCATCATGATGTCTTTGTAAATCTTCGAGTTTCCGGAATAGGCGGTTTCATCGGTTGCCGGGTCGTAGGAGAATGCGGTGTTGACCTCGATGCCGCCCTGTTCGGAAAGACCGACAATTTCCACGACTTCCTTTAATCTGCGGTAGGGCGCACCGTCTTTGTAGTATCTTGCCTGTGCTACGACAAGGTCAAGCGCCTGGATGGTTGCTTTCGGGACATCCAGCGGCGGGTTGGTTAAACGGTTGATTGCAGAAACCACATCCGATGCGTGCATCGTCGAAAATGTCGTGTGTCCGGTGTTGATTGCCTGGAATAAGGTCTGACTTTCGACACCGCGGACTTCTCCGACAAGGATGTACTCCGGTCTCTGACGCATTGCGGCCTTTAACAGGTCAAACATCTGAATATCGTTTTTGTTTTCCTTGCCCGGTGTTTCAGGCGGGACAACGCTTGCAATCCAGTTTTCATGGTCAAGCGTGATTTCACGGGTATCTTCGATACTGACAACCTTGGACAGCCGCGGGATAAACTGGGAAATGGCGTTAAGGGTGGTGGTTTTTCCTGATGCAGTACCGCCGATAACCATGATGGATTTGCCGTTTTCAACGGCAATCCAGAGGTATGCCAGTTCTTCAGTGGTAAAGGTGCCCTTCTTGAGCAGTTCTACCGGTGAGAACGGCGTGGGTTTGAATTTACGGATAGTAAACGAGGAGCCGTGTGCGGAAACAACGGTGCTGTAGGTAAGCTGGATACGCGAGCCGTCGGAAAGCGATGCATCGACAATCGGATTTGCAAGCGAGATGTGTTTTCCTGCTTTCTGGGCAAACGATGCAACAAGGTTGTCCAGTTCCTTCGGGTTGTCGAATTTGATGCTCGTTTTCATATCACGGTATTCGCGGTGGTAAATGAAAACATGCGAGCCGTATCCGTCGCAGGAGATATCTTCGAGGTCATAGTCGCAGCGCAGTGCGTCAATTCTTCCCCAGCCGAAGAAGGTACGCTCTAAATAGTAGCGGATTCTGTAAACAGACTCGGGCTGCAGGGCTTCGTCAATCCGGTACTCTTTCAGGAGCGTGTCCATCGCTTCGTAAAGAATCTGTTTTTTGTTTTTATCCTGCGCAATATCGCGCAAAATCAATATGTCTCTGATTCCTTCGTCAAGGCGTTCGAGCAGGGTGTGTTCGAATTCGGTCAGGTTCGGTTCCTGTACGCGGTAGTCGATTTCATACTCTTTTGTCAGAACAATGCTGATATGACAAAGTCCCGGGATTGCCCAGTAGGATTCACGAACGGTATCGCCTTCTTCATAGACCGGGGTGACCAGCGGACCGTCGCGTTCCATGTCGTATTCGGGAAGCGGGGGCTTTTCCTCTTCTTTTTTCTTGAAAGAAAGAGAGAGAGAGGATTTCTTTTTCTTTTTGGCGGCGTGTTTTGCGCTTCCTGCGGCAGCGCCCGCGGCGACGCCGGCTGCTGCTGCTGTTGCAGAATCAGCGGCTGCCGGTTCATATTCCGGAATTTCGGGTTCGTATTCGGGGATTTCCGGTTCGTATTCAGGAATATCGTATTCCTTGTCGGCAGAGTCGGCAGATTCAGATTCTTCTACGGATTCCTGCGTTTCTTCCAAAACCTGTTCTACGGGTTCGGTTTCTTCTGCGGGCTCTCCTACAGGTTCGGATATTTCTTCAGAAAACTGCTCTGCCGGTTCGGTTTCTACCGCAGGCTCTTCTACAGGT
>DALTWG010000078.1 GCA_029987245.1 Methanocorpusculum sp. | reverse complement strand
AATAGATAGAATAGATAGAATAGATAGAATAGATAGAATAGATTAGAGAATACGAATAGTAAAAAAACAGGGGGTGTTTCCCCTGAAATCAGATTTACTTCTGTTCGGAAAGTGCTGCCTTGATGTCTTTCTTGTACATGTAGTAGTACAGCATTGCCATAAAGACAACTGCGCCGACGATGTTACCCAGGGTTGCCCAGATAATGTTGTTTACCCACATTCCTCCCCAGTCAAGGTGTGCTACTGCTTCACCGTTGGTGATGAGGTTGGTGATAATTGCTGCCGGGATGAAGTACATGTTTGCAACACAGTGTTCAAATCCGGATGCAACGAAGGCAAAGATCGGGAACCAGATACCAACGATCTTGGAGATAACTTCGTCTGCGCAAAGACCGACGAATAATGCGAGGCAGACTAACCAGTTACAAAGGATACCTTTGAAGAAGCAGGAAAGGAAGCCCATTGCTCCGTCGTATGCGACTTTTGCAGTTCCGATCTGAATTGCGCGGGTACCGAATGCGGTTGCGGTTGCGACACCTGCTGCGCTCCAGGACACGTAAGGACCGAAGGAGACGAGGAATGCCATAAGTAAGGAACCGATAAGGTTGCCGATGTAGACAACAATCCAGAGGTAAATGAGTTTGCCAAATGTAGTCTGTCCCTGAAGGACTGCCATTGGTGCGAACATTGCATCGCCGGTGAAGAGTTCTGCTCCGGTTAATACAACGAGGATTAAACCAATCGGGAAAAGAGCGCCTAAGACGACCTGTGCAATTCCGGCGCCTGCCCATGCGGCGACTCCGGTGGAACCAACGGTTGCAAGACATGCACCCATTGCGATATATGCTCCTGCAAAGAATGCACGTGCGAGCATATTTACTGGCGGCAGGCTGCACTTGGTTTTGCCTGCTGCTCCGATCTTAACGCATACTGCGCCTGGACCAAATGTTACCATAATAAACACCTCACAGCTCAGGGTAAAGGTTACCTTTACCAAGTTGTGTTAATCAATTTTTGGAGAGGAAAATATTTAAAGTATACGGTTTTCAGGACCTGTATTTCTCCGCAAATCCGGGCGGAATCAATCATGGTTTGTTTTGAGTACATCTAATTCGGTTATCATGTGTCCTGAATTCATCATTTTTTCCTGATTTTTCGGGGATGTTTTTATGCGCGTTTTATGCGGGGCGGTTGGCGGGCATTAAAACATAGGTATTTATGTTCATAATATGCATTATTGGTAACGAATTGTTTAGGTATCTGTCATGAAAATAAAGGATGTTACGTTCAGTCTTTCGCCGCTGCATTTTATTGTGGTGATTTTTTTCATTTGTCTTTTCTTCCTGATGTTTTTAATTACGCCGGACGGGGATTCGACGAAGTTTGCGTATCTTTACTGGGGTATTCCGCTCTCGCTTGTCCTTCTGGTGATTCCGCTCTACAACAGTTACAGTGTGGCTAAGCAGTATGCAAAGCTTATTCCCGAATACGAGCGCGAATCAAAGCCGGAAAAGCTTATTCACATCGGCAAGCCGCTTTTAGGCAAGCCTGTGCGTGTGCACGGGGTTGTGCAGAAGACGAGCGGGAAACTTATTGGCAGGCCTGCGTTTACGCTTTATGACGGGACGGGGGCTGCGATTGTGCAGCGGTCTGCGCCGTTTACGATTGATATTAAAATCGGGGACCATATTGAGTGTATCGGGATGGTTGTGCGGCGGTTTACGATTGTGGGCAAGTATGTGGTGCATGTTATTGATGCAAAACAGGCTGATGAGGCTGAGTATGCGGCGCGCGAGGCGGCTGATGCGGAGGAGTCGGCGAAGATTAAAATTAAGAAATACTAATTTTTTATGAAGTTCCGGTTTCGTGCGGTTGTTTTTGATATGGATAATACGGTTCATGATTTATATGCCGCGCGGTTTGCAGCGGCTGGCGCGGTGATGAGTTTTTGCGAAATTGAGGGTGATCTGGCGTTTTTTCTGTTGAACCGGGATTCGCCGTCGCTGCCAGAGGATTCCATCCGGGAATTTCTGGGGCGTGAGGACAGGGAGGCGCTGTGGCTTTTTCATGCGGTGGAGCGTAATGCTTTGCGGTTGTTTGACGGTATCGCAGAGCTTCTTGGGGAATTAAAGGCCGCGGGGGTGAAGCTTGCGGTTATTTCGAATGCGGACGGCAAAGATCTCGCGCTGCGGGTGGAGGCACTGGGGCTTTCGGGTGTTTTTGATGTGCTTGTGTCGCCGGTGTCGTTCGGGGTGAAAAAACCGCATCGGGATGTGTATCTGAAGACGCTTGCAAAACTTGGGGTGTCGCCGGAGGAGGCTGTTATGGTGGGGGACAGGCTGGACCGTGATGTGGTGCCGCCGCGGGAGTGCGGGCTTTTTGCGGTGCATGCGTGGTACGGGTCTTTTGAGAAAAGGGATGAGGTGTGTGCGGCGTGTGATGTCGGGGAGCTTGCGGCGGTTTTGAGGGGATTATAAGGATTTTTTAAGAATTTCAAAAGAAGGGGGGTGACGGGTGATTGCTCATAACTTAAGGGTGACCGCCCCTAAGTTCCCGAATCCCTCACGCATCTTAGTAGTAATGCAATAAAATATAGGGGTTGAAAATAGATATACCTTTTGTAGAAAACAGTGGTCTTTGGGGAGGAGGGCTAACCCCCCTGCCACCGTTTCAATAATTCAATCCAACCTCTAATTTCTCTTGAGAGTTCGAGGAGAAGGGCGAGAACTACTAAAATGCTAACACCTCCCTTAATTTTAGCGTGCGGTCACACGCCGTCTATTATATACGTTGTTCTAATTGATATTATCTAACGATTATTTTCCGGAGGATGTAATTTAAGACGGTTGCGCGTTATTAACATGAATCAGAAGCGCTCTGCAAATGCTGTATTTAAAAATGCGACAATCAGTATTAATTATCGGCAAAATACTGGCACCTCTCTTTCAGACACTCTTTGTTATTCTTTGAAAGCTTGCGGTGCTGCTAATGCTGCTGCTAATGCTGCTAATGAAATATGGCTTATTTCGGCGAACGGGGCAAGATTTCTGGGGGAGTGCAGCGGTGCAGCATTTTGGGTATTTTTGCTGTGAGTAAAATTTTCACATCCGATATAAAAAGGTATGGGTGTATGGAAAAAGAGTGATGATAATTTTTCAGTCAGTTTCTTTTGGTTTGGTTATTGTTTCGCATACAAGTTTTTCCAGGTGGTCGTTGCGCATTTTCAGTACACTGATTTCCGACTGCATTTCTTCCAGCTTCTCTCTGAGTTTTTCCACTTCTGTTTTCTGGAAGTAGAGACGAAGCATTCCGGTAATTGCATCGGTCATGTTGGTGTATTCTCCTTCGTCAACAGATGCTCTGATTTTTCGTTCGATATCAGGCGGGAGTTTGATGGAGACCTGGACTTTGCGTATGCGGGTGTTGGGTGACATCTGCAATATCTGGGTTGCTGAGATAGAAAATATAGTGTGTGCTGAAAGTAGTTCAAATGAATTACAAATGTGGTGTGTTTATATGTCATTGGGATAAATAAAGTTACTAAAATATTATTGCGTGGATTTTTGATGGCAAAAAATACAGAAAACTCGTAAGATCATCAAAGTTTGCAATAAGGGTTAGAATAGTCATGGTGCATTTAC
>DALTWG010000032.1 GCA_029987245.1 Methanocorpusculum sp. | reverse complement strand
GGCGCGGCACACATTTGCAAAATGAAAAAACAGTATCTTCATGGATATAGCTTTGTTTAGGCAGAAAACGACAGAATTACCGGATATTTTTCATCTGAGCTCATAGCTCACATGCAGATTTGGAGAAAGAAAACACCCTCAAAACGGGAAAAGAAAAAAGGAAACGGGGAATTTGCAATCACAAAAAACTGTATCTGATGCAACAAATCACCATCAGGAAAAAGTACACAAAAACTATATTCTCCCGGACATCTAAATTGTATAAACAAGTTTTGACCCCCTGCAAGGCACATATTTTTTAAATCTTACATCCAATGTATATTCATGCAATCTCTTGAGCACAAAAAATCCGTACTCATATCCCCCAAAGTCCACAAAAAGATTATCGCCCTCAGGAAAGGAAACCAGACTTATGGAGATGTGATTGCCGAATCCATACAAGCACTTGAGGAAAAACAAAACCGTGCAAAGCTGCCGTGCTTTGACGACGTGGACCTGGATGAACTTGACCGGGAAACACAACGTGCTGAAGCTGATTTTGAAGAAAACTTTGTCAGTCTTGAAGACTCAGTTATGCGTTATGAAAAAGAGCATAAAACGGCATGACCTTCTCTGTTTTTCTCAAAAAGGATGCAGACTCCGAACGGAACTTTTCCTCCCCTGAACGGAACTTTTCACCACCCCTTACTCAAAACTACATTTTAGTTCAGGACAAAATACATAATAGCAAATGAAAAACGAAGACCTGCACAGACTTATAAAAACCGGCGAAACAACCCGCATGGAATGTAAAGAAACAGCCGCAGACAGCCTTGAAAAAGCTGATGTTTCATTTCTGAACGCAGCAGGCGGACACATAACACATACTGACAGGAACATCTGACACCGGAAAAATAACCGGAATAGAAAATGCCGATCTGCTTCAGCGTCAGATAACAGACAGATTTAGAAATAAAATCTCCGCCGTAAAATAGATTTAGTAAGAACATCCATAATTATATGACTCATGGAAAAACGCATGACAATAACATAGACTGTGGTAAAACGTATAAGTTAAATACAACTGTAAAACCCGTCGAAATCGACGGGTTTAATAAAAAATACGTAAGTTAAATACAACTGTAAAACCCGTCGAAATCGACGGGTTTTGAAAACCGGAAAAAAATGACTGAAAAACAAAAACAATACAAAGAAACCATTCATGCCCGGGGACACACCATCACCCTGTTATCTGACGGAAAAGAAAAAGATTACCTCTCACTTACCGACATAGCAAAATACAAATCCGCTGAACCAAACGACGTAATTAAAAACTGGTTGCGCTCACGTGACACACTTGATTTTCTTGGACTGTGGGAAACACTTAACAACCCCGGTTTCAATATAGAAGCCTTTGAAACCCTTAGAAACGAATCGGGTCGCAACGCATTCACACTTTCTCCGACCAAATGGATAGAAACAACCAACGCAGCCGGCATACTAACCAGACCCGGTATAAACGGAGGAACCTATGCACAAAAAGATATTGCCTTTGAATTCGCCTCATGGGTATCCGCTGAATTTAAACTCTATATCATCAAAGACTATCAGCGCCTTAAAACAGATGAAAACAGCAAAATATCTCTTGACTGGAATTTAAGCCGCAGCATCGCCAAAATCAATTACAAAATCCATACCGATGCCATAAAAGAAACCCTCATCCCCAAACAGATTACCCGGCAGCAGCAGACAGCGACATACGCAAACGAAGCAGACGTAATTAACATCGCCCTCTTTGGAAAAACTGCACGTGAATGGCGCGATGAAAACCCCGACCTCAAAGGAAACATCCGTGATCACGCACAACTCACTGAACTTATTATACTCTCCAATCTTGAAACACTTAACGCAGAATATATCTACGAAGGTCTTTCCCAGAATGAACGCCTTGTAAAACTTAACCAGGCAGCAATCCGCCAGGCAAAATCACTTCTTGCAGCACAGAACAGACTCCTTCCGAAATAATTCTCACCATTTCTCTTCCCTCTTCCCTCTCCTCCCCCGCCTCATTCTATTTAAGATTAACCGCACCTTAATCAGTAATACTTACGGCAGCAATATACTAAGCATACTACATCCTATCAACCCCGGGACAACCCCCGTTAGCCCCCCGCGGAGAAAAAAACCGAAAATGCAGACAGATACCATGAAAAAAATGCAGAAAGCCCTCATAACCCTGCTCCTCTGCATCACGCTCCTTGCAGCCCTCAGCGGCAGCGCGGCGGCAGACACCGCCGTAAAAACCGCTGAAGTCCAGGTATCACTTACAGCATATTCCGTAGACATCTCCGTTTGCGAAACCCTCGCCGCCTCCGGTTACACCGTAACCACCTCACGCGCAGCAGAAACCGTTACCAGCCCCGCTTTCGCCACCGTTGTCCTCGCAGGCGACACCGTGCAAATCACCTTCCCGGACCTCCCGGCAGGCATGAAACTTACCGCCGCGGCAGAAGGCGTCGCCCCGCAGATATCGGGAAACACCGTTACTCTGCCCCGCGTGCAGACAAACGTCCGCCTCGCCATTGACCTTACCGGAACCGTTTGCGTCACCTTTTATCCCAACGGCGGCAAAGAAGCCCCCTATTCTCAGGACTTTGTCATAAACGAAGCCGCAGAACTGTACCCGAACCGGTTTACCAGAGTCTGCCACACCTTCGCCGGCTGGGCAAAAACCCCGGACGGCGCCGTGGAATTCAAAGACAAAGCCCTCGTCATAACAGAAACCGACGCAGACCTCTATGCAGTCTGGAATGCAGCGCACACCCCCGGCAAAAAAACCATGGAAAACTACACCCCGGCAACAACCCGCACCATAGGATACTATGACATAGCGGTTTACTGCACCGTCTGCGGCACCGAACTCAGCCGCGACCGCTTTGTACTGCCGAAAAAATCCTCCGGCGGCGGCGGCGGAAGCAGCGGCGGCGGCTCTTCGGGAAACACTCCCTCATCAGACACACCCTCGAGTGACACCCCTTCAGGTGACACACCCTCATCAGACATTCCTGCAGCAGAAAATCCTGCAGCAGATACCCCTTCAGCTGATACTCCCTCATCAGATACTCCTGCCGCCCCCGAAGTCGAGCAGGAACTCACCCAGCCCGTATCGGTAGTCACCTTTGAACAGGCCGAAGAAGTGACCGCCGTCACCTTAAGCGAAGACGCCGTTGGCACCGTAACCGTAAGTCACGATGTTTCTGACGTGCCCCAGGCTGCGCAAGTCACCGTAACGACCGTTACCATTGCCGTGGCAAAAGACGGCGACACCTCAGCCCCCTGCCTGAATGTCAGTGAAGTTTCAGCCAACAGCGAAACAGTAACCTTCCGCCAGGTATTCAAAGTGAATGCCGACGTCTCCGCCGGAAAAGTAAGCGTGATAGACTTCAAAGTAAAACTCGC
Organism: Methanocorpusculum sp.; assembly: GCA_029987245.1. Lineage (GTDB taxonomy): Archaea > Halobacteriota > Methanomicrobia > Methanomicrobiales > Methanocorpusculaceae > Methanocorpusculum. The sequence continues at coordinate 16,570 of DALTWG010000032.1, read as the reverse complement.
CGACTTAAGCGAAGCCGGATACAGCACAATGGACGTCATTCTCTATCACGGAAATGCAGACGGCACCTACTGGACACCCCTTGCAACCACCCTGAAAAGTACTGACGGCACCTATGCCTACTATTCTGCAGAGACCGACGGGGCCTCACCCTTTGCCGTCGTCTACATGGAAGACAAAACAATCGACGGCACCGGTGATGAAAACGGCAAAACCCTGCCCGGCGCAAACCCTGCCGGAACCAGCTCCGCAGAAACACCCCTGCCTGCAGCAGGACTCCTTGCCGGACTTTGCGCGGCACTGCTGTTGAGACGGAAATAACCGGGCGCCCTTAAATCCATGGAAATAATTTCGGGACACAACACAGACACCCCCATAATGTACACATATATCTAAGGTAAACAAATAATATAGATATATGAAAACCGGAAAAATTCTTCTCCTGCTCGGACTCATAGTATGCGCCTGCCTCATCTGTGCCGGCTGCGTTGCTGAACAAACAAGTGACAAACAAGCTGCAGATACCCAGGACCGGGACACACAGACACAGGACACACAAAACACCATGTCCGAACTCGACTACTTCTATGAAATCAACAAAATTCCCCGCCCGAGCGGAAATACAGCCCCAATGCAGGAATATCTGATTTCCTTTGCAAAGAAAAACAACCTTGAATACCTCAAGGATGAAACCGGCAACATCCTTATAAAACACCCCGGAACCTCAAAAAAGAGTATTATTCTTCAGGGACATCAGGACATGGTCCCCGCCGTTGAAACAGGCTATACCTTTGACTTCACGAAAGATTCGATTGAAACCTATATCGAAGACGGCTGGATTCACGCAAAACACACCACGCTTGGAGCAGATGACGGAGCAGGTGTTGCCATCATCCTCACAGCATTAACCAGCCCTGAACTGAAGGATTACACCATTTCCGGCCTGTTTACCGTTGATGAAGAAACCACCATGGCAGGAGCGGAAAACATAAATCCCGCATGGCTCAACGCGGATGCATTATTAAACATTGATAATGAAATCACCGGTGAAACTATCATCTCATCAGCCGGAGGAACACTCGCAACCGCAAAATTCACGCCGGAATGTGTGCCGGCACCTGCGGGTACAAAGTGGTATCAGCTCGAGATATCAGGTCTTCTATCCGGTCATTCCGGTGATGATATTGACAAAGGGAGACTGAATGCGATTCTTCTTGCAGCAGACTTTTTATCCGGTCTCGATGATGTCAAACTCGCCTCAATTTCAGGTGGTTCAGTACATAATGCGATTCCCGGCTCTGCCGGGGCGGTTTTTGCCACATCAAAGGATGTTGATGCATACGCGAAAGCATGGCTTGAATCCCACTATACTGCATCCGACCCGGACCTTGATATAACAGTTGCAGCGGTCGATGCTCCGGAAAAAATGTATGCGCCCGCTTTCACGGAGAAATTCCTGGAGACTTTATGCACGATACCGGATGGAGTTCTGGAGTCGGATGCGTATGGCGTTATAACGTCATCCAATACCGGGGTTATTACAAACGACGGCACCTCTCTTTCCATAGAGTCTTATACCCGCGGCACTAATGATTCGAAACATCAGGAAATCGCGGATGAAATCGCTGACAGTATGAAAAAGGCAGGCGCGGATGCTGAAACCGAATTTCTATGTCCGGGCTGGAGTGTCTCGGGTGAGACCGAATTTATGCAGACTGCAAAGAAGGCTTACTTAAAACTGACAGGAAAACAGCTTGCGCTTGTTTCTACTCACAGCGGTCTTGAATGCGGGTATTTTGCAGAGAAGAACCCGGAGCTTATGATTCTTTCCATCGGTCCGACAATTGAAAACCCGCACACAATAAATGAACGGATGAATCTGGATTCATTCACCGAGACAAAGGACTTTACGTTTGAGATTGTAAAGATGTTCTGTGCAGGCGAATAAGAGGATTTTATCCTTTTTTGTAATTCTTTACCTCCTTAATCCGGCAGCATCCGTTTTTCACGATGTACTCCGTCTGTCCTGAATGTGACAGGTTGGGATTACCTCAAGTGGAAGGGGCAGCATTTTTTCATTAGCAATTCTTGTTTACATCCCCATGCCGCACGCGAATAGTTACACGTTCGGGACACAACAATTATCTTCACCACTCTAAACATTTAATATGTATCCAAACCAATAGTAACCTACTATTTACCCATATAGGAGAACACAAACCATGGCAGGTAAAAAAGTAATCATCACCGGAGTCCCCGGCGTGGGAAAAACCACCGTCATTAACTCCGCATTCGACAAAGTAACCGCAGAAGGCGTCAAATACCAGAACCTCAACTTCGGCAGCTTCATGTTTGAAGTCGCAAAAGCAGAAGGCCTTGTCGCCGACCGCGACGAAATGCGCAAACTCGACAGACTTCAGCAGAAACGCCTGCAAAAACTTGCAGCAGAAAAAATCGCAGCCATCGACGGCAACGTTATTGTCGACACCCATGCATCGGTAAAAACCCCCAACGGATACCTCGCAGGACTGCCCGAATGGGTAATCACTGCAATCATGCCGGATGTAATCGTCCTTGTCGAAACCGACAACGACCAGATTTTAGTCCGCAGACTCTCTGACGAAACCCGTACCCGCGACATGGAAGGCGCAAAATCCATCGCCGAACACCAGGAAATGAACCGTGCATTTGCCGCAGCATACTCCATGCTCACCGGATGCACCGTTAAAATCATTACCAACGCAGATTTCCTCCTTGACAAAGCAGTCGATGCACTTGCAGCCGTCCTGAGGTAAACAACCCATGGGATTTAAAGAATTCTGGCACAAATACGGGATGTTTGTATCCCTTGCCTTCATGTTCGCCCTGATGTTTCTGTATCAGTGGAAAGAACTCCGTGCAGCAATCGCAAGCATTGTAGACGTAGTCATTGCCCCCTTCCAGGCAATGGGACTGCCGTTCTTTGCCCTTGTACTGATTCTGGCAACCATCACCGGTACCTACTCCTCCCTGATTCAGAAATACACCATCAACTATGATAAGATGTTTGAGAACCAGGAAAAAACCAAGGAATTCAACATCAAATTCCGGGAAGCTCAGCAGTCCGGCGACGAAAAACTCATCAAGAAAATGCAGGCGCGCCAGCAGCAGATGATGGCAGACCAGATGGAGGTAACAAAGCAGCAGTTTACCCCGATGATTTACATTTTAATCGTCACCATCCCGATTTTCTTCTGGCTCTATGAAAACATCCCCAAGGAAATCGACATGGCAAATATCATGAATACGGCGATTGTTCTGCCGTTTGGAGGCATAACCGCCTACTTTGATGTTATGTGGTTTATTCCTGCATGGCTTGTCTGGTATATGATCTGCTCCCTTTGCATGACACAGATTATCAGAAAAGCCCTCAACATCGGAGGACAGTAACAATGCGCATTACCATCGGCGGAAATCCAGGCACCGGCACATCCACTTTAGGCAAAGCCCTCGCCGAAGCCCTGCAGTATCCGTTTGTATCCGGCGGGGACATTTTCCGCGCGATGGCAAAGGAAAAGGGACTTACCCTTGCCGAATTCGGTCATCTCGCCGAATCGGACAAATCCTATGATATTGAACTTGACAAACGGCTTAAAGAAACCGGCGAAAACGCAGAAAACATCGTCATCGAAAGCCGGCTTGCAGGATACATGGTAAGCAATGCCGATTTGCGCATTCTGCTGTTTGCGTCCCCCGAATGCCGCGCCGCAAGAATCGCCGAACGCGAGGGCATTTCCTACGATGTATCCTATGCGCAGACTATTGCCCGCGAGGCCTCTGAAGCTAAGCGGTACATGGATTATTACAGCATCGATATCAATGACCAGTCAATCTACGACCTGATAATCAGTTCCGAGACCTTCGGCATCGAAGAACTTTTCAGCGTCGCAGAAACCGCAGCAAAAAAACTGCTGTAATATCCACTCTTTTTCGCCCCCGCCCTGCTCATTTTCCTACCCAAAGACAATAGTCTTTATATGTTTTCCCGTCTATTAATATAAGGAGAATTTGTATAGAGCCTATGCTCTCTCTCGCCGGACATAATTTTCCGGCAGCTATCTCACGAAGAATTGATACTATGGACGCATTAGTTTATATTGTTCCAGTATGTGCCGTTATCGGCATTCTCTTCGCAATCTTTTCCTACACCCGCGTGATGAAGGAAAAGGTCACCGATGAGAAGATGAACAAGATTTCAAACGCCATCCACCTTGGCGCCAAAGTCTTCCTGAACAGCCAGTACAAAGCAATTGCATGCTTTGTAGTAGTTATTGCTGTTATCCTTTTAGTGCTTTCCTTTGTCTCCCCCGGACTGCACTGGGCATCAGCAATTGCATACGTAATCGGCGCAGCTCTTTCCTGTGCATCCGGTTACATTGGTATGCACTCCGCCACCAAGGCAAACGTCAGAACCACCAATGCAGCAAAACGCGGCATGGCACCGGCAGTCAAAGTCTCTTTCGCAAGCGGCTCTGTCATGGGTATGTCCGTTGTCGGTCTCGGTCTTTTAGGCCTTTCCGTTGTATTCCTGGTCCTTTCCGCAGTCCTTGGCGACGACCTTATCATCTCTGAGGCATCCAACGTTGCAACCGTTGTCTCCATCATGGCAGCATTCGGTTTCGGTGCATCCTCTGTTGCACTCTTCGCACGTGTCGGCGGCGGTATTTTCACCAAAGCAGCAGATGTCGGAGCAGACCTTGTCGGTAAAGTTGAAGCAGGCATCCCTGAAGACGACCCGAGAAACCCGGCAGTTATCGCAGACAACGTCGGCGACAACGTCGGTGATGTCGCAGGAATGGGTGCAGACTTATTCGAATCCTATGTAGGTTCCATCATTGCATCCATGGCACTCGGTGTCGCAGGTGCAGCATTTGCAGCAGAAACCTTAGGCGACTCCGCAGTCACCCCGCTTGCACTTGTCCTCCTTCCGATGTTCATCGCAGCATTCGGTATCATTGCAGCAGCAATCGGTACGCTGTTTGTCAGAACCAACAAGAACGAGTCCGGCGCAATCCACAAGGCATTCAACACCGGTACCGTCATTGCAATCGTCCTTTCCTTAATTGCAACCTACTTCTCCTCAAGCTTCCTCCTCTACGGAAATGCAAGCATGATTACCATGGGAGCAGGATGCCTCGGTATGGGTATCTGGTTTGCAACCATCGCAGGTTTAATCGGCGGTTTCTTAATCGGTCTCATCACTGAATACTACACCTCCTACGAGCGCAAGCCTACGTTAAAGATTTCCGACTCCTGTCAGACCGGCGCTGCAACCAACATCATTACCGGTTTTGCAAAAGGAATGGAATCCACTGTATGGCCTGTATTAATCATCGCAGTTGCAATCTTCATTGCATACCAGTTTGCCGGCATGTACGGTATCGGTATTGCAGCAGTCGGTATGCTTTCCACGCTTGGTATCTCCCTTGCAGTTGATGCATACGGCCCGGTTGCCGACAACGCAGGAGGTATTGCAGAAATGTCCGGTCAGGACCCGTCCGTTCGTGAAATCACCGACACCCTTGACGCAGTCGGAAACACCACTGCAGCAATCGGCAAAGGATTTGCAATCGGCTCTGCAGCACTTACCGGTCTTGCACTCTTCAGCGCATACTCACTTGCAGTCGGTCTTGAGCCGGCAGACCTTTCCATCATGAACACTCCGGTTTTCATTGGTATCATCATCGGCGGCATGCTTCCGTTCCTGTTCTCTGCGCTCACTATGACTGCAGTCGGTCAGGCAGCAAGCAAGATTGTTATTGAAGTCCGCAGACAGTTCAAAGAGATTCCGGGCTTAATGGAAGGTACCACAGAACCGGACTACAAGGCAGCAATTGCAATTTCCACCAACGCGGCAATCAAGAGAATGATTGCACCGGCACTTCTTGCAATCGTTGTTCCGATTGTTGTCGGTCTCATTCCGGGACTCGGTGTCGAGGCTCTCGGCGGTCTTTTGGTCGGTTCCCTTGTTGCAGGTTTCCTGCTTGCAATCACTATGGCAAACGCCGGCGGTGCATGGGATAACGCAAAGAAATACATCGAAATCGGCCACTTCGGCGGTAAAGGTTCCGAGGCACACAAGGCAGCAGTCGTTGGCGACACTGTCGGTGACCCGTTCAAAGATACCTCAGGCCCTGCAATCAACATTCTGATCAAGCTGATGTCTATGATTTCACTGGTATTCGTTCCGGTGCTTCTCTTAGTCGTCGGTGCATAATCAGAACCCAATTTTTTTTATTTCCTGAGAAACATCTATCTCTTTTCAGCGCCAAAATAACATACATGGTTGTAACTCATTCGTGCGGCTTTAAGCGTGAAATCTATTGCCGCGACTGCGGAACGCCTTTGATGCAGGATATGCGCGGACAGCTGTACTGTCCCAAATGCGGGCGCCGTCTTGCGATTCTGTGCCCGAACTGCGGAAAAGTGTGGTGATTTATTTCGCCGCTTTAGCAAGGAGCGCTGCGCCCAGAAGCGGGGCCCGCCCCTCTAAATCCGATACGGCGATTTCCGGCAGGAAAAGGTAGGTATCGATACTATCCGCAATTTTTTCGGTAAAGCCGGGATTTTCCTGCACCAGCGGGCCGTCCAGAATTATTTTGTCCGGATTATATGCGGCGATTATATTGGAAAGCCCGCGTCCGCATACGCGGGCAAGTTCTTCGATAAACTCCTGTGCAGATATAACGCCCGTTTTTGCCGCGGAAAAAATATCAGCGGCGCATTTTGCCTCCGCCCCGCAAAACGCCCGGTAAAACCGCGGGATGTTAGCCCCGCCCGTGTATGCTTCCAGATGGCCGAATCCGCCGCAACCGCAGGGCAGATTATACTTCGTGTCAACAGTCATATGCCCGATTTCGGATGCATTGCCGTCTGCACCTTCAAGAAGGCGGCCGCCGGAAATAACGCCGGCGCCAACACCGGTGGAAAAAGTTATGTAAACAAGGGTATCCGCGGGATTTTTTGCATATTCTGCCAGAACCGCCGCTTTGCAGTCAGTAGCAACCGCGACCGGACAGCTGAAATAGTTCTGCAAGGGCGCTTTCAAATGAACTCTTTCGCAGCACATATTCGGCGAATGCACCGCGTCGCCGGATTTTTTATCAATAGGACCGGCGGTACTGACACCGATTGCAGCCGGCTTTTCGCCGGCGAACTGTTTTTCGATGAGAGAAATAATCAGGCCGGTAATTTCCTCTCCCGTTTTGCAGGACGCGGTGCTTACTTTGGTAAAATCAAGGAGGGTTCCCGCTTCATCTGCTTTTGCCACCCGGAGATTGGATGCGCCTAAATCGACCGCTGCGTACATGTGCTAAAATAACATGGGGTGTGCAAAATGATGAGGGTTTCGCATGATGCTTTGTGAAATGAAAGAGAACTGCATCAATGGATGGAAATTCAATAGTAAACTGATTCAAAAGTAATCCCGGGTTTATGTAGGTTACGGTCCTGCCACTCTCCCGGGCTGATTCCCATCATAGATTTAGGGCTACTACATTATTGGACTTACAAGGTAATATACTTTTAGTTAAAAGAGGGAGAGAAGGTTTACCTCCTCCTCCTCTTAAGGAGCATAAACCACACTCGCGCCTCATGTGATAAAAGAACCACCGAGAGCGCAAGGGCTACTAAATCTATGATATTTATTTTGAATCGCCTCCTATGACGGCACTGTTTGGGTTCGTTAAGCCCGGCACGCCACCTGTAATTATACGTCGTTCTCCTTAAAAAATCCCGTCCCTCCAGGCCCCCTCCTCTCCAAAAAACTAAACCATAGAACAACCTATAGTATCATACTAAATGAAAAAAGCACTCATCATTGTAGATTACCAGAATGATTTTGTATGCGGCTCCCTTGGATTTCCCGGCGCAGAACTCTTAGACGCCGTAATCGCTCAAAAAATTGAAGAATACCGAAGCGCAGGCGGTGAAATTATATTCACTCTCGACACCCATGTGCCAAACTACCTGGAAACACAGGAAGGAAAACATCTCCCCGTCCCGCACTGCATCAAAGGAACCCCGGGACACGACCTGTTTGGCAAAACAGCAAGCCTGCGCCTCCCGGAGGATAAAGTATTCGAAAAACCGACCTTTCCGTCCGCCGACCTGCTTAATTACCTTAAAAACCGCGAATATGCATCGGTAGAACTCTGCGGTCTTGTCTCCTCAATTTGCGTTGTAAGCAACGCAGTGATAGTAAAAGCCGCCCTTCCCGAAGTGCCGGTTTTCATCGATGCAAAAGCAACCGCCGCAGGCGACGTAAAACTCCACGAAGAAGCCCTTGACATCCTCGAAAACCTCCAGATACAGGTTATTAACCGGTGAAAAAAATGAACGCAAAAGAAAATCTCTCCCTTGTCTGCGACTTTTATGAATACACGATGGGAAACGGCTATCTCTTATCCGGCATAGCAGAAAAAATCACCTACTTCGACGTATTTTTCAGAACCGTTCCCGATGGAGCAGGATTTGCCATAGCAGCAGGTCTCGAGCAGGTAATCGACTATGTCGAAAATCTGCATTTTGACGAAGACGACATTGCCTATTTCCGCTCGAAAAATCTCTTTGATGAACAATTCCTCGACTATCTCGCCAAATTCAAATTCACCGGCGACATATACGCCGTCCCCGAAGGCACCCCGGTTTTCCCCAACGAACCCATCTTAACCGTCCGGGCGCCCGCAGTCGAAGCACAGCTTCTCGAAACCTTCCTGCTTCTGACCTTGAACCACCAGTCGCTGATTGCAACAAAGGCAAGCCGCGTCGTCAGAGCAGCCCAGGGCCGCGCAGTGCTTGAATTCGGTTCCCGGCGCGCCCAGGGTCCGGATGCAGCAGTACTTGGCGCCCGTGCCGCCTATATCGGCGGATGTGCCGGAACCGCCTGCACGCTTACCGACGAACTCTATCAGGTGCCGGCAGGAGGCACCATGGCTCATGCCTGGGTACAGATGTTCCCCTCCGAATACGAGGCATTCAGGACCTACTGCGAGATTTACCCGACAAATGCCGTCCTTTTAGTTGACACCTACAACACCCTCAAATCCGGCATCCCGAATGCAATAAAAGTCATCAAAGAAGTCTTGCTTCCCAAAGGCATCACTCATTTCGGCATCCGTCTTGATTCGGGCGATATCGCCTATTTATCCAAAAAGGCGCGCCAAATGCTCGACGATGCCGGACTTGAGGCCTGCAAAATCTATGCATCCAACTCGCTGGATGAATATACTATTCAGGCATTAATAATGGAAGGCGCCAAAATTGACGTATTCGGCGTCGGCGAACGCATGATTACCTCATCCAGCAACCCTGTTTTCGGATGTGTCTACAAACTTGCCGCAATCGAAGACGGCAAAGAAATCGTTCCCAAAATAAAAATCAGCGAGGACGCGGTCAAAATCACGAATCCGCACTTTAAAAAGGTCTACCGCCTCTATGACAAGGCAAGCGGCAAAGCGGTAGCCGACCTTTTATGCGTGCATGACGAAGTCATCGACGAGTCAAAACCCTTAACGATTTTTGACCCGGTAAGCACCTGGAAGACGAATACCCTGACGAATTTTTCCGCGCGCAGTCTTTTGGTGCCGGTGTTTCTGGCAGGTCAGCTGGTATATGATATTCCCCCTGTTGCAGAGGTGAAAAAATACTGCGAAAACGAGCTTGAACACCTCTGGGACGAGGTAAAACGCTTTGATAATCCTCACCGGTACTATGTGGATTTGTCGCAGAAACTCTGGACTGTCAAACATGAGTTGGTGCACAGAATGGCTGACGAGGTCAGAAACCTCTGATTTTTTTTGTTTTCACCGTAAATTTTATCTTCGGACAGAGATAATTATATTTTATGAATGCTTTGCCACGAGTGCTCATTGGTATCTTTGCGGTCGTCTGTCTGACCGCCTGTATTGCCGGACCGGTCAGTGCCGGGACGATAACTCTAACTTCCAAGGTTATTGTTGATCAGACAAATCTGGAGTATACACAGTGTGTAGCCTCATACACCCTGACGCAGATTGGGGGTGCTGAATCCCGTGTTGGCTCCACACCAGATACATTTGATATGCCTGCCGGTTCTTATCATGTTGTTATACAATACAGCGGATATACTGATGATGAACGTGATTTAACAATCGGGGGTGACAACACTCATTTATCCTATGAAGGAAAATTCACCACGCCGGTAACAACGCCAACTATGGTAACGCTGAACGTCTACACCTGTCTTAACAATGCAGTGACTCAAGGGAGTATTCCAATCTACATCGATGATGCTCTTGTCGGATACACCTCATCATCAGGCACCTTAAGTGTTTCCGTACTCCCCGGAGAACACACAATTAAAGGCATATACGGCGAGCAGGAAGTCATTCAGGGATTAACGCTCACCTCCGGTGAAATGGTGACCACACTCTCCTTCCAGAGTCTTAACGGCAAAATTGATGTAACCTCAAATCCTTCCGCGGCATCTGTATCCATTGACGGACACAGTGTCGGATATACGCCGTGCACAATCTCTGTTGCCCCCGGTGAACACACGGTTTCCGTTTCTCTTGCTGATTATGCGACCATGTCGACAACCGTAACTGTTGCAGACGGGACAACCGAATACCTGAACTTCCCGCTTTCCAAAGCACAGTTGTGTTCCGTGGTAATCTCCAGCACACCTGCCGGCGATGTGTATTTTGACGGCGAATACCGCGGCTGTGAAACCCTTATCGTTACCTCCGGTGTCAAAGCCGGCATCCACAAAGTCAGGATTGAAAAAGAAGGCTATGAAGCTTACTACACGGAAATGGAGGTTGTATCCGGCGAATCGAACAAATTAACCGTCAATCTGAAACCGTGCGAAGAAGGCTACGTTGAAGAGGTCCCCCTGGGAAGAACGGGTCTGAGTGTCTACTGCACCGATGCAACAGCTACCGTACTGCTGGATAAAAAATCCCTCGGCAAAACCCCGGTGGTAAACTACACCGACAAAGACCTTGCCGCAGGAGAACACACCCTTGTCTTAAAAGTCGGCGGCGTTGCTGTAATTACCACCAAAATCATCCTTGAAGCAGGAGAAATCATGGATTTCACCTACACCATAAACAATGAAGCCCCCACCGCCGAACCGACACCGGTAGTGACTATAACCGAAACCCCGACACAGCCCACCATAGCCCCGACTGCTGTTGAAACAGTTGTTGTGCCGACCGAAACTCCCGCCTCCCCCGCGCCGCTTCTTGGCATTCTTGCCGGACTTGGCGTCTGCGCTCTTGTTTTGAGACGCCGCTAAGTTTCACCCCTCTTTTTTTACCCTCCTCGGGACCTGTCTACAGTGTACCATATGTCACGCAGGCTTTATCTAAGAATACGACCAACAATTAGGCACAATGGACGCATACGAACTCGCAACCCGGAACACAGCCGAGATTGTCACCGAAGCAGAGCTTCGCGCACTGCTTGAAAAGCCGGTCAAAAGTGTTTACACCGGATATGAACCAAGCGGCGAGATTCACTTAGGTCACCTTGTGACCATCAATAAACTGATGGATATGAAAAAAGCAGGGTTTGACGTCGTGGTCTTAATCGCAAACCTGCACGCATATCTGAACAGAAAAGGAACCTTCGAACAGATTAAAGAACTCGCAGACTACAACCGTGCCTGCATTGAAGCTGTAGGCTTAAAAGGCGCCAAGTTCGTGCTTGGAACCGATGTGCAGCTTACCGCAAAATACCAGACCGAGGTCCTTACCTTATGTCAGGAGATTACCTTAAACCGTGCGACCCGCTCCATGGATGAAGTCGGCCGTGCGATGGACAACCCGATGGTTTCCCAGATGGTTTACCCCGTCATGCAGGTAGTCGATATCCCGACCTTAGGCGTTGATGCGGCAGTCGGCGGCATTGACCAGCGTAAAATTCACATGCTTGCCCGCGAACACCTGCCCCACATCGGCTACAAGCCGCCCGTGTGCATTCACACCCCGATTGTCAATGGATTCGACGGACAGAAGATGTCTTCATCCAAGGGCAATGTAGTAAGCGTAGCCGATTCCCCTGAAGAAATCAGACGCAAGCTGAAAAAAGCGTTCTGCCCGCCGGAGGTTGAAGGAAACCCGATTATGCAGGTGTTCCAGTACAATGTCTTCCCGAGAGTGGAGACGATTGCCATTAAGCGCCCGGAAAAATTCGGCGGCGACCTCGAATTCCACTCCTACGATGAACTTGCAGCCTCCTATGCAGCCGGAAAGATTCACCCGATGGACTTAAAGAACGCCTGCGGCGATGCCCTTATTGACCTTCTTGCCGATGCCTATGCATACGTGCAGGAGTACAAGGGTAAACAATAATCTTTTTTCATGGCATCTTTCATGGAAGCATTTTACAAAAGTGTCCTTGATTCTGACAAGGCGCCAATAGTTTTGTGCAGTCTGGAGCACACAATAGTGTACATGAACAAAGCCGCTGCAAAGCGGTATGCAAAAGAAGGCGGCTTTGCTCTTGTCGGCTCCAGTCTTTTGGACTGCCATCCGCCCCGGGCAAACGGGCTGATTGAAAAAATTCTTGCCTGGTTTGGCGAAAGCCCTGAACACAATGTCATCCACACCTTTGTCAATGAAGAGGAAAACAAGGATGTGTACATGATTGCACTGCGTGACGAGACAGGCAGCCTTATCGGCTACTATGAAAAGCACGCATACAGAAACCGTGATTCCATGCCGCTGTATGATTTTTCCAAACAGAAGCACTGAATCTGTATCTTTTTTCGCACCCGGCTACCGGCGGCTATATATACTTTCGGCACATATTTAAAAGGTATGCCTTATACAGCCGAACGTCAGAACAGGGACTCCGCTCTTATGGAATATGAAATCATGGGCATGTCCAACGAAGCCTTTGCACAGAACCAGTTCCAGGTCTATTACCAGCCGCAGTACAATCATTCAACCGGAATGATGATTGGTGCAGAAGCCCTTGTCCGCTGGATTCACCCGGTTCGGGGAATTATTCCTCCGAATGAGTTTATAGCCGTTTTCGAGCGGCAGGGAAAAATTACCGAGCTCGATTTGTACGTCTTTGACAAAGTCTGCGCATTTGTGCGCAGATGCATAGATGAAAATTTCTCTCTGGTGCCCGTCTCTGTAAATATCACCCGTCAGGACGTGTATTCGCCGGAATTTGTGGAAAAACTCGAGCGCATTCGCGCAAACTACGAGGTGCCTGCAAAATATCTCCGGTTTGAAATAACCGAGTCTTCGGCGTTCGGCAGTGTTGAATATGTCAATATGATCATTAAAAAGCTCCACAATGCGGGCTACATTGTGGAAATGGACGATTTCGGCAGCGGCTATTCCTCGCTGAACGTCTTAAAGGATTTAGACGTGGATGTTATCAAAATGGACCTTGCCTTCCTGCAGGGAAACTTAGGCGGCCGCGGCGGAACGATTGTCAGTTCGGTGGTAAATATGGCAAAATGGCTCAATATGCCGGTAATTGCCGAAGGCGTGGAAACCGTTGAGCAGGCTGATTTCATGCGAAGTATCGGATGCGACTATATTCAGGGGTATCTCTATTCACGTCCGCTTCCGCAAAATGACTTTGAAAAGCTTTTAAGCGGCAGTTCGGTGGGTGTTGCGGTACCGCAGATGAAATTAATTGACATGCTCAATGCTGGCCATTTCTGGGACCCGGAGTCGCAGGAGACGCTTATTTTCAGCAATTTCGTCGGCGGGGCGGCGATTTTCAGCTATCACAAGGGCAATGTCGATATTCTGCGGGTAAATCCGAAATATCTCAAGGAACTGGGCATGAATATGTCGGAAAAAGAGACCATTATGCAGAATCCCTGGAGTCAGTTTACGCCGGAAAACCGGGCAATCTACGAAGAGATGCTGCAGCGTGCGATTGAAACCGGCGACGAGCAGGAATGCGAGGTCTGGAGAAGCGTTTGCTCCCGCTGCTGCGGCAGCGAGTCGATGTGTGTTCGAAGCACGGTGAGAATGATTGGCAAATCCGGCGACCGTACGCTCTTTTATGCGACGGTGCGAAATGTAACTGCGGAAAAACGGCAGATGCAGTCGATTCTTGATTCCGAGAGGCGGTTTAAGGCTGCGTCCGAGCAGGCAAACATCTATTTCTGGGAATACACTGTTGCAACAAAGGAGATGCGGCCCTGTTTCAGATGCATGCGTGATTTGGGGCTGCCGGCTGTTGTCAGAAATTATCCGGAGCCGGCGTTTGAAGCGGGCATTTTCCCGATGGATATGGCTGATTTGTACCGCGACTGGCACAAACAGATTGCAGCAGGGGTGAAAAATCTCGAAGGCGTTTTCCCGCTTACCGTGGCACGGGTGCCGTTTATTGTGCGGTATACAACGGAGTTTGATGAAAACGGAAGACCTGTCAAGGCCTATGGTTCTGCAACGCTTGTGGTGGATGAAAATCCCCAGTAACTTTTTCAGAACGTATGACCGGGCCGTGTGCCGTCCTGAAATTATTTTTTCCGGACAGCACACCTCTTTCCCTCACACAAAAAAAACCTATACCTCATCAGGACAAATATCTAAGTATATAGCTGAATATCAAAGCATCAAATCCGCTGTGAGGAGGTGAAGCTTAAAGGGCATGATTACTCAATCGGTTCAAGACCCAGTTCTTTTGCCGCTTTGTTTATTTCTGCAAGTTCCTCCTGAGAAATGAGCAGCTCTTCGGGAGTATTGTTGACCATTGTATCCATGAACACCTCGGCCTCTTTTCCTTTGAGGACAATATTTGTGTTAAATGCTTCAGCCATAATGTACTATACTATTGGTTCGCTTACCTCATATATATTTTGCAGAAAAACCCCGGAAACCGGCGACTACACCAGCAGATATTCAAACACCGCCTTTTCCCCGTCCGCCCTCACCGCAACCGCCATCTGATTTCGGACCTCAGCAGGCGCCACTTCGTACCATATCTCCGCCCGAAGCATGGAATGTCCCGAATGCAGCGTGAGTTTAACCTCCTTCGCCCCGGCAAGATATCCTTCAAGATTATGCGAAATCCGCACAACCTGTGTTTTATCCAGCGTCCACATCTTGCCGCAGTCAAAGACAAAACCGTGCACATCGCCGGGAAGAACAAGCGATTTGTGAGCCGGAATGCCTATTTTAAAGCACAGCCCGAGAATAATTGCAGCAACCGACCCTGCGGTTAAAGGCGACGTAAAGAAAAGCTGCAAAACATCCGGAAGCCCGGTGTACAGATACGGACACACAGCCGAAGAAACCCCGATTAAAATCGGCAGAATCACCACAAACGTCCTCCTTGTATCAAGCATCCGCGAAGAAATACTCTGGATGCCTGAAATCATCACAAAGTTCACCGCATACAAAAGAACCGCGCCAAGCACCGGCTTGGGTAAAATATCAAAGAACCAGCCGACACACGGGAAAAAGGCCGCAAAAATCATCACAAGCCCCACACCGATACCCACTTTGCGTGATGCAATCCCTGTGCCGATAGCAAGCCCCACACTGCTGGAGCACGACCCGATACCGATGCCGCCGATTGCCCCGGTGAACGCAACACCCGCTCCTTCGGCTAAAAGACCGTGCTTTAAGGTGTTTCTGTCACCCGCCTTCGTGTATGCAGACATCAGCGAAATATTTCCCGACGTCTTGAGCAGAATACAGATAATTGCGATAACAAACGGAATCAAAAGCCCTGCATCGAAACTGAAACTGACGAATGCAAAGGGATTGGGCACCGCAAAAGGCGCGACTTCGCTGATGGTCGCAAATGTTTCCAGCGGAAAGACGCCCAGAAGAATCGCCGAAATAAAACCGATGAGAAGCCCGATAAGAATCGAATAGAATTTGAAGAACTGTTTTGGAATCAGACTGCAGGCAATCATGGAAACCAATGTAATAACCCCGACGGCCGTGCACACCGGGTCCAGGGGACTTGAATCCGTGCTGCCGAAAAAGAGCGGAAACGCAAACGGAATTATGGCAATGCCCAGGAGAAACAAAACCACACCCACAATCTCTTCGGGGAAAATCATCCTGAAAAATTTCGTGCACCGCGACAGCACCATTTCAAGAACACCGGAGATAACCAGCATACTGTACAAAAGCGGCAGGCCCCCGGTGCTTACGGCAAGAAGCGATGCCGGAAGATAGGTAGAGTTAGGTATCATCGGCAGAAAATAGCCGGTGCCGGTTTTCCTGAACGCCTGCAGAATCGTTGCAATGCCGCAGCCAAACAGCGTTACGCTGATAAGATAGATAGACAGGCTCGAGTCGCCGTTCATCGCGTTTACAATGATGACCGGATATGACATATACACCGCCATCGAAAAAATATGCTGAAGAACCGTTAAGACAAGCGTGCTTTTAGGCATGCGGTCGTTGACATTATAGACTGGTCCTTCCTCTGTCATTATAGTGATATAGGTTGCAGAAGGGGTTAAGGATTTGGATATGTACAAAATAAGAGCAGGACAGGATTAGAATAGATAGAATAGATAGAATAGATAGAATAGATAGAATAGATAGAATAGAT
>DALTWG010000031.1 GCA_029987245.1 Methanocorpusculum sp. | reverse complement strand
CCTCACTCCATAGCCAAAACCGCACAACAATTAACAAACATTATATGGAGTGAACTACTCACAATCATATATATAATCAAAAAAGGAACACCATGGTAAACGAAAATGATGTAACCCATATCGCAGAACTTGCCGATTTAAGCATATCTACTGCCGAACTGCCGAAATTTACCGAGCAGTTCAACGCCATTTTGGAATACTTTGACATTCTTGACACCCTCGAGATAACCGAAAACCTCGAGCGCCGCCTTGTCAATGTATTCCGCGAAGACACGGTAAAAGAATCCATCTCCCAGGAAGACGCGCTCAAAAACAGCCACAACCCGGAAGAAGGCTATATCAGAGCACCGAAGGTGGTTTAAAATGGCCGACGCATACAATGCATTCTTAAATACCGCGGAAATCGCCTCAGCGGAACCGGGCGTGCTTTCCGGCATCCGCGTAGCCGTAAAAGACAATATATCAACCAAAGACATTGAAACCACCTGTGCATCCCAAATCCTGAAAAATTATATCCCGCCCTATGACGCACACGCAGTCACGCTCCTGAAAAAAGCGGGCGCGACCATCGCAGGCAAAACCAATATGGATGAATTCGGCATGGGCTCCACCAATGAAAACTCCGCGTTCGGCCCGGTCTTAAATCCGCGCGACACCTCGCGCGTTACCGGCGGCTCTTCAGGCGGCTCTGCCGCGGCGGTCGCAGCAGGCCTTGTCCCCATGGCGCTTGGCTCGGACACCGGCGGTTCTATCAGATGTCCTGCATCCTGGTGCGGCATTGTCGGCTTAAAACCCTCCTGGGGCCGTGTGAGCCGCTTCGGGCTGATAGCATACTCCAACTCCTTCGAGCAGATAGGACCTCTTGCTGCAAATGTGCGCGACTGCGCGAAACTTTTCTCGGTCATCGCAGGCTATGATGAAAAAGATTCCACCTCGGTAAACAAGCCCTATGACCTTGCAGGCCTCAAAGCAGATGTTGCCGGAAAAGTCATCGGCATCCCGAAGGAATACTTCGGCGAAGGCGTGGACCGCGAGGTTGCATCAGTCGTGCGCGCTGCAGTCGCAAAACTGGAATCGCTCGGCGCGGAAACCAGAGAAGTCTCGCTTCCCTCCATGAAATACGCGCTTGCAGCCTACTATGTTACCTGCACCTGCGAGGCTTCTTCGAATCTGGACAGATTCGACGGTGTCAGATACGGCCCGGAACCGGAAATGAATCTGCCCTGGCATGATGCCTATACCAAAGTGCGCAGCGCCGGGTTCGGACCGGAAGTCCGCAGAAGAATTCTTCTTGGGACCTTCGCCCTTTCCGCCGGCTACTATGGCAAATACTATGTCAAAGCCCAGCACGCCCGCCAGGCTATTGCAAAAGACTTTGCAGCGGCGCTTCAAGAATGCGACATGCTTGCAGGACCTACCATGCCCAATGTAGCGCCCAAACTCGGCGAGTTAACCGCAAACCCGCTTGAAATGTATCAGGCCGATATCTTAACCGTGCCGGTAAACATCGCAGGCATTCCTGCAATATCTGTTCCCTGCGGCGAGGCTTTCGGCATGCCTGTCGGTCTTCAGCTCATGGGACGGATGTTTGACGAGGAGACGATTCTCAATGCCGCGCTCGCGTTCGAGGAGGCGAAATAAATGGCTGACGAAGAGTTCAAAGTGATTATCGGACTTGAGGTCCACTGTCAGTTAAACACCGCGACGAAATTATTCTGCGGCTGTTCGGCTGACTTCCGCTCGGATGCGCCCAACACCCATGTGTGTCCGGTATGTCTCGGCCTTCCGGGCGCGATGCCGGTCCTGAACAAAAAGGCCGTTGAGTATGCACTCAAGGTTGCAAAGGCATTAAACTGCACCATCCCCGAAGAAGGCGAGTTCTGCAGAAAGAACTATTTCTACCCGGACTTAACCAAGGCATACCAGATTACGATGGGTGACAACCCGCTCGCTCTTGGCGGCTATATTGAAATCGAAGATGATGCAGGAAATCCGAAGGTGGTCAACCTTACCAGAATCCATGTCGAAGAAGACCCGGGCAGACTGGTCCACAAAGGGACGCCGTCTACCGGCCAGTACACGCTTGTTGACTACAACCGGTCGGGCATCCCGCTTATTGAAATGGTTACCGAGCCGGAGCTGGCAAGCCCGAAAGAGGCGCGCCGGCTCTTAAACAAGCTGCGGGCAACGCTGGAGTATCTCAATGTTTTCGACCCGGAGAAAGAAGGCTCTCTTCGTGTCGATGCAAACATTTCCATCAAGGGCCATGAACGGGTGGAAATCAAAAACATCTCCTCGTACAAAGGTGTGGAGAAGGCGCTTACGTTTGAAATCACCCGGCAGAAAAATCTCATCCGGCGCGGCGGCGAAGTGGCGCGTGAAACGCGTCACTTCCAGGAGGGAAAAGGCACGACAACGTCTGCGCGTTCCAAGGAGACGGCAACCGACTACCGCTACTTCCCGGAACCGGACCTGCCGGTTATCCGCGTTGCAGACTGGGTTAAAGACATTGAGCTTCCGGAACTCCCCGACGCCCGCCGCGACCGCTTCATGAAGCAGTACGGCATTGCCGTAAACCACGCGCGCACACTCACGGGTGATTTGCACCTTGCCGAGTTCTATGAAAAGATTGCAGCGGCGGGCGCCGCCCTTGCGGCGTCCTGGACCGCTGACATCTTAATCGGCGAACTCAACTACCGCGACCTTTCAGTATCTGCGGTGACAGGGCACGCCGATATGTTTAAGGAGCTCATCGAACTTGTCCGCGACAAAAAGATTACCGACAAGGCAGGCGTCGAGGTCCTTCGCGTCTGGCTTGACGGCGGATGTGCGGAGGTACCAAAGGCGATTGTCGCCCGGCTCGGGCTCGAACGGGCCGAGGGTGTTGACTACACCGGTCTGATTTCCGGTATCCTTGAGAAAAACCCGCAGGCTGTCGCCGACCACAAGGCGGGAAAGAAAGGGGCGCTGAACTTTATTGTAGGTCAGGTCATGAAAGAGACAAAAGGCAAGGCTGACCCCCGCGAAATACACGCAGCAATAGCAAAAATCCTGGGAGAATAAATGCACTTAATTATCGCTGAAAAGAACCTGGTTGCAGAACGGATTGCAGCATTTCTTGCCAACGGCAAAAAAGTCACCGCAAAACGCGACGGCGTTTCGGTACAGTATTCCTTTGCAGACACCGTTGTAATCGGTCTGCGGGGTCACGTTGTTGAACTCGACTTCGTGGACGGATATAAAAACTGGCGTTCGGTTGAAAACCCGCCGCGCTCGTTAATCAACGCCGAGATTGTGAAAAATCCGACCGAGAAAAAAATCGTGTCCGTGATGCAGAGAATCGCCAAAAAAGCGGACCGCGTCACGATTGCAACGGACTTTGATACGGAGGGAGAACTCATCGGCAAAGAGGCCTATGAGTTAATCCGCGCCGTAAACAAAAAAGTCTTAATCGACCGGGCGAGGTTTTCCGCGGTCACAAAAGATGAAATTCTTTCTGCCATCACCAAAGCTGAGGCGCTGGACTTCAACCTTGCGGCTGCCGGCGAGTCGCGGCAGAATATTGACCTGGTCTGGGGTGCATCGCTGACGCGCTTTATGTCGATTGCAGCCCACCGCGGCGCTGACAGCATTTTATCCGTCGGCCGCGTGCAGAGTCCGACCTTATCCATGATTGTCGAGCGTGAGCGCGAAATCGAGGCATTTGTCCCGACCAAATACTGGGTGCTTACTCTTCGCGGCACGCGCGGCGCTGACACCATTGAAGCGCGCCATGCCCACGGCAAATATGAAAACCATGCCGAGGCAAAACAGGCCTATGATGCAACAGCCTCGCCCGTGCGGGTGGAAAATGTTTCCACCAAGCAGAAAAAACTCAGTGCGCCAACCCCGCTTGACACAACCGCGTTAATCGTCGGTGCGGGCCGCATCGGGCTTTCGGCCTCTGTTGCAATGAACCGGGCCGAAGAGCTGTATATGCGCGGATTTATCTCGTACCCGAGAACAGACAATACCACGTATCCGAAAAGCCTCAACATCGATGAGCAGCTGAAAATGTTTCAGTATAGCCAGTTTGCAAAAGATGTGGAGCTGGTGAAAAAATACCGGCGGGCGGTGCCGACACGGGGCAAAAAGGAAACAACCGACCACCCGCCTATCTATCCGACCTCGCTTGCAACCCGCAATGAAATCAGTGACGACCAGACCTGGAAACTCTATGAATTTGTTGTCCGGAGATTCTTTGCAACGCTGTGCACCGACGCGGAGCAGGAGGCGCTTTCCGTTTCGCTGAAAGCGGGGGCAGAGCCCTACGTGAGCACCGGCACCAGAATTCTGGTGCCGGGCTGGCTTTCAGTCTACCCGTACAGCAAATTTGAGGACATGATTCTGCCGGCGGTTAAAGCGGGCGACGTCTTCACGCTTGCGAAAAAGAACATCGACGAAAAAGAGACCAAGCCGCCGGCACGCTACTCGCAGAGTGCGTTAATCCAGAGAATGGAAGAGGCGGGCATCGGTACAAAATCCACCCGTCATGAAATTATTTCCAAGCTGATGAACAGAAAGTACATCGAAGGAAATCCGATGCGCCCAACTATTGTAGGCCGTGCGATGACCGAGTCTTTAGAGGCGTATGCGGGCACCATCACCAAACCCCAGATGACCAAGACGCTTGAAGAGCACATGAGCGATATCGCGGCAGGCACCAAGACGATGAACGAAGTCCTTGCCGAGTCGCGCACCATGCTTTCGGGCATCTTCGATGAGCTGGAGAAAAACAGCGAGTCTATAGGCACAAAGATTATGGGCCAGACGCTCGAAGAGCAGACTATTGGCAAATGCCCGGTCTGCGGCGGACAGTTGCGGCTGCACCGCACCGGCACAGCCCAGTTTATTGGATGCTCGGGTTATCCCAAATGCACCTTCAATCTCGGTCTGCCGCCGGCAGCCTGGGGCACGGCGGTCAAGCAGGATGAAATATGTCCCGAGCACGGGCTGCATCATGTGTTTTTAATTCGTAAAGGCGCGCCGCCATGGAAGATTGGATGTCCGCTTTGCGCGCACATGAAAACCAACGGCGAAACGCTGAGCCAGATTCCGGATATGACAAAAGAGCGCATTGCAAAGCTGAATGCCGCATTTATCTACACGCTTTCAGATGTGATTGCAATGTCGCCGGAGTCGCTTGCATCAAGACTTTCGCTTACGCCGGCTGAAGCGCGCAAAATGCATACCGATGCGGAGCAGTTAATGGTGCAGCTCAAAAAACGCACGGAGCTGAAGAAGTTTATTTCCAACAATGTTCCGCTGCGCAAAGGCCGCGGCCATGCAAAGATTGCAAATACCGTCTTCGATATGGGCATTTATGATTTGGCAGGTCTTGCAAAAGCCGACCCGGCTAAACTCAAGGATGCGAAGCTTTCCGAAAACGAGGCGCGCAATCTGATTGCGGCTGCGACCGCGGTTGTAAATCACGCACGGATGCGGGAGTCGGGTATTCCGGCGGTTTCGATTACCAAATACGAGCGGGCCGGTTTTGTTACGCCGGAACTGTTTATGGCAGCGCATCCCGCGGGTATTTCGCTTGCAAGCGGTGTTTCTGCTGCAACGGTCTGCAATCATCAGGAAACCGTATCAGCATACCTGCATGTGCGGGTGCCGGAAAAGATTTCCATGAAGGCAGTAGAAGACGGCATCGATAAACTGCGCACACGCATTCCTGATGAGGATCTTCTTGTAAGCCTTGCTATCGCCGGTGTCTACAACCCGGAAACGCTTGCAAAAGCGGACCCGGAAAAACTCACCGCGGCATGCGGGCTTTCAGCAAATGAAATTGCGGTGCTGAAGGCATTGAAGTTCTGATATGGTTTCCAAATCAGAACTCCGTTCTCTTTTAAAGGAGCGGCGCGAGGCGCTGGACCTCGGGGTTCGCCGCGAGGCGGGCTATTACATAACCAACCGTGTTCTTGCGCTTCTTGCACCGTATGAATCCATTCTTGTTTATGCGGCGAAGGTGCCGGAGGTGGAGACCGAGGTGTTAATCAATATTCTTCTGGAGGAAAAGAAGAAGGTGATTGTGCCGATTATTCAGAAGGAGTCGCACACCCTGAGATTTTCCTACATAACCTCGATGGAGGATTTTGTGCCGGGGACGTTTAATGTGCCCGAACCGCTGGAACGTGAGCGGCCCGCTCCTGCAGAGGCTATTGAAATCTGTGTGGTGCCGATGGTGGGATTTGACCGGTCAGGCAATCGCCTTGGTTACGGTGCGGGCTATTATGACCGTTTTTTTGCAGCATATCCGGATGTGCCCAAAATCGGGCTCGCGTATGCATGCCAGGAGTGCGGTGAGGTCCCGGCGGATGCATTTGATGTGAAAATGGATTGGGTAGTGACGGAAAAAGAGGTTATTGTGTGCAGATAAGGGAGGGGG
Source organism: Methanocorpusculum sp. (assembly GCA_029987245.1). Classification (GTDB taxonomy): domain Archaea; phylum Halobacteriota; class Methanomicrobia; order Methanomicrobiales; family Methanocorpusculaceae; genus Methanocorpusculum. The sequence continues at coordinate 13,833 of DALTWG010000031.1, read as the reverse complement.
ACCCCATCCTCTATTTCCCTACAAAAATCTCTCCTTCAGCAGTTACCCCGATAACCTTCTCACCCGACGCCCGAAGCGCTGCAATATAGTCTATTACCTCCTGCGTCAGTTCCTCGCCCGGACAGATGAAAGGAATTCCCGGCGGATAGGGAATAATCGATGATGCACATATTCTGCCGCAGGCAGACAAAAGTGCCACCCGCTCGCGGTCCTTGGGTACCGGATGAAGCGTCAGTTTTGCTTCAAAGACGGCGCTTACCTGCTTTTTAACGCATCCCGCCTTGCCAAAATATGCCGCGCTGATTTCTTTGAGTGCGGCAAGGAGCTTTTCCATGTCAGAGCGCGTGTTGCCGATTCCGGTCATGCACATTAAGATGTTGCCCGTGGTAAGCTCCGCATAAATATGGCGTTTGATAAGCTCTGCTTCCAGTTCTGCTGCGTTCAGGCCTGCGCCGCTCATATCCAGATTGATTTTGGTGATGTCAAGGCGGATTTTTTCGCCCGCGCCGAATGGGTTTCCAATAATATCAAGGCCCGGGATATTCTGCGCTTCGCGATAGAAATACATCAGGGCCTCGTGCCACTCGCCCATGAGTTCCTGCTTGTGCTTGAAAAGCAAATCGCAGTTGATGTCAAGCGAGGACATTAAAAGATAGGAGGGGCTGGTTGACTGAATCATCTGGAGCTTGTCTTCGAGGACATAGCGGTCGACGCGGTCGGAGTTCAGATTTAAGAGCGCGCTCTGGGTGTAGGATGCGAGGGTTTTGTGAATCGAATTAACCGTAATATCTGCGCCTTCGCTTTCAGCGCCTTTGGGCATGTCGGAAAATCCGCAGTCATCAAAGAATTTCAGGTGTGCGCCGTGTGCCTGGTCGACAATCAGGACTTTGCCGTATTTGTGGACGACTTCGGCAATTTTTCTGATATCGGAACAGATACCGTAATAATTCGGCGAGGGAAGAATTACCGCGTCGGCGTCGGGATTTTCCCGCAGGCATGTTTCGATTTCTTCCGCGGTTATCTCGCCTGAGATGCCGTATGCATGAATCATTTCAGGATAAGCGTAGACCGGCTGGATGTCTGCTAAAAGCAGGGCGTTGTAAATTGCCTTGTGGCAGTTGCGCGCCATAATGAGTTTGCGGCCCTTTGGCACGCTTGCCATAATTGCGGCGATTACGCCGCCTGAGGTGCCGTTAACTAAAAGATAGGAGCGTTTTACGCCGTAGAGTTCGGCGTAATTTTCCTGGGCGGCGGCTAAGATTCCTTCGGTCTGAAAGAGGTTGTCTGCGCCGGGGAGTTCGGTTATGTCGCAGTCCATCATTTTTTCGAGGAATTCGGTGTGGCCGTATTTTTTATAGAGCTGAGAGCCTTTGTGGCCGGGCATGTGAAAGGAAACCGGGTTTTCGTCTGCGTGGGCTGTGACGAAGGAAACTACTGGTAAGGATTTCATTGGTTATGTGTTTCTTTCCTGAGGTTTAATAGTATTCGGTTGTATCTGGACGGTTGAAAGTCTCAGCTTAGATACAGGCGGTGAATACAGGGGGTGATATTTGTCATGGGGAAAAATATATTATCTCAAACATACAAGTAGTAATTACAAGTGAGTAAGTCCTTTCTGAAACGGATGACAGTCACCTTTTAGGGAACCTACAAAGTAAGGAAGGGGTCACCTGTAAATACAATTTTACTTTTGATTATGTTGAACTGTTGAATATTTTCCTGGAATTGAGGATAATTATAGTATCTCCCTAATGTTGCGGCCGGAAAATCGACCAGTTGTATCCAGGGGCATGTTAAAAGATAAAATAAAAGATTACAAGTGACCCCTCCCGTACTTTGTCTATTCACCTCCGGTGACTCTCATCCTTTTCCGGGAGGACTTACTCACATGTAATTAATCATTGCTTTTATAATGCATATACATTTTCTCTATCGGTGCGAATAACACCCAAGAAGCCGGATGAAAAAAGTTTCAAAAAAAATTAGCTGATGTTATCGATAGAGTATCCCCTATCGGTAAGGAGGTCCTTAACTCTGTCTCTGTGATTGCCCTGGAGCTCAATCGAGTTTTCTTTTACCGTACCGCCGCATGCCAGGCGTCCTTTGAGATATTTGGATAAATCCTCGAGGTCGATTTCATACGGGTCGAGACCGTCAACAACGGTAACTTCCTTGCCGTAGCGTCTCTTCGCTACTTTGACTGTAATACGCTGCTGCTCTTTTGCGACTTCCTCGCAAATACAGAGCTCTTTTGGTAAACCACATTTCGGGCAGATGCCACTATTCATTGCATTATATCGTAGGATAGAGAAGATTAAATAGATATCGCTCGAAGGCCTGGAAAAACGGGCTTCGTCTATCCCTTGAAATTGTAGAAGTAATTGTTGAGTTTTTCCGACGCGGTGACGAAATCGCGCTCTTCTTTGGACATCATTAGATCGCGTTCGCGCGACTGGACCGCGGGGCAGAATCTGCATAAGGCGCTGTCCACCTCATTCCAGACCGCCCGGACCGGGCAGTAATAGACGCCGTCATATTTTTCCACACAAAGCCCGCCCGGAAAGGGCATTCCAACCGGGTGCGCCGGCTGATTCTGGATATAAACCGCAAAGGCGGCGATAATATATTTCAGCGAGCGCCGCCGGTCGCCTTCAGTGCCTTTGGCGCATTCAGCGCCGGCAAATGCGGCGAATTTTTTAAAATCGGCGGGCAGTTTCTCCTCTTCATGGACTTTTTCAAGGGAGCAGGTCATCATGTTATGGTAGCCGTCGATAATCTGAATCCGGGCGTATTTTGCAAGCTGCGCCCTGTATGTGTCCGGCAGGTGCGCAATTTTTGCCCGGTAGCGCTCCATCATTATTTCCAGGTCATCCGGCGTAAACTCTCGCCCTGCTGTTTGCAAAAAAGAAAGCAGCGCGCCTTTTTTCTTCAGTTTCGCCATCGAAGAAAACGAAACCGCGGCCCGCGGCGTTTTCTCAAAGCGGTTCCAGAACCTCATTTCAGATACTCCTCTAAAAGCGTGCAGGCGGCGCAAAGCCGCCCGCTCGCAGGTTCCCCGCATTTCTCGCAGACACCCATTTTGCGGACGGCTTCGCCGGTCCGCGGCACCGCAGCCAAAAGCCGCTCATGGCCTTGTGCAATACGCAGCAGCGTTCCGGGACGCGCATGTTCAATGAGCCCAAGTTCCCGGCGCACCCCGGCGCGGAATGCATATTTGGTATAAGGGCACTCAGGCAGTGTCTCAAGAAGATTGTTTACCATGCCGTAGGCGACCGTTTCCCGCTCGGTCAAGCGGCAAAGCGGTTTAATCCGCGGGATAAACAGCTCGGCTGAATTGGTGTTTTGTGTGGCACACAGTTTCGTGATGTCGCCGCGCAGATAATTCATTACTATGGACTGGGATTCATCATCGAGACAGTGCCCTGTTGCGATTTTATCCGCTGCGCAGTCGCGCGCCGCCATGTTTAACGCGCGCCGCCTAAGCGTCCCGCAAACCGAACAAGCGCGGACCGGGCTCCCGGCTAATAACTCATCCAGTGTGCGCCCGCAAACGTCTGCAAAGGAGATGATTTTGTGTTCCACGAAAACAGGAAGCCGCGCAATAGTCTTTTGCGCAGCGCGGATGGTATCATCGCGGTAGTTTGCAATCCCCTCATCCACGGTCACTGCAATCAGTTCCGCGCCCAAATCCAGTTTTGCAAGCACCGATAAGAGAACCGTGCTGTCTTTTCCGCCGGAAAAACCCACACAGATGCGTTCGCCTGACGTAATCATCTGATATTTTTCGATAACCCGGGCTACTGTATCCTCATAATATGCGCTAAAATGGGTTTTGCAAAGCGGGCCTTGGGCGGTCTGGAAAACCGCCCGCTCATTGCACTGCAGGCATTTTGCCATTTATCCACCGTGGACAATGGAGGTGAGCAGCAGATTTGCACCGTCTTCGACAAAATCGTCTGCTAAAAGCAGTTCGCCCTCTGCGGCGGCCAAAATCTCATAGGGATTTTGACCAAGGCGGGCTAAAATTTCTTCCACCGTGCCCGGCTCTGTTTCACGAACAGAGCCGTCGGGAAGCGTAACAGAAATCATTTGTAGTCTTTGCCCATGTACTGGTACTTGTCATTGTCTCCGCCTTTTGCGACAACATAGAACCAGGTAAACGCCGACCGGAAGAGTCCGAATTTGATGTATCTGCGCATGGAAAAGCCGATTTTATTTTTCATATTGAGATGGACTTTTCCCTGATGCTTCATGCGTTTGGGAAGTTCCCAGTCGTCCCCTGCGTCGCAGACACGATACATGCCGGCATCGATGAACGCCTGTTTTCGAAAAGCGGTGTTTGCGCCGAGCGTTGCATAAAATATGCCGGTTCTGCCGCCAAGCCAGACAACTCTGTTATAGAGGAAGACTTCTATTTTGTGCTTTAATCCGGGCTCAAGCGGGTAAATGGGCCCGTAGAAAGTGGATGCCTCCGGATGGTTTTTGAAGTCGTTTACAATGATTTCAAGCCAGTTGCGCGGGAAAAAGCAGTCCGCGTCAGCTGTGACCACCCAGTCGTATTTTGCAGCCATTACGCCGTCGTTGCGGGCTCCGCCGACTTTTTTGCTGGTCTGGATAAAGACTTTGTCTGCGTATTTTGCGGCGATTTCGCGGGTGTTGTCTTTTGAGCCGCCGTCAACAATGATTAATTCATACTGGTCGCGGGCAATGGTCTGGTCGCATACGGATTTCAGGCATGCTTCTATTCCTTCTCCTTCGTTGAATGCGGGTATAACTATGGATATCATTTGAGTGAGTAGTATTTGTAATCCGTAATATAAATAAGGTGGTTTGGTGACTATCCCCTTTTATATTATTTGCTATGAAAATGTCGCTTTTGAGGGACATACAATTCAATGTGTGTCAATAAACTCAAAAGTCATAGAGTGAGCGTTTCAGACATTTTCATGCATTGGCTGTGAAGTCACAAGCCCGCCCTAATGCGCGCTTTAGATGAAATGAGTTTTTTCCCATTCTGTGGGAAGACTCTCATTGCATTTGGGGAGTGAGCCGTAGTATCATGTTGTTTTTAAGCGGGGAAGTCGCTGAAGAACTGGATTAAGACAAAAGAGGGCTTAATGTGCGGCGGTTGAAAGGGTCACTGGTCCTTTCTCCCGGTCCCGCGTAATACTATGTTCCTAAGCAGGAATCACAATATACTATTCGCGGGAATAGTATAAAAGAATTTTCCCGGATGCAGTGGAAAATGATAAGGGGGAGTAATTCCCACAATATCATTGTTCCCAACTGCGATACTTTCAGCCGCACTGAAATAGTGAGTTCCAGACGGATGGTGACGTCAAACTTTCGTAACATAGTATTACAGCGCCCGCACAAGGCGAACGCCATATATCTATTGTCTTTTTTCAGATATTAAGAGAACTGGTTTATCGGAAAAAATGTTGTATCCCGAAATTATTTGCTATGAAAATGTTGCTTTTGAGAATACACTATGCAATGTATGTCAATAGACTCAAAAGTTATAAGATAATAACATTCAGACATTTTCATGCATTAGGTGTGAAGTCCAAGCCCGCCCCAATGCGCGCTTTACATGAAAGGTGTTCTTCCCACTCAGTGGGAAGAATCTCATTTCATTGAAGGTGCGTGAAACGGAGTCTCATGTTGTTTTTTTTTTCGTGTTTTTCGTGAAAGATTTCGTGAATTTCGTGTCTGGAGCGTAAGCGACCTCTAAAGCTTCATCTAAAAATTCAGCCCTGCATAACAAAAGCACTGAACAGTCACGAACCAATTCCGACACGCGCCTTACACATCCAAAAGAATATACCCCACAGAATGAAATATACTATTACTATGGATGCAAAGCCCGAACGTGATGCCGGACTCAGATACAATCCCGAGCATCACGCCTGTATTGCCGCCTGTTCGAAAAAAGGCGATATATCAGAGTGGAACAGACATAACGATACGTCAGTCGCCGCTTTTGCCGGGCTTTTTGCCGGACGGTTCAATCAGTCACAGAATACATCCGCGGCGGAACTCGAAGGCGCTGATTTATCCTCGCTTGTCTTAAACGGCATTGATTTACATAACGGGTATCTCTCGCGGGCGAGTTTTTTAAAGTCAAAACTTGCCGGGGCGGTTTTTGACGGCGCCGACCTGGACCATGCATCCTTTTTCTCCTGTGATTTGACCGACGCCTCCTTTGAAAAGGCGGACTTACGCTCCGCGGATTTCCGCAATGCAGACCTTAATGGAGTGAATCTGCGTTATGCGGATTTTTCCAGAAGCGATCTGCGCGAGGCGGCGTTTGACGGAACGGAACTTTTCCGCGCCTTTGGTCCTGAAACCGACTTTACCCATACCTCGTTTGACAATGCCGATTTGCGCGAGGGCAAATTCGAGAAGGCGAATTTTTCCGGGGCGAAATTCGATGAATGCGACCTGCGCGATGCGGCTTTTATCAATGCCATCTTTAAAGATGCTGTACTGACGCGCTCTGATTTGCGCAATTCTGATTTCAGCGGCGCGGATTTCTCTAATGCAAAGGCTCCGGGGGTAAAAGCAAATCTCGCGTCTTTTGCGCGGGCAAATTTCTGCGGCGCGGATGTTTTGGGCGGGGATTTGACAGCCGTCGACGCCAGAGGGGCGGATTTTTCCCGGGCGGTGCTTGCAAAACTTACGGCGCGCGAGGCCCGCTTTGAAAAAGCGGTGCTGGATTTTGCCGCGGCAGAGGGCGCGGATTTTTCCAAGGCTGATTTTTCCAGGGCTTCCTTAAAGAACGCAAGACTGGGCGGTGCCAAACTTTCCGGTGCAAAATGCGCCGGTGCAGACTTTTGCGGCGCGGATTTGTCGGGTGTTGATTTGTCTGATGCGGATTTGTCGAATGTCGATTTGAAAGGGGCAAATCTTGCCGGTGCAAACTTTCGGTTTGCAAATCTGCGCGGCGCGGATGTATCCGGTGCAAATGTCTCGAATGCAGATTTCGAGGGCGCGGATTTAACCGGGGCGGTGTTGAAAGAGGCAAAAGCCGCGGGCGCCGGTTTCCATTCGGCGATTCTGCACCGGGCGGTTTTGTCCGGGGCAGATTTAACAGGGGCCTCGCTTGTCGAGGCGGTTTTTGTAAAGGCAAATCTAAGCGATGCAAAGCTTTGCGGCGCCGATTTGACGCGGGCTGCAATGCAGGATGCGGATTTGTCCGGGGCGGATGCATCGGACGTGCGCTTTAGCGAGGCGGATTTAAAGCATGCGAAGCTTTGCCGCGCAAAGCTTACGGATGCCGACTTAACCCGCGCCGATTTAAAGAGTGCGGATTTGTCCGAGTCGGTGCTGATTGGCGCCGTTCTTTGCGAGTCGTTTCTGGAGGGGGCAATTATCCGCCATGCCTCGCTTTTAGGCGCGGATTTTGAGCTTGCGGCGGTGGACGGAAGCACGGTTGTCACGAACTCCCTGATTGATTCAAACACGAATTTCACCGGCGTGGGCCTTGCAGGCATTCGAATCGAGCCCAAACTGCAGAGCGAACTGATGCGCAATATCAGAAAGCGGCGGTGGGATGAGTGGTATGCAAAGCGCAAGATTGTCGCATGGTTTTCGAAGTTCAGCGGCAAAGTGCCGGAGGTGGAGCCGCCTGCCCCGCATAAAAAGTATGTGCCGGACACGGGGACTGTTTCGGACCGGTTCAGGCGGCTGAAGCAGCGGCTGCAGGAGCATGATGCGTACTGGTCGGCGGAGTTTAAAAAGAGCTGGCCGAAGGCGATGCTGAAATGGATTGCGCAGATTTTCGAGACGATTTTCTTGAATACGCCGGTGCGTGTCTTCTGGAAGATTTCCGATTACGGGAGCAAGACGTTTCCGATTGTGATTGCGTTCATTTTACTGAATGTGGTCTTTACGTTTGTCTATATCGGGCTTTTGCCGGCACTGTCAGGCGTTCTCGGGGTAGAGCCTGAGTATATGGCGTTTTTGTCGACATCGGACCCGCTTTTGGGCTTTTTCCAGACGACTATGATTCCGTTCAGTGTAACGGATATGGCTGCGTGGAATTTAAGTATTGTGCCGATGTTTTTTGTACTGGTGCATGTGATTTTCGGGTATTTTATTTTGGCAGCGCTGGTGACGCGGTTTGCGGTGATGTTCCAGAATCAGAATCAGTAGGGGGGCAGGGCGTTTTGTGCAGGAGGGGAAAATCCGCCCGGGTCATTTACAATTTTTTCCGGTTCCGGAATTTTTTATAAACGGGGGAGGTGTTTCGGGAAAATGTGTCTCATCAATTTTTTCCATTGCGCTGAATTTTCATCCGGGATAACAAGGCAATTGTTTATAATCCGACATGATAATATAAGTATTGCATTATGTCAGTAATAATGGAAGAAAACAGTCGGGCGGGGATGGGGGCGCCGATTCAATACAGGGAACTTACTCCCGAAGAAAAGAAAGAAGCAGAGGAAATGGCAGAAAGGGCTGCAAAAATCCCTTACATCTGATTTGCTGTTACTCGTTTCTCTATTTTTTCTGTAACTATTCACCCTTATGTATAAGGGTTGTATTTTCCACTGTGGATCTCAAACCTCGCATTCGCTCGGAAAACACAGATATCCACGGATTTCCACAGATTTTCACGGATATCAACTGATACCCTGCGGGGCGCTCGCCGAGATACGGCTCGCGAATAGGGAAAAAAGCCATCTCATGCTTTTAATTGATTATTTTCATTTTTTTTTGGCCGGCGTATCTCGCCGGCCTTCCCCGCAGGGCATCCGTGGAAATCTGCGCAAAATCTGTGGATATCCGTGTTCTACGCGCGAATGCGCGTTAAAATAAGCCGCAGAGATAAAAAATACAACCCTTATACATAAGGATGAAATATCAAAAAAATAGAGGGGGGGCTGAATAGTTACTTTTTTCTTTAGCAGTCCGGATTTATTGGATGTACGAAACTATATCCGGCCTGCAGTCAAATTATATTATACTTATGTCTCAACCCATTGAACTAGGTCTTGTTCTTGAAGGCCAGGATGCACTTGATTTTCATGAATACTGCGAAAATCCAACAATTTCCCAATACGGGCTTGAAGCGGTCCGTGAAGCTCTCAGGCGGATTGAAGAAGAAGATAAGCGTAAAGGTCAGTAAACACTCTTTCTACTTTTTTTCCCGGGCATCCCGGGATTTTGAAGCAGATTTAATTGACGGTCGAAAATATCCCGTCAGAAATCTGCGCAGCTGCCGTATTCAATACTCAAGACTGTCTGCATTCAGCAGGAAATCGGTAATCCCTATAACCACATAGCCCTTTTCATCCCGCCGGGGTTTTAGCGGATAGCCGACAATCAGAATCTTCTTAAAAGAATCCCGCGTGTTGTCAAACGGCCTCATTTCCTGCCGGCGTTTGTCGCCGTCGGGCACAGCCCGGGCTGACTGAATATAATAGCGGCGGCTTCCCTGATTTGCGACAAAATCAATTTCCAGCTGTTTTTTCACCTCGCGGCCGCCGGAATCTGTTTCACGCACCGAAACTACACCTGTATCAACCGAATAACCCCGTCGGCAGAGCTCGTTAAAGATGATATTTTCCATGAGATATGTCGGTTCTGTCTGGCGAAAAGACAGCCGGGCATTGCGAAGTCCGGTGTCTTCGAAATAGAGCTTGTACGGGGTGTTGATGTATTTTTTTCCTCTGACATCGTAGCGCAGCGCTTTTTTTACGATAAACGCCTCTTCCAGATACGAAATATATTTTGCCACGGTCGGGACGGAGACTTTGATTTTTTTCACCGTGACAAAGGTGTTGGCAAGTTTGAGCGGGTTGGTAAGAGACGACATGTCTGATGCTATTATGTCGGTTAATTCTCCGATTACCGAGTCGGTGTGGAGGTTGTAGCGGCGCAGAATATCTTTGAGATACACCTGTCCCATAAGGGATGTCAGGTAGGCGGTTTTCTGCTCCTGCGTCTGCATCAGGGCGCAGTCAGGCAGTCCTCCGTAGGTCATATAGTCGTCGAGCGCTTCTATCAAGTTTTCATTTGGGCGGATGCTGCAGTATTCAGAAAAGGACAGGGGCATTATGTGTATCTGGTCGCCGCGTCCGGCGAATTCGGTGATGATGTCGGTTGAGAGGAATTTCGAGTTGCTGCCGGTTACATAGATGTCAAGATTTTTGTGGCGGAGGTAGGAGTTGAGGACGGTTTCAAAGCCGTCGAGCATCTGGACTTCGTCGAGGAGGAGGTAGTACATCTTGTCGTCTTTGAGGCGGGCGGAGATGTACTGCATGAATTTACGGGGGTCAACGAGGCGTTTTTCTTTTTGGAGGTTAAGGATGTCTTCGCCGATGAGTGCGAGGTATTCGGATGAGTCAAATGCGAAGCGGATTATGTGGTCTTTGTCGGTTGTTTCGAGGAGGTGGTTATAGAAGAGGGTGTGCAATAAATAGGATTTGCCGCATCTTCTGATGCCGGTGATGATTTTTATCATGCCGTTGTGTTTGCGTACAATGAGGCGGTGCAGGTAGAGGTCGCGTTGTATTTCCATAGGTGATCGTTTACAATTTTTTCCGGTTCCGGAAATTTTTGTAAATTCCTGCCGGCTCTTTCTGCAGCTTCTTCCTGTGAAAAAGAGTTCCCGCCCTGAAAAAAATTCTGTGAAAAAACGGGTATGGTGGGGGCATGTAGGTGTGTATACACACCTGCATTACCCCCCATACACTTTTTTCGCGGGAGTGGTTACCTGACCCGGTTCCCTGTTTCTTTTCAATCATTACTGAAGGTAACCGGTCTATAAAGTGAGTGCTGCGTGTCTTTCTCTCCTGCATATTTTGTCAAAAAGCAGCAGGAGCGGGAGCCCGGTTAGAGCAAAATCAAAAAAAAAAACATGTGCGCGAAAAATATTTGTGCGCGGAGAAAAAGCCGCCGTTTATCCCAAAAAAAAACGGCCAGACCTCCCCTGGCAGATATGCCATGTTTCATCCGGCCGCGTCTACCTTCGGAAAAAAACCGCCTGAAAACCGGCCCGGTACCCCGGCTGATTGTGTTCATATAAAAATGTTTATATCCTGAGAGTGCATATATAACACTGATAAATTATGAAATTCGCACAGAAAAAAGACAGCGCAGTTTCTCCGGTTATCGGAACGATTCTGCTTGTTGCAATCACTGTCATCTTAGTGGCAATCATTGCAGCAGTTGTAATGCCGATGGTCGGCGGCACCTCCGGTGCAGCAACTATTGGTGTTCAGGTAGTTCCATCAGAGACTACTAAAACAATCGATGTAACATTCACCGGTGGTGACTATGCAAAGATTACAAAGTTATATGCAGTATTTGACGGCACGAAAGGAACTGAAAAGACTATTGACTCATCTAGTGCTATCGTAATTGGAGTACCTGTGAATTTGGGTACTGCAGCTGAAACTGGTATGCAGACTGTTAAAGTAGTTGCAATTGTCAACGGAAACGAACAGATTATTTACGATGGTAAACTTACTCTGAACTAAATGGAAAAAAGCCAGGTCCCTAACCGGACCAAACTTTTTTGTATTGCTTGTTCCCTTGTTTTCGTATTCTTTCCTTACCCCATTCCAAACAGATGGCTTTATTATTTCTCTGATGAAATAAATATAGTAAATCTACTATAAGCCCAACTACACCGCCTGTAAGTGAGTAAAACTATGTCTGACAAAACTACTGCTGCTGCTAAAAACACTCCGTTGTTTCTTTCCTTAGTGAAACTGATGCGCCCGAAACAATGGGTAAAACAGATATTTTTCTTTGCCGCCCTGCTCTTCTCGGGAAACCTGCTGCATATTGACTTACTTGCCTTAACCATACTCGGCTGTATTTTATTCTCTCTGACCTCAAGCAGTGTCTATGTCTTAAATGACATCTGCGACCGGGAAAAAGACCGCGCACATCCGAAAAAATGTCACCGGCCCGTAGCAAGCGGCGCGGTCAAAGTTCCTCTTGCCGTTGTCCTGCTGCTGATTTTACTTACGGTATCTCTTGGAGGCGGATTCTATCTGAACATCTGGTTTGGCATTGTTCTTGCAGCATACTTCGTCTTTAATATTCTGTATTCCTTCTGGCTCAAGCACATTGTCATTCTTGACTGCATCTGTGTTTCGATAAGTTATGTATTCAGAGTTGTTGCAGGGGCTGTGCTTATTTTCTGCCCGCCGTCGCCCTGGATTATTGTATGTACCTTTTTCCTCTGCCTGCTGATTGCAATTCAGAAACGCAGAGGCGAATACAAAGCTATGGAAGAGGGAAAGACAGAAGGCCGCAAAGTGCTGCAGAATTATTCCGGCGACGTTTTGCGCGACATGGCGGTAACAATGGGCGCTGTTACGATTACTGCTTACTGCCTTTACACCTTCCAGTCAACTACATCCCAGTGGATGATTTGCACCATTCCGTTTGTAATCTTCGGGCTGCTGCGCTATCAGCTTCTTGCAGGAAAAACCGGACTGGGAGAAACTCCCGAAGACATTCTGATTCATGACAAACCAATGATTGTCTGCATGGGATTATGGGCAATTGTCTGCCTGATTATTCTGTATCTGCTCTGACCATGACGAAAAAAATCAATGTGTACGACTTTGACAAAACTATTTATGATGGTGATTCCACCATTGATTTCTGGAAATTCTGTATCAGGCATTACAAAAAAACACTGCTTGCCCTGCCGGGGACCTTGTGCAAATATGTACCGTATTTTTTCGGGATGTGCAACAAAACCGCATTCAAGGAAACCTTCTTTGGTTTTCTGAAACATGTCCCGGATGTAAATGAAGCAGTTACAAAATTCTGGGAGGAACATTCTGCAAACATCAAACCCTGGTACCTGCAGCAGAAATCCGATTCCGATTTGATTATCTCTGCATCGCCGGAATTTTTGCTTGCACCGGTCTGTGAAAAATTAGGGGTGCGGCTGATTGCATCAAAGGTTGATTCTCTTAGCGGAAAGTTTGACGGGAAAAACTGTCATGACACGGAAAAAGTGCAGCGGTTTAAGGCGCTGTATCCCGAGACGGAGATTCAGGCTTTTTATTCGGACTCGCTGTCAGATTTGCCGATGGCGAAAATTTCCAAAGAGCCGTATATTGTTTCAGGAGATGCAGTCATTTCCTGGAATGAGTATAAGCCGACTGCAGTGAAAAAAATGAAAGAGATGTTTCTTTCAAAGGATTTTCTGCTGTTTATTTTCTGCGGCGGCATGGGGACGCTGACGAATTTTATCTGTTCACTGCTTATTTCAATTTTTATTAATCCAACCGTTGCCTATGTCTTTGGATATGCTTTGAGTCTGTTTGTTGCTTATGCATTAAATGCCCGCCTGATTTTCAAAGAGAGACTTCACGTGCCGCAGTTTCTGAAATTTGTTGTGTCCTATATTCCGAATTTCGTGATTCTGTTCGCATTTGTCTGTGTGTTCCTGAATATTTTCGGATGGAATAAGGTGCTGGTGTATGCTTTGGCAGCTTTGTTTGGCATCCCGGTTACATTTGTACTGGTGAAATTATTTGCGTTCGGGAAGAAGAAAAGCAATGAAGAGAAATAATTTTGATGCGCTGACCTTGAAAAAATACCTGTTTTTTATTTCAGGGATTACATTTCTTGCTTTATTCACAACACGTGATTACAGTATAAATTCAGTATGGTCAATTACCATTCCCCTTCTCCTTATATTGCTTTCATGTATTTTTGCTTATTTCATTTTCAAATCTAAAAATATTTTCAGCAACCCTGCTATATATGATGGAATAACTGGTAAAACAATCTTTTCCTTTGCATTATCAATATTTTTATCACTCTTGCTCTTATTAAGAAATACATTGTTTC
>DALTWG010000030.1 GCA_029987245.1 Methanocorpusculum sp. | reverse complement strand
GGCATTGTACCGCCTTGGCTTTGCCTGGCCCCTGACTGATATCACCTACATCGTCCGGATGATAAAAGGCCTTGCCGACCTGTATTATTTCGACTGATATGATTCCTGAGAGAAAGTCATGAAAGTCAAAACATCATTCCTAACTATTCATGTGTGGCATGAGGCTGTAAACAGGAATTGCTAAGGTAAAAAAAGTATTTTTGAGGATGATACAAGGTGACCGGTAAGCCTTGTCAGCTTACATCATGCCCGGCATTCCGCCAGGCATGCCGCCCATTCCGCCCATTGCGGCCGCTTCTTCCGGAGACGGGCCCGCAGACTTTGCGGATGCAATGACATCATCGATTCTTAAAATCATGACAGCTGCCTCTGCCGCGGATGCAATTGCCTGGGTCTTTACTCTCAGCGGCTCGACAACGCCTGCCTTCCACATATCAACCGGCTCGCCTTTGAAGACATCAAGACCGAAGGTCTTCTTGCCCTTCTCGTGAGCTGCGCGGAGGTCGACAAGTTTGTCAATCGGGTCAAGACCTGCGTTTTCTGCAAGAGTTCTCGGGATGACTTCAAGAGCCGATGCGAATGCATCGATTGCGAGCTGGATTCTGCCGCCCTGGGTTGCTGCGTACTCCTTGAGTCTGAGTGCGAGCTCAACTTCCGGCGCGCCTCCGCCTGCGACAACTTTCTTGTCCTCGACAACACAGCCGACTACACGGAGTGCATCTTCGAGTGCTCTGCCAAGTTCGTCGACAACATGCTCGGTTCCGCCCTTGATGATGATGGAGACTGCCTTCGGGTTCTTGCACTTCTCAACAAAAATCATCTCTTCGCCGTTTCCTACTTTGCGCTCTTCAACTAATCCTGCAACACCGAGTTCGTCCTTGCCGATTGCATCGATGGAGGAGATAATTGCACCGCCGGTTGCACGTGCAAGTTTTTCCATGTCGGACTTCTTTACACGGCGTGCTGCAAAGATGCCTGCCTTGGAGAGATAGTGCTGTGCGATGTCGTCAATACCCTTCTGACAGAAGAGGACGTTTGCACCGGACTTGACAATCTTGTCAACGATGCCTTTGATCATCTTTTCTTCCTCGTCAAGGAAGAGCTGGAGCTGGTCCGGGGAGGTGATGGAGATTTCTGCATCGACTTCGGTCTTCTTGTATTCGACTGCTGCGTTGAGTAAGAGAATCTTTGCGTTCTTGACGGTCTTGGGCATTCCCGGGTGGACACGCTCTTTGTCAATGAGCATTCCCTCGATAATCTCGGAGTCCTCGATTGCGCCGCCGACACGTTTCTCGACTTTGACGTTTTCGGTGTCGACAGAGCCGTCCTTGTCTGCAACAAGGGTGACTGCGCGGACGATTAAGTCGCAGAGCTTGTCTTTGGATGCTTCTGCGTTCTTGCCGGTCATTGCAGTGCCTGCAATCTTTGCAAGGATTTCCTTGTCGCTGGGTTTAACGTCTTTGACGACAGTTCCAAGGAGTTCCTGTGCCTTTTCTGCTGCCTGTCTGTATCCGAGGGTGATAACAGTCGGGTGAACGTCCTGCTCAAGGAGTTCTTCTGCCTTCTTTAAGAGTTCGCCTGCAATAACAACTGCGGAAGTGGTTCCGTCTCCGACTTCGTCGTCCTGGGTCTTTGCGACTTCGACCATCATCTTTGCTGCCGGGTGTTCAATGTCCATCTCTTTTAAGATGGTGACACCGTCGTTGGTGATAACGACATCACCAATGGTGTCGACAAGCATTTTGTCCATGCCTTTGGGACCGAGAGTGGTTCTGACTGCACCTGCAACTGCTTTTGCTGCTGCAATGTTCATACTCTGTGCGTCCCGTCCGCGAGTGCGGGATCCGCCCTCTTTCAGGATTAATATCGGCTGTCCGCCTAATTGTGCTGACATAGTATAATCACCTATACCCATAGTTTGGGTAATGTATGAAATATGTTGTTTAGTAGTTCTATATAAGGTTGCTTATTTGAATTTTCAAACGGCGCGTTTGGCGCGGGATTTTTTTCTCCCGCGTGACAAAACTGCAATGCGCGCCGAAAAAGAGAGGGGTGGTGTTCCTCGTCTTCAGACTCTGACCAGGGTGTCTTTGAGTTCGGGTTCGTAGATTTCGTTGTCTGAAATCATCTGCGCGGTGTATGCTATTTCAGGGTCTTCGATAAACACCTGGTAGTTTCCGCCGCCGAAGTCTTTCCAGGTGAGGGGCACTTCCATGGACTGGGTTTCGCCGTTCATATCGGCTTTGCGTATTTCCGTTCCGGTTCCGTCTGCATTGATGATGTATTCCACATATACCATTTCTTTGTCTTCGTCTTTCTGTTCCCATTTGCCGACGAAGGTGTTTGAGCCGTACATGGTTCTTGAGTCAAACCATGCAACAAGGGCGCCGTCTTTCAGGGTGAAGAGGCGGTATGCGTCATAGGTGTAGGTGTTGTCGCCGGTCTTTTTCCAGTTGCCTATCAGGTGTCCGGTGTCGCCGTCGCTCCAGTAGTCTGTTTCGATGCAGGTGCCGTCGGAGTTGAAGGTTATGGTGAGGTCTTTGACGTAGGCGCCGGTCTGGCCTGTGTGTTCTTTTGCAAGTTTCCAGGTGCCGATGATTTTATCCTGTGTCTGTGTGCCTGCGGTTGCTGTCGGGACAGCGGTCTGAACCGCGGTCGGGGTAAGTGTCGGGTTTTCTGTCGGCGATACAGGGGTGTCTGTTGCTGCAACGCATCCGGATGCACAGAGGGCAATCAGGATGATGCCGATAATAGGAATGAGATAGACTGCTTTCATTGATTACATATAAGCGCTTATTACTAATAGAGTTTTAGGAAAAAGAGGGGGTTATTTTCTGACAAGTACGGTTCCATACTCTTTGTTTGTCAGGGTGTCTGCTGCTGCATCATAGATGAGGGTGACTGTTTCGTCTCCCAGGAAGGAAAGGGTATAGGTGTTTTCGTTTTTGGTCCAGTGGAATGTTTCTTCGCTGCTGGTGGTTTTAGTTATGATTTCTTCTTCGGTTTCGGTAGTGGTCTGACTGGAATGGAAGTAGGTTCCGGTTCCGTCTCCGTTGATTTTGTAATAGTTGTGTCCGTCGTCGCCCTGCCATGCCCACTCCCCTGCTACGGGGTCTGAAGCAAGGCATCCTGCTGCAAAGACGAGTCCGAAAAGGGCAAGTCCGGTAATTATGAAAATAAGTGCTTTTTTCATAGTAATATGTACATTAGATGTGATGCATTATAATACTATAGTATCAGAATTTCCCCGGCCGAAACAAGTGTCCCGCTTTTTATGTCATAGAAGGAATAGGTGAGGTGGTTGCCTGCTGCTGGAGAAAATTCCGGTCCGGGTGCGGAAAATCTGCAGTTGTCGAGTGTGACGCTGCCGTCTGATTCTGAAAATGTTTTGGTGTCATGCGCGGAATTATTTTCGCGGAGCCCGTAGACAAGTTTTATCTGTGAAAGAGAAAAGGCGTCGCCTGATTTCAGTTCAAAGATGTAGTTGCCGTCTCCGTCAATTTCTCCAAAGACTATTTCCGCCTGAACCGGGTTGGTGTTCCCTGAAGAAAAGATTGCGCCGGAGACTGCGGCAAATACGGCTGCAAGAATTACAGTTACAATTAACATCAGCATTACGCCGACGACAGGAGATACGGCTGATTCTTTCATGTTACGCTCACCTTTGCGGTAATTTTGGTTATGGTTAGTTCGCTGTCAGGTCCGCCCGGGTATTCATACAATACCGTGTCTCCTTTTTTAATTATTAAACTGTTGAGAGGGTCATATCTTTTTGTCTCTTTCTCCGGTGTTATTTTGAGTACGGCATCTCCGTTTCCGCTTGTATATGCCGAATCTCCTGTTTCAACCGAAACAATATTCATTGCATAAAAGTCATGCCAAATATTGTCCGAGTCATTATAACTGCGGGTAAGGTTCGGCCGCATCCAGGTAAACAGCGTATCCGTTGCATCAGACTCTCCTTCAAGAGCTGATACACTAACCGTCTCTTTTGTGACATACACCGTTCCGTTTTCATAGGCGTACCCCTGATTTTCCCAGAATGAAAGAAGCGGCGTGTACGAAACAGAAACCAGATTTATTGGGTACTCTTCTCCGTTAATAATAACTGTTCCAATTTGATTGTCTTCAATTTCTATTGTCCCCGCCGACTTTGACGGCGAAAACAGCGTGTCTCCGCCGCCGAGAGGAATTATATATGAATATACCCCGCTCCTTCCGTTTGCAAAAATAGTGTCCACATCGGAAGCGAATTTGAAAAATTCCTCCTTTACCTCCTTCGAATGTAAAATCTCTGCATTCTCCTTCAAATCAGGGACATACGTTGCAAACATAACCGAAACACAAATCGCCACCACCGCTAAAACCAGCATCATGGCAACAACCGGCGAAACCGCGTCATCAGACTTCAGCATCATGGAATCCTCCCCGCATACACAATGGATTTGCTTGTAGAAATACGGATTTCATCACCGGAAGCGATTGATTCAAGAAGAACAATTCTCCTTCCCAAATCAAAGACCGAAGCAGTATTGTCATCATTCTGATTCCTGACTTCAAAAGTAACTGCCTGTCCTGTTGTACCCTGATAAACCGTTACCTTCAGGTCCGCTGCCGAAACCACATCACCTCCCCGATGCGTAAACACAATATGCGTTAAATCAGAAAAATCCGCCGTAATATCAATTACCTCGCCGCGTTCGCCCGGCAGAAAACTCATCGCCCCTACGGCAAAAAGCCCGGCTAAAATTACTACCACTGCAAGCATCAGCATCTCGCCGACAACACTGGAAACCGCACTATCTTTTTTCATTTCTTTACCTCACCTCAAATCAGCACCACAAAGACAATAATCGTCAGAACAAGCATAATAATCGAATGTTTCAGCCCGGAAAGCATCGTGTTTGCAGACAACTGCCCCGCCATAATCCCGGAGAAAAATGATAGAATAATCCCGATTACAAACATCTGCTGCGTGGTGGAAGCCGTATCAAACGACATATTGAAATCCGCAAAACTTGAAATGAAAATCACATTCATTGCATACGCCGCAAACAGATAAATCCCGACCGAGAGATAAATAATCGCAAGATACACAAACGCGACATTAAACCGCTTGTTTTTCATCTTCAGATAATGCTCTAAATCAGCTATAGCAATCGCAAGAATCTCTCTGATGTAATCCGTTACCTCGCTCGCTCTTACCAGAAGTGAAATAGCCCGCTTTACGGTAGTTAAACCGATTCTTTCCTCCATCCGGACCAAAGCGCCGGATAGCGACGAACCGAATTTGATTTCTTCCGAGACTATTTTAATCTCTGTGGACAAAACGCCCGCCTTCTGCCCGGAAATAGTCTGAATGGCGCCCTGCAGTGTCATACCTATGTCCTTCATATCAGAAATCTCCCGAAGCATTTCCGGCAGATTTTTTTCCACATTTGCCACATAGCGGGCTCTGATTTCGTATGTTGCTGCAAGCGGCAGAACTGCTGCAATTAAGAGCAGACAGACGCCTGATTCAAGCGTATAGGACGGAAAGAGATTTTTCAGCACCCCGCAAAAATAAAGCACGGCTACCGCTGCGGCAAGCATTCCTCCAAGGACAGCTGCCGGCACATAGGATGAGATATATGCCTTTACCGGATGGCGCAGAATGCTTAAGAATTTATTGAGTTTGCGGCGGTTTTCAATTCTCTTCTGAAATTTTTTATCCACTGCAGCTCCCTCATTTGCGACATTTTCGGCCGTGAACTCTGTTTCATGAACCGCTTGTTTCGTGATTGCGATGTTGTTTGGCGGCAGAAGAACATACAAGACCGAAATAAGCATTACTGCACCCACCGGAAGTCCGATGTAAAGAAACGGCATCAGGTCTCCCACCGCGTTTTGCCCGGAAAGATTCTGGGCGATAATCATGATAATTACGGCAATCGGGCCCGCAACAAACGCCGTTACATACACCTCGGCAATCATTTCCAGAAACTGCAGCAGGGAATCCATCTCGTTTTTGGCAATCTCCCGGTAGGACTCGGATTTTGCATTGAAAAACGCCTGCATGTCCCCGCCGCTTCGGTGCACCAGAAGCAAATCGTTGAGTAACTCACGAAAATTCTCCGACGGGGTTATTTTCATCGTATTTTCCATGGCAGTCGCCATATCCTGACCGAAAAGCTCCACATCTCTGACAATCAGCCCGCATTCCTTTGAAACCTCGCCGTAGAGGTCCGATGCCTCATATACGCTTCGAAAAACGTCGTAAAGTGTCATTGTTGTGGATAATGCCTGCATATAGGTGATTGCATACGGCAAATCCAGATTAATCTGCGTTTTGCGCGAGGCTGCTTTCATCTTCGGCGTGTAAATGGAAAGCAGAAACGCCGCCAGAGGAAAAATCACGCAGAAAACCGCGTCCATTACCCAGCGGGGGATGGAATCTGCAAACGGCAGATCAAACGGCAGATAATTTTGTACAAGATACAGCGCCGCAGCAAAGATAACCGCAAATCCGAGGCTTTGCAGAAGAGTTTTGGCAAAATACTTTGATGCCTCATCCTTCATGTGGGCCGAGCGTAAATCGTGAGCAAGCGACTCAAACATCCGCGTTTGCCTCCGAAACCGTGAGGTTCACGATGGCCTCCTCCATTTCCGCGGTGGAAATCTTCGCGCAGGCGCCTAATTTTTCGAGAATTTTCATCCGTGCATCGATTCTTTTCAGCATTTCGTCTTTGCTCCAGCCGTTTTTGTAGGCAATGTCGTCAAAGACCGCGGATTTTTCAAAAACCCTGTCAAACGTGTCCGTTGCATGATTCCAGGTAAAAAGAGGCGTCCATTTTACCGTGTCGCCTTCAACAGACACCTCATTGAGCGAGGTAGAACGCCTGAATCCCTTTCCTTCGGAATAGAGCAGGCTTTGCACGATGATTAAATCCAGCGCGGAAAACATCGCTACAGGCACATTAATCGGGTCATGGGTGAGACGGTTTACCGCTTCTTTCACGTTTCCGGCGTGAAGCGTTGAAAAGGTCGTATGGCCCGTGTTCATCGCCTGAAACAGTGTCTGGGCCTCGGCGCCTCTCACCTCGCCTACGATAATGTACTCCGGTCTCTGCCGAAGAGCGGCTTTGAGAAGCGAGAACATAGTTACGTTACCTGCTTCGCTCACGGACGAGCCCCGGGTTTTCATCGAAAGCCAGTTGGTGTGCGGCAGCTGGATTTCGCAGGTGTCTTCAATGGAGACGATTTTTGCGGTCGCCGGAATAAAAAAGGAGACCGCGTTCATCGTCGAGGTTTTTCCGCTTGCGGTTCCGCCTGCGACAATGACGCTTTTGCGGTTTTCAACCGCAAGCCAGATGTAGGCCAAAAGCTCCGCGCTGTAAGTGTGTCCCCGCACCAGTTCAGCAGGCGTCATGGGGTCTGCTTTGAATTTACGGATGGTAAACGAGCTTCCTTTTGCCGAGACGATATCCGAGTAGGTGATTTGAGCGCGGCTTCCGTCCGGAAGCGTTGCATCAACAAGGGGTGTGGTAAGCGACAGCTGTTTGTCGGCTTTCTGTGCCAGCTTCAGCACGAACTTGTTCAGTTCTTCTTTTTCAAACACGCAGTTGGTTTCAATATTGCCGTATTCGCGGTGGTATAAATAGAGCGGGATATCGTGGCCGTTGCAGGTAATGTCTTCGATTCTGTCGTCATGCATCAGGGGGTCGAGTTTGCCGTATCCAAGGAAGTTGCGGTACAGGTAGTAAATCAGAACGCGGATGCGCTCCTCTGAGAGCGTTTTATCAAAGAGGAGAATTGCGCTGCGGAGAACAGCGTCATCGAGGTTCATTTCCCCGCGGCGTTTTACCGTGTCAAAGATAAGGGTTGAGCGCAGGTACTCGAAGGATTCTTCGAGGATGATGTACTCTTTCTCGCTCAGAGATGGTTCGCTGATAAAATAGTGGAGGCGGTTTTTGTCATCTTTGGTGATGGTGACATAGGAGTGGGGAGTTGCAAGCCAGTACTGTGTCAGGATTTCGTCTTTTGTTTCAAAGGGCGGGATTTCCAGAACAACAGGTTCGGCAAAGACGACAGGTTCTTTTTTGGAAAAGAAAGGGAGTTTGAGAGGGCGGGACGTTTTCTTTTCCGGGTTTTCTTTTTCCTCTTTTTTGAAGAGGGCTTTGGGTCCTTTCGTCTTTTTTTCTGCCGGTTGTTTTGGAGAGTCCTTTTTCATTTTAGTTTCACTAACGCATTTTGATTTTTGTTATAGTAGTTTTTGTTTGTATTAGAATTTATTTTTATGCAGTTGATGTGTTCCTTATGTTTTTGTTTTTTATTTCTATTAAATCAATGAGTTAATTTAACATGATTGTCACGGGTTGATTTTCACCTCGGTCTCTGCTACAGTTTTGCCGTCCTGCTCAATCTTCAGGGTGAAGTAGTTGCCGGCATTCGTATCTTTGGAAAATCCGTATGCTGAATAAAGTGCGTTCGGGTCTTTTGCCGTGCCTTTGTCATACTTGGTCTCCTGGATATAATACACGTCGCCGGTCTTTGTTCCAATGCCTGAGAGTGTTTCTCCCGCGTCAAGTTTTTTGGCTGACATCGGGACTTCCCAGTAGAGTGTGCGGTATCCTGTGCCAAATCCGGTTGAAGGACTTACAATAACGGTCGCTTTGGTGAAATCAATGACATCCCCGCCCTTATGCACGAGCGTGAGTCCGCTGCTTTGCGAGTATTCGGCAGAAATTATCGCGGTCGGTGTTGTTTCGGTATTTCCGGTGATTCCGCCGGCAAAAACCGCTACAACACCTGCAATAATAATTGTTACCACAAGCATCAGCATGACGCCGACAACCGGTGAGACTGCTGATTCTTTTCCGGTCGTTTCATGATTCTGTTTCATTTTACGATTACCTCCCTGTCATAGATTACCGCATTTGAAGGGATATAGATGAGTTTTACTGATACTGTGCTGCCTTTTTTGAGGTTCTCTGACCAGGCATCACCGAGAATTGCATCCATGGCGTCTCCCGAGGTATGTGTCTTTGCGCCGCCTGATTTACCCTCGCCTGTGTAAGCACCGTTTGCACTCATTGAGGTACCTGCAATCAGATTGTAGTTTCCAAACCACTGATTTTCGCCGTACGAACCTGATGTCAGCTGGTTTCCGGTAACACCGCTTCCCATGCCTATTGGGGCATTGTACTCGTATGTGTCATACTTTGTATTCTTCGTCCCGGCTGTGACGGTGTTTCCGCCGGTTTTTTCTTCGTCACCATCAACATATTTCCATGAGGTGACGATTTTTAAGTCAGCGGTGCTTACCGGCTCCGAGACGCTTTCAATGTTCATGGCAAACCGGCCCATTGCATAGTTGTCGTAGGAGTCTGCAGACCAGATTTCCGTTGTCGCAACAAGAGTGGGTGCAGCTTTTTCCGTTCCTGCAAGACCTCCTGCAAAAGCAGCCACAACTCCTGCAATGATAATCGTTACTACAAGCATCAGCATCATGCCTACAACTGGCGAGACAGCGCGGTCACGTTTTTCTTTCCTGTTTGTAATCATACATTACTCCGGCTCGGCCGCACCGGGTATTTTTCACATTATTTTACTAATTTCGTAATACTTGATGCGACTGAGTTATATTTTCAATTAGATTTGATGTGATAAAAATATATCTAAATGACTTGCCCGCCAGCGGAAAAAATCAGGCGGCGGCATTCTGCCGCAATTATTTTCCATGTGGGTTTTTAAAAACCTTTCCGGTCGGTTTTGCGCGTCATTTCCTTCTTCTGCCCCTTGGTCTGATGTTACGCGTTTTCCTGCTTAAAATAATTTAGCGCGCGCAAAATTTTGTAACTGTAATTTTTAGTGTTACGATTTCTCTATAAATATAAGAATAAATGGATTTTGCCGCCGGCGCCAAAAAACCGCTCTGCAAAGCCGCATCGGTCCTGCGATGATTTTTGGCACCCGGTTTTTTTGCGCGCGTGTTAACGGTTTCTCTTTCTTCGAAGGCGGTTTTTGTTAATTCAGTTAAATTTATTACATTTACTTATGAAGAAAGATTTTATATTGAAGATTTATCAAATATAGCATTATCACTTTACGAAGGTGATTAATTTGTATCAAAAACACGTGAAAGAAAGAAAAGAAGCAGCAGTCTCGCCGGTAGTAGGCGTAATGCTGATGCTTGTGGTAACGATTATTATTGCCGGAGTTGTTGCGGTGTTTGCCGGAAGCATGGCCGGCTCAACCGAGGCAGCTCCTGTTATCTCGCTTGAAACCGAACTGGTAAACGGCGGAAATTACTATAACTCGCACTTTTCAATGAAAGTCCTGTCGGTGAGTGAACCGATTCCGACATCAGACCTGAAGATTACCACAACCTGGTATGACAAAACAAATGCAAAATGGGTCACCACCTCGACCGGGGACATTTCGACCAGCTGGTCCTGGCAGGACCAGAAACCGACTCCGGGCACTCACACGGTCACAGGGACCTCGCCGTACGGCTACGGCTCAGGTGTTGCAGAGGTAAACACCGGCGTCCCGAATAACGAGCAGGGATTCGGCAGCTACACACTTGTCGGCGGAACAAGTATGCAGGCTTACCCGGCCGGGCAGGCACACGGCTACATTGACAAAAATGACAAAGCTTCCGAGGGATACTTTGACGGAAGCTATACCGGTTTTGCCGAAGGAAGCGGCAGTGCTGATGCAATGCAAAGCATATTCGGCTACGGCTGGGAAAACCTGAAGTCAGGCGACACCGTGAATGTGAAGCTTATTTACCTTCCAAGCGGCACTGCGATTTATGAAAAAGATGTGGTGGTGAGCTAAATGAAAAATGAAATAAAAGAAAGTGCGGTCTCTCCGGTTGTAGGCGTTATGCTGATGCTTGTGGTAACGATTATTATTGCTGCAGTAGTTGCGGTTTTTGCAAGCGGGGTTGTTGCAACAACGGATGCAAACCCGCAGCTTATCATTAAAGGAACCTACAGCCAGTCTCAGGGAATGACTATTACTCACGCAGGCGGGGACGCGGTATCTTTTGCCGATACAAATTTCATGACTACTCCGTCAGAGGTTATGGGCTCTGATGCGGCAAAGTTTGCCTGGGTTATTGACAAGAGTATTCTTATAAACTCCGCGGACGGCGAAAAACTTACAGAGAGTTCTGCCGCCGCGTTTAAATCAGGCGACATGCTGTATGTAACTGCCGGCAACTGTCTTGATTTCGGCAATCCGAAAACCGATACGCTGCCAAATCCGGGCGTGAATTACAATGCGCAGGGCACGTCTGATTATTTCAAGGCATATCAGTTCTGTAATGCTGCAAATTCGGGTGCGTATTTCTATCTGGATTTGGTGGATAAAGCAGGCAGCGTGATTGCGCGGACGAAGGTAACTATTACCTCATAATTTTTTGCGGGTACTCACACCCTCTTTTTTATCTATTCCAAAGTAATATCATCTTACAAGACTAATATATATGTACAAATGCCTGCCTCCTATATTCCTCCGTTTTCTATCACCGATGAGATGATTAACCGGATTTCCTCTATCAGCCGTGCGGCGGGAAGACTTGAGTCAGGCAAAGTCTTTGAAAAAAATCCGCATCTCAGGCGAAGCAACCGGATTCACTCCATTCACTCCTCGCTCACGATTGAAGGAAGCAGGCTTACCCTTTCCGAGGTTACCGACATAATCAATGGAAAACCGGTTGCAGGAGAAGAGCGGGAAATCCGCGCGGTGAAAAACGCGGTGCGGGCATACAACCGGATAGATGAGGTTAATCCGTATTCTTTATCTGACCTGCTTTCCATGCATAAAACCATGATGGACGGGCTTGTGAACCACCCCGGCGAGTTCCGCTATGGCGGTGTGGGAGTTTTCAGGGGGAATGCCTGTATTCACATGGCGCCGCCTGCCATGTTTGTGCACAGTCAGGTGGAAGATTTGCTTGTCTGGTGCAAAGAGGCGTCAGTGCATCCGCTGATAAAAAGTTCGGTCTTCCATTTTGAATTTGAATTCATTCATCCCTTTGAAGACGGCAACGGACGAATGGGAAGACTCTGGCAGACAGTAATGCTTGCGCACTGGGACCCGGTTTTTGCCTGGCTTCCTATCGAATCCGTTATTCTTTCGCGCCAGGATGAATATTATAATGCGCTTAATCTCTGCGGCAAAAGCGGTAATTCAACGGCATTTATCGAGTTCATGCTCAAGGCAATCGATGATGAACTGCTTCTCAGAGAGGATTTGGGAGTGCCCGGTGATACTGTAAATGATACGGTAAATGATACTGTAAATGTTCGCGCCGTTTTGACAGAAGCTGATTTATCTGTTGCCGAGCGCGCTGTGCTTGCATGTATTGAATCGGATGCTTCGGTTACTATATTGAAAATGGCAGAGCGGACCGGTTATTCACGGCCGACGGTTACACGCGCGCTTGGTTCGCTCAAAGAAAAAGGATGGATTGTGCGCGTCGGTTCGGATAAAAAAGGGTTGTGGAAGAGTTTGCGGGGGTAAAAGCCCCGCAAAATTCTTTCTACTCTTCTTTCTCGTTCTCCATGGCAAGGTTTTGCGTAAACCGGTCGGCCCTGTGTTGTGCCATTCTGTCTGCGCGCATTATACAGTACTGCTGCACCCAGAGCGTTAATTCTTCATCGGTTGGAAGCGCGTGACATTTGTTATTTAATTGCATGAAAATGTCTTTAACGATGTCGTCCCTATTAAGCAGAACTTGTGCGCCTTTTACTGCCAGGATGGTGAAATAGGTTTCGTCCAGGATATTGTGGAGGGTTGTTCTCATTTTGTCGCTGGTTGAAATAACCCGGTTGAGTCTGAGGCAGTATTCTTTTACATTCTCACCGCACAGGAAAAGGTTGGCGCAGGCGGTGAAAAACTCTGTTCCGGTCATGCCGATTTTTTCCAGTTTTTCCTGAATGTCATTCATTTCCTTGCTGCTAAGCCGGGCATAAATGCTCTGCCTTTTCCGGGCATTTGCTAATTTATATCTGTTTTTTTGCATTAATTTAGTTACAGTTTTTTCTCCGTAAAGTGGAGTTTCATATTCATTTGCTGCTCTGATAAAAGCATTTGTCTGTAGCAAACACTTTTATCCTTACGAAGCAAATAAAATAGTAACCCGTCGTGATTTCCCTCTTCAAACCTGGAAATGTCTGGCGGTTTTTTTTATTTTCTTCGCGCGCAGAGGATTTGCTCTGCTTCCGTTCAAAGAACTTGCAAATTCTTCCGGTTCGCTGCCGGCTTCGTTTGTTTCATTCTTTTCCCGGTACAATAGTATTGGTCGCGGGAGTATATAAAAGTTTACATAATCGATGAATGTGTGCTTAACAGTATACTTTATATTTTACAACATCCTATATGTATGGCAGTGAAGTAAACTTCAGGAGTAAGTATGGGATTTGCTGAACGACTCAGGCAGGCGCGCATTCGCAAAAATATGACGCAGGAGGAACTTGCGGAAAAAATCGGCGTAACGAAGATGAGTATTTCAAAATACGAGCGGGGGGTTTCGGTCCCGCGCGGGAAAAATCTTACCGCACTGGCCGAAGTTCTCGGGGTTTCTCAGCTTGATTTTTTTAAAGAAGGGGACGTTGTTCGTTTTACTTCTGTTCCTTACTGCATGGCCGACTCTTGTGATGTAGAATCGGGCAGACATGAAACGGCTGCCATCCGCGCGTTTGTTGAGATGCTGGTAACTCCGTATTTTGAGATTTTGAAAATTAGCGGGCGGTTTGATGATTACAAGGAAAATGAAGAGTTTAAGAAGCGGTGTTTTGAAAAGTACGGGGAAACTCTGCAATATCTGACATATATCAACGAGGAGGTTTACAGGTTCTGGGGGCTTGGCGAGATGCCTGTTTCCAATGTTACGGATTTGCTTGAACAGCATGGCTTTGTTGTGCTGGAACTGGAAAATAATGCGAATTTTCCTGTCAGAAATATAGATTCGGTTGCGTTTTTTGATGAAGGCTATCCGCCGGTAGTTGTATTATGCCGGAAGATGCCGCGCAAGGAGAAGCGGTTTATTCTGATGTCGAATGTCGGGCATTATTTCAATGACCTTGGGTGGATGTTCAATGAAAAGGCGAGGATATTCAATGATATTGCAATCCTGGATGCTCCGGACAGTGAAAGGAAGTTGTATGAGATTACGGTAAGTCCGGACAATTCGGGAAATTGCGGTGTGGACTCTTTTGCTCTGCGGGCTTTGATGCCGAAGCATGATGTTATGCGAAGGTTGTTTGGCACTCCCGAGCCGAATCTTCCGGCAGGGATAAAGAGTCTGAGCAGGGTGAAGGAGATGATTACGTATGAGGAACTTGCTCATTTCTGCGAGGTGTATGGTCTTGGGGTATACAAGGTTTTGCAGACGTTGTATTATTATGGTTTGATTTCAGAAATTCACTGGGAGTGCCTTTATTTAGGGAAACGGAGAGTTGACAAGGGATTGTGGGATAATCGAACGGAGGAGGAGAAAAGGTACAAGTGTAAGCCTCTGCCTGTAATTTGTTCTTCATGGGACCGGGTGGCAGAGGTGCCGCGCAAGTTTGAACGGTGTGTATATTATTCTTATGCAAATGATCTGATTTCAAGAGAGGATGCTGAGAAGTATCTGGGGAAGAAGCTGAATAATGTGTCTTTCACAGAGCTGGTGGATATGGCTGCTTCGGCTTTCTGTTTTTCCATCCCTGAGGATTCTGACGGGGATGAGAATACAGATTCTGGTGATGAAACGTAGATTTTATTTTTCAAATCCCCTGTTTTCTTTTTTCTTTTTCTGTTTTGAGGTTGTTTCCTTTCTCTAAATTGGTGTGTGAGCTCAAAGCTCATAGCTCAGATTCTTTTCCAAAATCAGGATAAGCGGGGGTAAAAGTGTGTGATGTGCGAATTTTTTTCTCTGCTTCGCAGAACAATCAATTTGCAGCGTAGTTTTTTCTTGTGTACTATCTTTGTTTTTAATATTATATATGTGTGTTGGTTTGAACATGTGTCTGTGAAGGAGAAAAAGAAAAAAATGGAAAAATGCGTGCGGGGTGTGTGTGCCGCGCGGATTTTTTCAGGGGGTAAGAGGTTTTTCTAAAATTTACTGAGCTATGAGCTTTGAGCTCACGAGGATAAACAAACCCGTTTCAGGGATTATTTTCCCGGTTATGTGCGGTGTTTGTCTTTTTTTCGAAGAACCGGCTGAACAGAGCTGCTGCAAAAAAAGAAAAATGAAGACGGGATATTTTTATTCAGTATTCGGGACCAGCGGAGTCAGACAAATAAACACGTCTTCAAGTATATTTTTCGGCGGAGTCGTTACTGCAGCAAATGCCGGATAGTATCCTTCCCTGATTACTGCCACTGCACCAAGCGGGCTTCCTGTTGTGCAGACTTTAAATATGCATTTTCCGTCGCAAATAGTTTTTGCATCGTAAATGGCACCGTCTATGCCCCATAACATAACGGTGGCATCGTCAACGTTGCAGCTTACCTGAATGTAGCCGCTCTCATCGCCGACGGGATTTTCAGAGGCTGCAAAGGCGGAGCCCGCCAGGCATGATACTACAATCAGGCCGGCCAGAATGCAGCCAATAAGTCTTCCTGTTGCCTTTTTCATCTATTTTACCTCGCAGAACACTTGACAGTGTTCTGTAATGATACTATTGTGTCAGCATCATATAAAGTGTTTCAGGTACCCGTATGGTATTCTTCCCGAATCAAAACCCGAAAAAAGAAACAGGGGATTTTCCCCCTGCAAGTGGATACTGCCTCTTAGAGTAGCGTTTTTTCAAAGACTTACGGCACCACAAATTTGCCGGAGGCAATCTTGTTTCCGCTTGCATTGTCGATTAACGACCAGGTAACCGGAGTTCCCGACTGCAGATAATCACTTGTCGCAACATCTGCTATAATCTCATCGCCCGGATTTACCGCACTGCCCGCAGAAGACGCGAGATTGCCTTTCAGAACGGAAAAGTGCTTGGTTTCCCCGTATGCCTGAAGCTGCAGTTCGATTTCAGAAAGAGAAAGTGTATCACCGCCCTTGTGCGTGAGAACAACCTCATCAAGAAGACCTTCTGCACTTTGCGGGGTAACACCAAAGACAGCCGTTGGCGCACTCTCCATTCCTCCGCCAAGCCCGCCGGCAAATGCAGCGACAACCGCGGCAATAATAATGGTCACCACAAGCATCAGCATTACGCCGACAACCGGGGAAACTGCGTCCTCTTTTCTGGGTTCGGTCTTCATTCTACCATTACCTCCTTGTCAAAGACTGCCTTATTGCTTGGTGTGTGGATAATAGTTACGTGGACTGCAGTTCCCTTGGGAAGAAGTTTCATAATACCTTCGTCAGTGGTTGCCGCACTTGCACCTGTTCCATTGGCAAGTCTGGTATAGTCTCCTGTTTCGCTGATTTTGTTGTCACTGTCAAAGAGTTCGTCCATGAACACGCTTCCTTTGTGAACGGTAAGTGCCCCTCCCCAGTCCTGAGAGAGATTGTTTGCCCCGGTCTGCATATGTGCTCCGGTTACAAGAGTTGCATTGCCAAATCCGGCTGTGCCTGATGCAAGCGTCATGTCATTGACATACAGGGCGGCATCCCCGCCGCTGTAATAGGTAAACGCGTGGAAGTCCGCGTTTCCAAGAGGTCCGGTGTAAGAACTCGCGTAGTTTTTATCTCCGTTTGTCCAGGAAAAGGAAAGTTTCAGGTCTGCGGTGTTGAGCGCATCACCTGATAGGTGGTCTATCGTGAAATCCGGAGCATATGTTTTGCTCATTGTTCCGCCGACATTTGCAGCAGAATAAATGTGTACATCAAGTACAGCATTGGGTACAGATTCGGTTGTGTTTGCCATGCCTCCCGCAAACGCTGCCACCACAGCAGCAATAATAATCGTTACCACAAGCATCAGCATTACGCCGACAACCGGCGAGACTGCGCTTTCTTTTTCAGTTTGTTTCATACGTAGATTCATACACATCATCCAAATTAATTTTCGTCAGCACAAATTTTGTTTGTGCAAAAACAATATTGTTTTTGCAACTATATAAAATTAATTTTAGTTAAGAAAATAAATTGATGCGATAGAACTGATTTTATATTTGAAAAGACAAAAAATACTGCAATGAATTCCCCCGCCATAGATTGTGCCGTCTTTTTCGATACCTTCGGGAAAAATATCGCCTTTTCTGTAACGCAGGCGGCATTTCTCGCGCGCGGATTTCAGCCCGGCGACGCCGTTACAATAACGTTTTCCAGCGGCGCGGTTTATTCGAATATTATGTACTGCACCGGGATGCTAGTCAGAGACGGCAGTGTCTATCTTTGCTCGCTGGGACCAAACGAGCCCCTGAAACTTGTCCGCTCGAATGCAAACGGCTTGTGGGAAGAGGCGCGCATTTCTGCGGGTGACTGCGCGCAGATTTTGCGCGCAAGCCCGCAAAAATACCGCGCGGTGCAGAAACTCAATGAATATACCTACACCGACAACCGCGCGGATTATCCTTCAGACGAGGCATTTGTCAATTTCCGCGCGGTAAAAGGCGGCCGGCTTGTAGATAATTTTCTGTACCGGGGGGCGTCACCCTGGGATGCGCGCACCGGCAGACAGAAAACCGTTGACAAACTCATGCAGAAAGCCGGTATTCAGTCAGTGCTTTCCATCCCTGACTCGGAACTGAGCCTTGCAGAATTTGTCGCATCAAAAGAATTTGACGCCCCCTATTATACGGCACTCTATGCAAAGGACCGCGTTATTTTCCTTGCAAAAGAAGGCAGGGAGTACCGTTCGGCGGATTTTGCAATGCGCACAGCCGAAGGACTGCGCGCTTTGATTCGCGCGCCCGGGCCGGTTTACATTCACTGCCTCGAAGGAAAGACGCGCACCGGATTTATCTGCATGCTGCTTGGCGCCCTTGCCGGATGCAGCCGCGAGGAACTTGCCGCCGATTATATGCAAAGCTATGCAAACTATTACCGGATTACCAAGGAATCCACTCCTGAAGACTATACACTTGTCAGGGAGATGAAATTCGATGAAATGCTGCGGTTTATCGGCGGTGAGGATTTTGCAGTCGGGGCGCGGGCATATCTGAAATCAGGCGGCATGACCGATGCTGAAATCGATGCCCTTGTGCGCCGGATAACGCATGACTAAATACAAATTATTTTACCTTAGTGAAATAAATTACTATGCACATGAAACGAACAATCTTCCTTGCGGCCCTTCTTGCCCTGCTCATTTGCAGCGGAGCGGCAGGTGCCGCATTTCCCGTTACCGTCACGGATTCCATGGGATATACCGTGATGATAACCCAGCAGCCGCAGACTATCATTTCTCTTGCACCGGCAAACACGGAAATTATCTATGCGCTTGGCGCCGGTGACAAAGTCGTTGGAAACACTGATTACTGCAACTATCCGGAGGAGGCAAAAGCCGTTGCCAAAATCGGCGGCTTTTCCACCATATCGATAGAAAAAATCACTGCGCTCAAACCGGACATCATTTTTGCAAACGACAACAACGGCCTTGCCAACATCGAACAGCTGAAAAACCTCGGCTTCACGGTTGTGGTGGTAAATCCGACCAGCATTGATACAATTTATTCCTCCATTGAACTGGTCGGCAAATGTCTTGGTGAAGACACTGCAGCGCAAAAAATTGTTACGGAGATGAAAGAAAAAATTCAGGCAATAGCTGACAAGGCGGCACAGGCCAAAACAACTCCCTCGGTTACTCATGTCATGAGTGTCAATCCCTACTGGGTTTCCGGCTCGAACACCTTCCAGGATGAATTAATCCGGCTTGCCGGCGGTAAAAATGCCTTCGCCAATATCGACGGCTGGGGAGCGGTGACGCTGGAAAAACTCGTTGTGGCAAATCCGGACATTATCTTAACCGACCCGGGAGCAGAGATGGGCGACTTCGGCAATGATTCGCTTCGTGACTCTTTCTTTGAAGACACACGGCTTGCAACCGTAAATGCGGTGAAAAACAACCAGGTTACCGTAATTGATGCAGATATTTTCGATAGAGGCGGTCCGCGGGCTGCAGAAGCTCTTGAATGGCTTGCAAAAGTCATTCACCCGGAGATATTCGGCGAACATGCCGCATCGCAAACTTCAGCCGCATCGCCCGGGTTCGGCGGGCTTGCGCTCATATCGGGACTTTGCGCCGCCCTGATTCTCAAGCGAAAATGAACTGCGGCATCTCTACGAACTGTCTCATGGATTTGCCCCTGAAAGAGGCGCTTGCTCTGCTTGCGCCCCTTTCGGACCGCGTGGAAATCCAGTGCGATGCGGACCACTCGCTATTTACCCATCTGGAAGACGCACAGTCCTTTGACCTGCACTATACAATTCATGCGCCCACCTCGGACGGCAACCTCGCATGCACCTTTGAACCGATGCGAAAAGCGGCGGTCGCGGTGCTTGAAGAGACTGCCAAAGCGGCCGGAGAAATTAATGCGGAAAAAATCGTGGTCCATGCGGGATACTGTCTCGATAAATCAAAGTGGGAAGAATCGAAGCTGGCTGCAAAGCGCTCGCTTGCGGAGCTCGGCGCACTTCAGGAAGAATATTCAGCCCGGTTTGTCATAGAAAATTTCGGCGGCTGGGATATCTGTCACTTCCGGTTTCCGGACTTGCTTCCTTACATCCGCGAATGCGGTCTTGGGTTTTGCCTTGACGTAGGGCATGCGAATTTAAACGGCGTACTCAACGAATTCCTTCAGGCAAGCCCTGACCACATGCATTTGCATGACAATCACGGGCTTGAAGACGAGCATGCAGTCTGCGGAAGCGGGAATATCGATTTTGCTAAAGTGATGCAGTGTCCTGCAAGCAAAACTGTTGAGGTACTTACCTTTGAGAGTGCTCTTTCCTCCTTTAAATACTTGCAAACTTTCAGTGTGTAACCTTTTTATCTGTATACGTCGAATAGTAAGTTATCGATAAGCGCTGTATCGAGGGTACCCGAAATTCACGGTACAGCCAATCGAGGTAATAGTCATGGCTATGAGTACTATGTTTCCAAAATTCTCCAAGAGAGTTGAGGGCAACACTGTTGTCATGGAGCAGCGTCTTTTAAAGAAGACCTCTCAGCTCATCCTGGATGCATCCAAATGTGTTGGATGCGGTATCTGTGTGGAAGTTTGTCCGCGCGATGCTGTAAAGATTGGAATGGTCGGTGCCGCAAACCGTGGTGCAACCACCGAGGCAGCAGTTTTTGTTGACCCGGCTGTTTGTTCCTATTGCGGTGTCTGTACCATTATGTGCCCGTTCAACTCTCTTGAACTGAGAATTGACGGAGAAAAATCCCTGCCAATCAGAGAGCAGGAAGGTTTCCCGGAGTATGATTATACAACGGAAATCGATGAATCCAAATGCGACAGATGCACCATCTGTTCCGAGGCATGCCCGCACGATGCAATTGTGCGCGACGTTCCAAAGTACGAGGGTACAGTAGAAGGCGGTGTCGACCGTCATGTTGCATTAGCCGATGCAAAGGTTGAATTTGTAAACGACAAAGAAAAGTGCACACTTTGCGGTATCTGTTCCTCCTTATGCCCGGCCCTTCACGAAGAGAAAAACCCGCTTGATGCAAAGAACACCAAAGTCACCGGCGAACTCGTCTGGGACGAGTCCAAGTGTGACGCATGCAATGTGTGTGTTGATGCATGTCCGAACAAGGCATTAAAGGTCACCAGAAAGCTTCCGGAGAATCTTAAGCTCGCAGGAAACATTTCCATTGACCACGATGACTGTATCACCTGTACCTGGTGTAAGACGGTGTGCCCGAACGAGGCTGTAAAGGTCACCAAGTTCTTCGAGGGTGAGGTTACTTTCAACGCAGACAAGTGTCCGGGAGGTTGTTCAACCTGTCTTGATGTCTGTCCGTGCCATGCAATTTATCTCCCGACTCCGCTTCCGGCAACCATGCTGAAGCGCGACTCCATTGAGGATAAGATTGCAGTCAACCATGACTTATGCATCCTGTGCGGTGCATGTGTCAATGCATGTCCGTCTGAGGATGTTATCACGATTCGCAGAACCAAGGTTCACTTCAAGGGTGAGGTCACCGACCTTGCAAAGAAGATTGAGACTGAGTTATGCATTCCGAGAACGTCCAAGGTTGTCGAAAAACTCTTTGGTCAGGTTGAGACCAAGCCTGTGGAGTAAATAGTATGACAAGCGCAAAAG
>DALTWG010000002.1 GCA_029987245.1 Methanocorpusculum sp. | reverse complement strand
CAAAGCAGCCGGTAAATCAACCCCTCCATCACAACCCCCGACTCAATCAGCTTGAACTCCTTGTACCCGTACACCCCCTGCAAGTGTCATCTGCACCACCAATACATATTATGCCGGACTTTTGAAAGTACAAGCTGAATTGCAGGGAAGTAAGAGCCCTCATATATACTATAGATTATCCTATTACAACATATAACGAATTATCTGCGACCCCGTACAGATAATTATTTAACGTCAAATAATTAAATAAAATAAACGGGGAAAAAAATGAACGTATTTGATTTTGAAAACCACTATGACAGCAAAGAATTATCTGAACATCTGAAGACAAGAACAGAGTATCCCTATATCGATGAAAACGATGTTTTATGGTATAGAAAGGGAATTAAAATTGCCTCGGGAACTCCAAGTATGAACAGCCCGGCCACACTGCAGGAAGAACTCCGGGATCTGGACGATATAAGGCTTGGAATTATGGATGGAGGTCATGTTACCTGCGGCATTATTTCATCAGGTTCGGGAATCGAAATCCTTCCCCCGGAGGAATCAGTTACATGCGCCAGAGCCGTCAACGACGCCGTAGCTGCTGCATGCAGACGTCATCCCGGACGCCTCATGGGAAGCATAATACTGCCTGTCAAAGATGTTGAAGCATCACTGAAAGAACTTGACCGCGCAGTGAATGAACTCGGCCTCCTGTACTGGCATACCCATTCAAACTACCTGGACAGTTTTGTTTACGAGGAAAAATACGAACCCATATTTGCAAAATGTGCCGAATTGGGTATCCCAATTTATATTCATCCGGATTTTGCGCCCAATGACTACCTGAATCATAAAGACCTTACCATTTTTCAATTTTCTACAGACACAACCAGGACACTGCTCATTCTTATCAAAAACGGCATATTTGACCGCTATCCAAACCTGCAGATAATTATCGGTCATGGCGGCGAATTCCTGGCATACGGTATGGACAGGGATGACAACCGGTCATTCATGATTGAAGAAAAATATAATCCATGTAAGATGGAGCAGACATTAACAACCTATTTCAAGCGCCGCAACATTCTTATGACAACAAGCGGCATTTATGATCCGGCTGTAATTCATTTCCTCATTGAATGCATAGGAATTGACAGCATTCTGTTTGGTACTGATTATCCGTATGAAGAGTTTGCAGAGCAGTTCCACTTTATTAATACCATGGATCTGAGTAATGAACAAAAAGAGCAGATTTTCCATGGAAACGCCGAGAGGTTCATCTTTAAAAAGCCGGAGGCAATAGAAAAATACGGCCCGGGATTACATTACCAAAAGCCGGTTAGCGACGAGGAAGCGCAGAAAATTGCAATTGCGATGACAGGCGCATCAGATATGGACGGAGTTTATGCTGAAATCAACAGAGTACCGCATGCTTATATTCCAAATCTTCTCAGGGCAAATGTTTCACTCAGACAGGTAGCACTCATGAAGAGATGCACACGCTGGAGCCTGAAAAAGTATTTCGGTGTGAATGTGTAAAGAAAAGGAGAAAATAGTATGAAAAACGGTATCAGAGTAATCGATTGCGAACATCACTTCAACATGGATCTGATGGTACAGGAATGGAAAAAGTCAATGACTCCGGAGCAATGGAAAGCATCCTGTTCGGATAAAGTCTATGACAATCCAACCGGTGAATATAAGCAAATACGTGATGTGGTTATGGATATTGATGCATTAAGGCTGGACGTGATGGATAAAGCCGGTATTGATTTTGCACAGGTTTCGTTAAGTACTCCCGGTGCAGAATATTTTGGACCGGAAACCGGAAAGAAAATTGCGGCTCGCTATAACGACACCTTAATGGCTGCCGTAAAAAAGCATCCGGACAGACTTGGTGCTTATATGGCATTGTATCCGGATGATGTTGCCTGGTCCTTAAAAGAGATTGACCGGTGCGTGGAGGGCGGCATGTTTGGCTGGTCAACGTTGTCTAACTATAATGGAAAATATCTGGATGATCCAAAATATTTTCCGATTTTAGAAAAACTGGCATCATACAAAATGCCGGTATATCTGCATCCGAACTTTTGCACATGGAAGGAATATAATGAATTCGGGTATTGCTTGAACGGGCCGTCTCTTGGTTTTGCTGCCGATATACAGCTTTTGTATATGAGAATGATTCACCGGGGTATCTTTGATAAACTGCCTGATTTAAAGGTTATAATGGGTCACGATTGCGAAGGCATGGGATTCTTTAAAGACAGGATAAACACAGCCTGGAGGCAGGGCGGCGGGCAGCCTGCGGCAAATATCGGTGTTACGCTTACACATGAACCGAGTTATTATTTGGATAAAAATACCTGGGGTACGACTTCGGGGAATTATTCTCAAATTGCATTGCGGGCAACTATTGATGCAATGGGGGTGGAAAAGGTCATGCTGGGTACGGATTTTATCTATGAAGATGTAAAAGGTATGGTAGACTTTATTGGGGATAACAAAGATTTGTCTTTAGAGGAAAAGAAGGCCATTCTTAGCGGTAACGCTGAAAAATTAGGCTTTGGCGTCAGAAGGTGAACGGGGGGATATGGCAGGGGGGCTGTTCACCCTCCCCTCTCAATTAAGATACACTTATGCGTCCAGGGTAATTTTAACTGCTGCCGCCAGGACCTGTCATCAGTCAAAGAATATGAAGGTAGAACCGGAAACAGGAGATACACACTCATCATCTGCGAGCCGGA
Source organism: Methanocorpusculum sp. (assembly GCA_029987245.1). Classification (GTDB taxonomy): domain Archaea; phylum Halobacteriota; class Methanomicrobia; order Methanomicrobiales; family Methanocorpusculaceae; genus Methanocorpusculum. Next base: position 60,016 of record DALTWG010000002.1, on the reverse strand, counting down.
GGGCAGCAGCGGAAACCGGAGATACCTGCTTATCATCTGCCGTGACCGTGGTATTTGCCTCGTTACCAGCGGCACCTTCTTCTGTTATGGAACCCGCATCCATGGCACCGGATGCATTCGTCGTTGTACAGCCTGCACAAAGTACACACCCGGCAATAACCAGCGCTGCAATCAAAAGATAGGAGATTTTTTTCATGTTACTATAGTTAGTTTTCATTGTATATGAAATGATGCATTTTTCTGTACGTGCTGCTGATTCAGACATCCGGTAACTATACCAAAACGGATGAAAAATCCTCCCCTGCCGCTCACCCCCGCCCGCGACATGGAGCAATAGCAGCAAAGCCCATCCGTCATTTTCAAATCACCGTACAAAAGAAAAACACACAGACTCTCTTCATCCTAAAATCATAGGAAGAAGAAAAAGACAGGACACTGCATTCTCCCGCAAAAAACCCCGCCGGTTTTTTCCCTCCCTCCCTATACTCTCTATACTCACTATAGTTTATTGGTGAAAGATTGATACCTCCCCCAAACAATCTATATACCAGAACAACGATGGGACTCAAAGACATCATAGTACCCCAGGACAAAGTCTTTTTTGACCTCTTTGCCCAGCAGGGCGACGTATTAATCGAAGCATGCGACAAACTCGTCGAACTCTTTAACGACTACACCGACATCCCGGAAAAATACCGCCAGATAAAAGAAATCGAACACAAAGGCGACAACATAACCCACAAAACCTTTGACGAACTCAACAGAACTTTTATCACCCCTTTTGAACCGGAAGAAATCTCCCGCCTCGGCACCGCCCTGGATGACGTAATTGACTGCATAGACGACGGCACCCGTATGCTTGTCGTCTATGACGTCAAAGAATGCGACGAATACATGAAAAAATTCGCCCAGTGCCTTTTGGAAGCCGCCCACATCATCAAAAAAGGCATCCTAATCCTGAGCAACCTAAAAGAAGCCGAAGCACTCAAAGCAGCCTCCATCGAACTCCACCGGATAGAAAACACCGGCGACCAGCTCCTGACCGCATCCTTGCAGGAACTCTTCAAATCCACCGACCCCATCCGCATAATCAAACTCAAAGACATCTATGAAAAGTTTGAGATAGCAACCGACAAATGCGAAGACGTGGCAAACATCTTCAGCGCTATTATCATACGACATACCTAATGGATTAAACTATGGAACCCGCAACGCTTGCACTGCTCGTCATTGGCATCATCATCGCAGTCCTCTTTAACGTAGTCAACGGCAGAAACGACGCCCCCAATACCATAGCAATAATTCTTGCCACCCGCGCCCTTTCGCCGCTGCCCGCAAAACTGCTTGCAGCCGCCTGCTGTCTTGTCGGCCCGTTCATTTTTTCAACGGCGATTGCAAAAACCATCGGTACCAACCTTGTTGACGTTTCTGTTTTAACTCCTGTACTTCTCTTAACCGGCCTGTGCGGCGGTATCTGCTGGATGCTTTTGTGCGCCAAAGTGGGACTTCCCGTCTCCTCATCTCATGCGCTTGTCGGCGGAATTCTGGGCGCCGGCATCGCCGCCGGGGGATTTGCAGCGGTGGTCTGGCCTTCTTTGGACACGGTTTTGCACATGTTCCTCTATCTTGGCTGCGGAACGGTTATCGGCGCGGTATGCGGATTTCTGTTATCATTGCCGTTACGTGACTCAAAAAAGATTTTTACCATAATCGGCGCGGTGGCAGGTTTTGTTGGCGCGGTGCCTTTTGCGATGATTTGTCTGGACTTTGCCTTCGGCGGCATTCTTGCGATTCTTCTCTTTATCTGTGTCTCGCCGATGCTCGGCCTGTTTGTTTCATATCTGATTACCACAGTTCTTTCAGGCATGACCGCGCGGTTTGTGAAAAATCCGATGAAACTGAACAAATGGTTCCAGCGTCTTCAGATTGTGGGCTCCGCATTCCAGGCCTTAAGTCTGGGGGGCAATGACGCCCAGCATGCCATGGGTATTATCTATGCGCTGCTGATTTCTGTAGGTCTTGTCGGAGCAGGCGAGGATATCCCGTTCTGGGTTATTGCAGTTTCGGCGGTTGCGATTATGGTGGGGCTGTTTATGGCGGTCAAAAAAGTGCTGCGCCGCGTTGGTTCCGGTATTACCCACCTTACGCCGTATCAGGGTTTTTCAGCCTCGCTTGCGGCGGGAACGGTGCTTTCGTTCATGGTATCGTTTGGCGTGCCGGTTTCGTCAACCCATCTGACCAGCGGCTCGATTATGGGCACGGGCGTTACCAAAGGTGTCGGCGCGGTGAACTGGAAAAATGTCAGGTCGATTGTAGGAGCATGGATTATTACAATTCCGTGCTCAGCGGTGGTGTCGTTTGCGGCGTATATGGTGATAAAACTGGTGTTCGGGGTGTAGCCCGGATACTACATACAATCCAAAAAAGAGAAAGAATTACTGACCGGAATAAAGACGCGAAATTTCCTGCATCCTCTTATCCACAGCCTGCATCTGCTCACCCAGCTTACCGATTGACTCCGTAAGCCGCTTTGCAGATGCATCCATCTCTGTAATCCGGTCCTTCAGGAAAGACACCGCATCTTCGGCGGACTTTTCCACCGTGATACCTGCGCCAAGCCCTACCAGGACCCTCTTTGTATCGACAACCTGCGCACGCACAGAAACACCGCCTCCAAGCGTCAGAAGAGTGGTAACCCCCTCTTCCGCCGCATTGAACGCCTCAAGGGCATCAATGGAGGCAAGAGCTTCCGCCCGCGCCGTCTCGATAAAACGCAGCTGTTGATTCATCATCTCAAACTGCTGCGCATATTCATTTGCATACGCCTGAAGGGACTGAGCCTCCGCTTCAAGCTGCTGCTTACTTACATTAGTTGCCATCGACTTCCTTTACAGAATCAATGGTAATGTACTTGCGCTCAAGTCTGTGCTTGCTGCCAAAAATTGCAAGGGTGTGTTCACCTGCAAGTTTTTCGGAAGCAGCATCGACAATCTTTGTAAAGGGTTTCATTTCGCCGTCATTCTTGAAAGAACCCTTAACCTCGTATTTCGGCATTTTTTAACCTCACGAATTAATTTCGGATTACTCCTCATCGAAGAATCCGAACACATCCTCAATTCTACCCAGTTCAAAACCGGTAGTTGTATTTCCAGCCAGATACCCTTTGGAATTTAAGAGAAGACCGCATCCGATTAAATTCGAACCCATATTCACCGAGCCCGTACCAATCGAAAACGTATCAGGGATTTCATTCTCTAACCTCTCAATCTCCTCAGGAGTTGAACGCGCCGGCAGAAGTACGCCTGAATTATTGCAGGCACATGTCATACCAACCGTTCCAACTCCGCCAAAGGACATCGGAATAACCTTGACCTTCAAAAACTCGCCTACCATTTTCTGCATCTCGGATGACATGTCCGGGTGCACAATGGCAAACGAATCATTGGTCAGAATCACATTGCCTGCCGCATTCATTTCCTCGCCGAGCAGGAGAACGTCTCCATAATCCTGCAGCAGGTCAAGTTCAGAATCCTGAATGAGTCCCGAACAGACGAACCCGCGCGAGTTGCCGGTCAGTAACAGACCGATAACCGAAGAACCCTGAATAAACGTCTCCTCGACTTCCACATCGAAAGCCGCACCGATTTTTTCCCTGAATTCCTTCGGGGAATCAACCGGAACAAAGGCAACGTCATCAAAGACACGCGCGAATACACCGATATTGGGGTCACCATTCAGCGACAGAGTCGGGTCCATTTAGATTATTCCTCAGCAAGTTCAGCCTGGACCTGTCCGTCGTCGAACTTCATAGCCCGAACCCGGATTCTCCGTGGCGGTTTGTGAGCGCCGCGGGCCCAGATTGCTTCGTTAATGCTCTTGTCGAGCTTAACATCTTCACTTTTCATGTGGTGTTCGAGATATGCGCGGACATCCGATACTGCAGCGTTTGCACGCTTGTAGCAGGGGACACGCTTGACATCGCGAAGCGGAATCACATAAATCTGCTCTTTCTGTACTTCTACCATTTTCTTACACCTTCAGAGTGCTGCGTCTCCACATCCGTCTCTTTGGATGAGAAACGACCTGGCGCTTGGTTTTGATCATGACCCAGGACGGAACTCTGCGGTTCTGCTGGGTTGCTTTGGAAAGTCTTACTTTCCGTGCTTTGGTAAGTTTGCTCATGGTTTTTTCACCACTTTCTTTTGATAACCAGCGACTGCTCGTGACTGGGCGGGAAGAACGGTTTATAGTCTACACCGCGGGCCGCCAAAGCAGCTCTGATTTCTCGTTCATAGTCTCCGTTTGCAATGGTTCCTGTTTCGCCAAAGGCAATTTCAAAGAACTTCTCTGCGAGCCGGAGAATTTCTGTTTTGCCGATGCCAAGAAGCGGGCGTATATAACTTACGCCGTATTTCATTTCAAGGCTCTGCACTTCGGATTTTGTCCGCATCGGAACACGGTCATCGCGGCGTGTTCCGTCGGCAACCACCTCATATTCCTGTGCTGCAGCACATAAAGACCGTCGGTGGATTTCGTTAATGATGTCGTTGGGGTATCCGTCGCGGATAAGTCTGTCAACAACTTCATCAAGGAAACCTGGCGCAAAGGCGATTTTCCTCCAGGGAAAGCCGAGTTCCTTTGCCGCTGCCTCAATGCCCGGGATTTGGGTGTTTTCGTCAAAGACGTAGGTCAGAAGCTCTACTTCATAGTCTCTTGCAAGTAAGACTGCGGCAAGACTTGAGTCTTTTCCGCCGCTGTAAAGCACTCCTGCTTTCATTTGTACGTTTACACTCTGCGGATATTGAATTCCCGTTTCTGCGGCATAATCTGGGCTAAGATTGCCTTGAGCTGTGCATCGGTGATTTTCTGTGTCAGGCGTCCCGACTGGGCAAGAGCAACAATCTGCTGTTCAACATTGGCAGCGATTTCGGGCTTGGTTAATTTGATGGTGCCAAGTCTCTCGCGGGCTTCAGGTTCCATAACCTGCATTAATACAGACTGAATCTGTGCCTGCATCTGCTGCCTGCGCTGGAGTTGTTCCTGTTCTGCCATCTGCTGCTGCTGCATCTGCATCATGCGCTGACGGCGGAGTTCTGCGAGTTCTTCGTCTTCACCCATTTTGGTTACCTGTTTTAGTACTTTGCAAGTGCGGGGACTGCTTTGACGGTTTCTTCTTTCATTGCGTATGCAATGCCGTCAAGGAATTTGCGTCCCTTTGCAGTGACTGCGCGGCCGCCGGTGACTTTTTCGACAAAGCCGGCTGCTTCGAGCTGCTGCATGACTTTTCTGGCAATGCTTCCACTGCCTTTTCTGAAGTGGGACGGTTTGGAACCGTTGTCCTGCATGCCTCCGTAAACTGACCGCATGCGTTCAACTCCTATAGGACCGTCAACGTAGATTCTGCGCAGTACTGCTGCAGATCTGATATACCACCAGTCGGGATTCTCCGGCGGCATCTGTTTGTGTACGCCAGTCTTGACGTATTCAGACCATTCAGGTGCTTTGATCTCAGAGATGCCTTTGAGCTCTTCAGCTGCCTTGGTGATGAATGCGTTAGCTGGTATGTCAAATACTGTTGTCATAGACAAGCCTACTGTAAAAGTCTGTACCTTTCGGCACGGTTTGGTTACGAACGTTTGTTCCCAACCTGACAAGAACAGTGCTTATTTATTGGTTCTCTGAGTATATATAAGTAACTCTCAAAAATGGGGGAAAGGGGGTTTTTTATGCCGATACCGGCACGCCTGCATGAGCGGGTGTGCGCAAATAGACCAGGTCGGGCATTTCGGGAACGGTAAATGATTGTTTGTCCGCGCTGAGTTCAAACCGTACAGAGCCGCCGGCGGAAAGGTTGGCAAAGGTGTATGTTCCGTCGCCGTTTGCGGTGACGAGGGCGTCTTCGGTGCCAAGCGAGACGGTGTCGCCGGTTTCCTCCAAGACGAATTTGGTAACGGCGGCGGTGCCGTTTTCTGCGACGTCGAAGACAATCCAGCTGTTTTCCTCCGGGTTAAAGGTCCCGTACCAGGTGCCGGTTACCTCGGGAGGAAGGGCTGTGTCTGCAACACAGCCCGCTGCGATGAGGGTGGATGTCAGCAGGAGAAGCATGAGGGCGAGGGGGAGTATGGGGGATTTTTTCATAAATGGTAATGGGGCAGATGATGATAAAAAGTTTGTGATGCTGGAGGCGTTGCCCAAAAAGTAAATTTTGACTAAACGTATTGTTTTGACTAAACTGTGTTTTGCCCAAAAATAAAAATTGGTAACTGTTCACCTCCTGTTAAATCTTCGCCTAATTTCATTTTTATTGCTTTGAAGGTGCTTTCTACATTGTTACGCAAGCGATAGTGTTCATAGAATTCATCCGGATATTCCAAGGCGAAATCAAACATCTCACTCTATTCTTGGACTCCTTTAGCCGCGTGCTTGGCATTAGATTTGAAAGGTGAATAAAACATGACTCAGGGTTTTTATGATTGAAAAACAAGAGGGGGCTGAATAGTTACAAATATTTTTACGTTGATTTCTTTTATGATGACTGATGTTTAGGTGCTCTAACGTTTTTTGCACGCATATTATAAGATTTTAGATATTCATCCAATTCATTATTATATTCAATATCGGATTTGTCTATTGGTGCATATCCAAGTACCCGAATATGACCCTCTGCACTGTCTTCGAGTGATACTGACATATTATGTAATTATCCTCTTTAACTTAAATAATTTCCCATTACGAATTTTTCCTTTTTCGTCTCTCATTTTTAAATTGTTAATTGATGTTACTTTAAATTCAAGTTTTGGAGGCAATAACCATTCCTCCTCATCCTCATCAAAATAAATCATAGGAATTGTCGAATTATACTGGCACATAGATATTACGGGGGTTGTTACATCCTGATTTTTCGTAGCGTAATATACCGCAACATCTTTTGATTCAGTAGAACTGACAAAAGCATCCTCAATAAAGAATTCACCTCGTTTTAATTCCAATATTCTGTTTGGATTAGTGTAACCGCGAAATAAAATTCTATTTTCTGTATTTGGTATCGCATGAATTGCAGAATTTATGTTTTTTATTAATTCGATTATTTGCTTGACATCTTTATCATTTGGATGAATCAGCCCTCTTAAATAATTATTAATCATGTAACAATCCGCACCAGTTGTTTTTGATTTTGGAATTTTATAATCCCATTGATGTTGCGGATTTTTTAAATCTTTATATGAACTAAGTGAATCCACTTGTATGCGTGACAATGGAGGTATTCTTTTGTCATAAGGTATTTTTAACATTATATTATGATAGTTCACACTACATATAAACTTACGTACATGCATGGCGTTGCGCAAAAAATAAATCGTACTTCAATAATTTTCAGGCGTCAGTTTGTGCAAACTTGAATTTTCGGGAAATGCCGATGCGGGGAAAAAAGAATTAGTAATTTGCCAGATACCGCTTTATCTCCCAGTCGGTAATGGCCCGTGAATATTCCGACCATTCCAGCCCGGCAATTCTTCCTATCTGATTTACCACATGCTCGCCCAATACGCTGCACAGCAGTTTGTCCATCATAAGTGCGGAGTTTGCATCGATGAGGCTTTCCGGCAGGCACTGGATATGGGCTTCTTCGCGTTCGGCCGCCGTCATTCTAAAGATATTGTCATCAACACTTTCCGGCGGCGCAATCTTATTCTCGATACCGTCCAGGCCTGCCGCCAATATCACGGCAAAGGTGAGATACGGGTTGCAGGTCGGGTCAGGGCTTCTGACCTCGGCCCGGGTGCTTTTGCCGCGCGAGGAGGGGACTCTGATTAAGGCGGAGCGGTTCATTGCGGACCAGCCGATATAAACCGGGGCTTCGTAGCCGGGAATCAGACGTTTGTAGGAGTTTACTGTCGGATTTGCAATCCGGGTAATGCCTTCGATGTGTTTAAGCACCCCGCCGATAAAGTATCTTGCCGTATCGGAGAGCTGGTGTTCGCCGTTTTCATCGAAAAAGGCGTTTTTGCCGTCTTTCATAAGCGAACAGTTGACATGCATTCCCGAGCCGTTGATGCCGTAGATAGGTTTTGCCATGAAAGTGGCGTGCAGGTTGTGCTTTATGGCAAGGGTTTTTGCCGCATACTTGAAGGTAACCACCTTGTCTGCCATGGCAAGCGCATCGCCGTAAGTGAAATCGATTTCATGCTGCGAGGGTGCGACTTCATGGTGCGATGCCTCGATGTCAAAGCCCATTTCGGATAACTGAATAACAAGGTCGCGGCGCACATCTTCTCCCGGGTCGGTTGGCGTCTGGTCGAAATAACTGCCATGGTCCTGAAGGGCGACAGTTGCGTGTCCCGCTTCGTCGCGTTTGAAGAGGAAAAATTCCATTTCCGGCCCGACATTAAAGGTATAACCCATCTCCGCCGCTTTTTTAAGCTGGCACTGCAAGATGTAGCGGGGGTCGCCGGTGAAAGGCTCGCCCCGGGTTGTGTACACGCTGCAGATAAAGCGCGCAATCCTGAAATCCGGCTCGGACCAGGGGATAATCTGGTAGGTTTCTATTTCCGGGCGCAGCACCATATCGGATTCTTCAAGGCGGGCAAATCCCTGAATGGATGAGCCGTCAAAACTGATTCCCACAGTCAGGGCTTTTTTCATCTGTTTGGTGGGTATTGCCACGTTTTTGGTTTTTCCTTCCAGGTCGGAGAACTGAAGGAGAACGGATTTTACATTGTCGGTTTCAAGCCGCTTCAGGATATTTTCTATTTCATCTGGCATTTGGTATAGTAATGGGTTGCGTGAGGTAATAAACAAGTGGATAGGGGGTGAGCCGGGTCGGTTTACTCCTTAATCATTACCTCATTTTCCGTAATAAACGGGCTCGTTCTCAGCGAATAGGAAAGCAGATACGGGTAATTCCTGGAAAGATACTCCATGTGCGTGAGCCAGAGTTTTGCTAAATTTGCATACGCGCGGTTCACGTCCCCGCGCAAATGTGCCAGGTCCGCGGCGTTTTCCTCTGCAATCTCTCCGCGGGCGACCAGTTCTGTCTCCAGATGGAATAAATCCTGCAGCAGGCGGGATACTAACTCCTGCTCCAGCAGGACCGGATTTTCAATCAGGCGCAGCAGGAAATCGTGTTTTGCAAGCAGGAGATTGCGCATCCGGTTAAAATCCGCGGCAGAGGGCGTGGTCTTTTTGCAAAGCTCGCCTGCATCGGCGATTGCCTGCGCAAATTCGGCATGTTTCCAGCCGGATTTGACCGCCATCTTTTCCCGGATGAGCGCTGCCTCTGCGTCGCCTGCGACAAAAGTCCGCAGCAGTTCCGAGCCTATTTCGGTAAAAAACAGCGTAAAGACCATCTTTGTTTTTTCCTCGCGCTCGCGTTTGGCACGCATATTCAGCATGCTGCTTAAGAGAAGCGTGACAAACAACACATTCAGCGGCAGGAAACCGAGGGCATTGAATATGTAGGAAAGCGTCCCGGATTCGGGATTGTCGCCGATAACAAGCACTTTTATCACAAAGATAAGAATGGATAATGCAATCAGAATAACTGAAAGCATAATTGTCCAGCGGGAAATTTTCATACGTTCTCCTCCATTTTCTGTAAGGCGGCAAGGCTTTTGAGCACGTCCTCAAACGCGGCACATTCAATAACCGGATGCTCAACGCGGTTTTCGGCGATTTTTGCAAGAACCGCGGCAAAATCTATGGTTCCCTCGCCGATTGCAGAATGCGTATCGGCATCGCCTGCATTGTCATGCAGGTGAATGTGGGAAAAGGGCACATTTAAGAACGCATCGAGTGTTTTGCACTCGTTTGCGTGCCCTACGTCAAGACAGAATTTTGTCCCGGAAAAGAGGGACAGGTCTTCAGGACTCTGCAGGAAAAAAAGCCCCCAGTTGCCCATGTTTTCTGCAAAAAACTCCACGCCGCATTCATTTGCAAAAGCGTGGAGTTCGGCAAGCGAGCGCGAAAGCGCGGCGCAGGCGGCCTCCCGCTCCTGTTTCCATGCATAGTTTCCCGGATGGAAAACCACAGGCGCGCCGGCTTCTGCCGCAACAGCAAACGTATCGCAGATTACCTTAACAGACGCTTTGCGCACCGGTTCGAGAACCGACGCAGGATTTACGCCGTCGGTCGGCGCGTGAATCGACCAGTGGAAATTAAAAGACGCAAGCGGTTCGGCATTTTCTAAAAAATGCCGGCCGGAGGACATGATTTCCACATGCTTTGTATGGGGCGCAAGCTTTTCCAGCGCGTCTGCAAGCGGCAGCGCGGAAAAACAGTGTGTTGAGATGGCGTACTGCATTTATGCGAGGTCGAGTGTTCCGACAATTCTCAGTTTTCCGCCGTCAAGATAGTGAATAACCGCTGAATCGCCCGGTTTGTAGACAAGCGGCGTCTCGACTTCGATGGTGATAACCGGATTGTGCCAGTCAGTACCGTTGTCAACTGCGGTAACGCGCGCGGATAAAAACTGCATCCAGTGTCCGATGGAAATAACCATCTGGTCTTTGAGCTCCGCCGGCCAGTATTTTACGAGATGCGCTTTGCCTGTAATCGTATTTGCGTGCACAACGGCTTTATCTGTCGTTAAGACATAACCGCGGTCCAGGTCTTCGGCGTCAATGTCTTTGAGCGCGCAGCCGACACGGTCGCCTGCGATTGCAAAGGCAAAATCGTCGTCATGTTTCTGCACCGAGCGAATCTGGCAGATTTTGTCCGTCGGTTCAACCCGCATTTTGTCATGCTTTTTAATCCAGCCGTCGGCAACGCAGCCTAAAATGACCGTGCCCACGCCTTTTACATTGAAATGGTGGTCTACCGGGACAGAACCGGCCGCGCCTTCTTTGGGCTCGCCGTCAGGTCTTGCAGCCGCGCGTTCAAGAAGTTCTGCGGATAGAGTGATAAAGTCCTCTTCGGTTATTTTGTAGTTTTCCAGTACGGTTCCTTTAATCAGAGGAGCAATCTGGTCCGGCTGGATGTAATTCTTTAAAATAATGGTTCCTGCCGGTACTTTTGCGCAGTCGAGCATTAAAATCCATTCGGCAAGCATCGGGGTTATTTCTGATACGACAACTATTGCCTCGTGTGCCATGGATACGACATAAAAGAGCGGCGCAAGCCTGTCAGGGTAGCGTGTGGGCTCCAAAAGGGTTACGGTGGTGTGGCCTTTTTTCAGGTTATAGAAGGTAATATCGGTACTGGTTCCTTTTTTGCCAAGTTCTTTGGCATATCCGTTGGGTGCTAATACTGCAACTGTAAGATTAGGCATGCTATACTATTGGTTGTATGCGGGGTTATAGTTTGTCTAAATGTATTGTAACTATTCGACACCCTTTTTTTACGACGAGCGACTCTGACAGCCTTTATTAGATTAAGAATAAGATGCACTTTAACCACTAATTTCAGTCTCTAAAAAACAGGGGGGGCGGAAATAGTTACAAAAGATTTTGCTTAATGAATCAGCCCGCCGATAACCAGCACCAGAAAAGCCGCGAGCGCTGCAAAAAGCACCACTGCAAGCACAATCCACCAGAAATAATTCTTCTTCGCCCGTCGCCGCTGCACAACCATATTACACCCCCTCCTCTAAAGCGGCTTTGGGCGCGGCGCCCGCCGCATCAGACAAAAGCACCACCCACAAATCGCCAAACAACTCATCCTGTTCCAGGTCAACCTGCCCGCCCTGCACTAAAAACAGACACGGCAGATACACCATATACATCGGCCAGTGCAGAATAGAGCGCAGCTCCACCAGTGAAATACCCGGGTCCCTTGCATCCGGATGCCCGCGGATAATCTCAAAGATTTCAGCTGCCATCCGCTCATAGTCTTCATCGTGCGCGATGCTTACGACCTCTTCTGCTGTCGGCTCCTCGAACAGTTCGTCCTCGAAGTCGATATAGCGCTGACGCCGCTGGCGGCGCCGTTCGGTTTTTTCCGCCAGGCGCAGCTGCTTGATTAACTCATACAGGTTTGTGGTGCGGTGACGCACATCCTTTCGCTTCAGCCGCCGCTGGATTTCGCGCTCAAGCAAATCAATCTGCCCGAGACCAAATCCGGCCGCGTCATCGGTGAACGGGTCCCCGGCCTCGTTAAACTGGTCAGGTTCCTCGAAGTCGTCCGGTTCGGGCTCAGGCTCATCGAGCATCTCCGCCTTCATGCGCAAAAGCTGCGACGCCATGAAAATATGGCGGCCGGAAACACGCAGATTCAAAGCATGCCGCTCTTCGAGCGCGGACAAAAACCGGCTTGTAACATCAATGATATTGATGTTCCACGGGTCGATATCGCCTTTTTCCGCCATCTTTAAGAGGAGCTCAATAGGGTCCTCGCTGCCGTCTATTGCCACCTGCAAAATCTGCGCTTCAGTCTCAGTCATTATTGGGTTTCACACCGGTTACAAGAGTGCTCTTGTCGCTTGCGCGGACGGTTACACCCATCATTCTGTCTGCAGCTTCAATCATCGGCTTTCTGTGCGAAACAATGATAAACTGACTGTTTTCACAAATCTCCCGCACCATGTGCGACAGGTGCTCGACGTTGAGACCGTCGAGGTTGGAATCAACCTCGTCCAAAGCGTAGAACGGCGCCGGCATAAACTGCTGGATGGCAAAGATGAACGAAAGCGTAGTAAGCGATTTTTCGCCGCCCGACATCATATTTAAGCGGTGAACTTCTTTGCCGCGGGGCGAGACTTCAAAGGTCATGCCGCCCTGGAAGGGGTCTTCGGGCACATCTAAAACAAGCCGGCCCTCGCCTTCGTTTAAGCGGAGGTAAATACTGCTGAAATTTTCTGCAATCGCATTATAGGCCTCCATAAAGGCGTCATGCTTCATCTGCCGGAAGCTTTCAATCTTTTCCAGAAGGTCTTCGCGTTCGCGCGAGAGCGTGTTTTTCTTTTCCGTCTTTTCCTCTGTTCGCTTTAATAAATCGTCATACTGGTCGATTGCCTGCATATTGACATCGCCAAGCCGGCGGATTGCGCGCTCGGTCGAGATGATTTTATCCTGGATTTCATCTGCCGTAAGGTTGCATTCGATGTCGCCTTCAATGGTTCCGCGGATTTCTGCAATTTCTTTGGCAAGCGCTTCGGTTTTCTCATCAATCGCTTTTATCTGGATAACGCAGCGCTCCACATCGCCGTTTAAGGTTGCAATGCGAATCTGCGAGTCGGAAACCGCCTGGTCAAGCGTTTTTCTCTGCTCTTCAAGTTCGGCGATTTCACCCTGGAATGAGCTCAGTTCCGCTTCTAAAGCTTTCAATGCCTCGTTTGCACGCGCTATGTCGCCGCGAAGGCCGTTGATTTCCTCTTCAATCTCCTTGTTTTTCTCATCGAGCGCTGCACGCTGCTTGTTTTTGTCTTCTACATTTCTCTTATGGAAATTTTTCTCCAGGTTTACGCTGTTGAGCTCATTTTGCTTGCGTTCGAGACGGCCCTGCGCATCATTGTAGTTGCGCTGCGCTTTGCCGAGTTCTTCGGTTAAAAGATTATATTCATCCTGATTGAGGACTTTTTGCAGTTCCGCCTTCTTTTCTTCAAGCGCTTCCAGTTTGTCGGAAAGTGCATCGCCTTTTTCCTCGAGTTCCGATACCTTTGCCGCGCTTTCGCGTTTGTCCTTTTCGGTTGCTTCCAGAAGGTTTTTCGCTTCCACCTCATCGGTTTCTACTTTGTCAATCACGCGGTTGCAGTCCTTGATTGCAAGCTCAATCTGCGTGATTTTCGTGTCAAACTCGCCTTTTTCCCGGCGCAGTCCGTCGACAACCGCCTGGTGGCGCGCAACCGCTGCTTTAAGGTCCTCTTCGTCCTGGCGCAGTTCGGTGATTTTTGCGCCGATATCAGAAGATTCCCGCCCCGGCGCAACGCCGAATCCGCGCTGCATCGCCTTGGAAATCGATCCGCCGGTCATTGCGCCTCCCTTTTCAAGCAAATCGCCGTCCAAGGTAACCATCCGGTAGCGGCCCATAAGACGACGGCCGGCGTCTAATGTTTCCACAACAACCGTCTGGCCGAATACCAGATTAAAGGCGTCCCTGAACTCCGGCTCGAAATCGATTAAGTTAATCGCATAATCAATAATGCCGTTGCCGGCCAAAGGCGGCAGCGCCCCCTGCGGCTTCATTTTGTTCAGCGGCAGGAAAGTAAGACGGCCCAGGCCTTCCTGTTTAAGGTAATTAATCGCATTTGCACCGGTCTGGTCATTGTTTACAATGACATTTTTCAGCCGGCCGCCTGCAGCGATATTGAGCGCAATCGTGTGACCTGAATTAAGCACCTTGCCCAGTTCGGCAACCGTGCCGTAAACGCCTTCCATTCCCGAAACCGCCTTGATGGAATCGTCCGAACCTCCGAGAGCCTTTGCCTGGGCGGCCAGTTTTGCCTGGCGCGTTTCAAGCCGGCTGATTTCCTCGCGCACATGACTGAGTTCATCGCGCGCCTCAACCATTTTGCGCTCGGCCGAGGCAATCTGCTTGCCGAAGACATTGCGCTCATCAGAGACATCGCGCGCCTGTTTTTCAAGGGATTCGATTTCCTGCTGCTTTTCCAGCCGCTCTTTTTCAAAGTATTCCTTGTTGCGCAGAAGTTTTTCAAGCTCTATTTCACGGCTTCTGCTCTGGTCGATAATCCGGTCGCGTTCCCGGTAAATCTCGTTGCGCTCGCTTTTCAGCGCCTCCTCATCGCTCATGACCTGCGCTAACTCTGCGGCCGCGCCTTTGGAGTCCTTGCTGCGCTTTGCGACCAAATCCTGAGCCTTATCCAGCGTCTTTTTCAGCCCTTCAACCTCCATCGAGAGATTTGCCTTGTCGATGCTTAACTGCTGGGCATCTTTCATGGATTTATTCAGCATGCCCTGGCTTCTCTGCTGGTCGATGTAAATGGTGTTCATCTGGGAAAGATTGGACTCTTTATCCTTTCTCAGGCGTTCGATAGTGCTTTCTGCGGTGCGGATGGTGGATTTTTCCTCGGTCTGCTTTTCGATGAGATTAAGGTATCCCGCGCCGCGCTTTTCGGTAATCTGCCGGACAAGGTCGTCGCGTTCTTCAATGCGCGCATCCCGGTCGTTTTCCTCGAGGCGGATGTCTTCCTCGAACTTTTCCTTTTGCAAGACCTGCTCGTCGCGCGAGGCGGCTAAAAGTCCGGTTTCGCGCTCCTTGTCCCTTAAGGCTGCCATCTGTTTTGCGGCGTTAAAGTAATCCAGGTCGTTTTTCAGGTTTTTGTATTTGACCGCGTCCTCTTTTGCCCCGGCGAGTTCTTTGAGCTGCTCGGCGTACTGGGCTAAAATCATCTCTTCGCGTTCGATTTTTGCCCGGACCTGGTCGAGTTCCTGGGTAGCCTGCTCTTTTTTGCGGTCGAATTCGGAAACGCCGGCGATTTCGTCGATGATTTTGCGCCGGTCGGTGTCAGACATGTCCATAATACGGGAGATATCTCCCTGCATGACAACATTGTAGCCGTGGGGGCGGATTCCGGCTTTTGCAAGCCAGTCGATGATTTCGGCCTGCGAGGAGGTTTTTTCGTTAAGGTAGTAGTAACTGTAGTAGTTGGTGGGCGAGGACTGCTTGATTCTGCGCCGGATTTTGGTGTTGTCGGAAAAAGTAAGCGTAACCTCGGCGATGTTTTTGCCGGAGGTGTTGTTGATAAAGTCAGTCATCTTCTCGGCGCGCAAGGTGCGCGACGAGGTAAGGGATAAAACAAAGAGAATGGAGTCGATGATATTGCTTTTTCCCGAGCCGTTCGGTCCGGAAATGACGGTATATCCTTCGTAAAAAGGGATTTTGGTTTTTCTGGAAAATGATTTGAAGTTATCTATTTCAACTTGAACAATATGCACGGGCAGCTCCGGGTTTATTTGATTTCAAGGGTGTCGTCTTCTTCGGCTTCAATTACTGCATTGGAGTCTGCGCGGATGGCAGAGGAACGCGATGCGTGTCCGGGGTTGAATCCGGTTCCGGCAATGATGACGTTTGCGGCGTGTGTCTTGCGGCGTTTCTGGATGGAGCCGTCGGGCTGCATGACGTATTCAAATTCTCCGGGGCCTAAGCTTTCTGCCGGGACTTCTTCAACGGCGGGTTTCTGGGGTTCGGGAACAGGTGTGTTGATTACGCGGCGCGGGACTTCTTCTGCCTTTGGCTGGGGGCTTTGGCGCATTGTGTGTCTTGCAACGGGCACTTCCTGTCTTGCGGGGGTTCTTTGCGGGTTTCTTGCAGGGGTTTCGGGGACTGCGGGCTGGATTCTGCCGCGGGTGACGGGGACTTCTGCAGGTTCCTGCACTGCGGGTTCTGCTTCGGGAGCCGGGCGGCGCACGCCAAATCTTGCGGCGTTTTCGGGGTGGCTTTTCACCGGTGCGCCGCCGAGTTTTTCAATCTGGGTTGAGAGGCGTCTGCAGACGGATTTGAGGTCAAGCAATTCGCTGGTGAGGCCTTTTACCATTGCTTCGAGTTCGCGGACTCTGAGTTCGAGGTCTTCGGATGCGGGTGCTGCCGGGATTTCTTCGGATGCGGGTGCGGCGGTTTTTTCCTGTTTTGCAGCAAGGTCACGTTCCTGGGCGGCCAGTTCGTGTTCTAAGAATTTCATTCTGGTATCCATTTTTACTCCGGGTATAAAAATTATTATAGTTGTATCTGTCTCAATTCTATAATAGTTTTTGCACACGGGGTCTCATTTTTCGGGTACTCTGTGTGTGCGGAGGGGGATTTCGGGTGTTTTTGCGGGGGTTTTCGGGGATGTTTTACGGGAATTTTTAAGGTGGTGAAAAAACGCGCATTAATTTTTGAAAACAGGAGTAGCGAGGAATGGATTTGAACCATTGATCTTCGGGTTATGAGCCCGACGGGATCTCCTGACTACCCCACCTCGCTATGGTTTGGGATATAATATTTGTTTTTATATGATATATAACTTTGGAATGGTGCGGGCGTGAGGCGGCGCAATGAGGCGGGTGTCCGGTATCGAAATCCCCTTATCTCTGTAAAGCAAACATTTCTGTATGCATCCGTATATTGAAAAAATAGCTGCTGTCGGCGCTGCTGCAAACAATACGTTCGTCACGTTAGGCATTACTCCGGTTTCATGGGGTGAGGGGCGGGCGGTTTTGAAGATGACTGTTTCGGACAGGGTGCTTAACGGCGCGGGTTTTTTGCAGGGCGGGTTTTATGTGGTCTTAGGCGACGAGGCGATTGCTCTTGCGCTGCATACGTGTCTTGAGGCGGGGCAGGGCTGTACTTCGGTAAGTGAGTCTACGTCTTTTATGAAAGGGGCGGCAGGCGGCGAGATTTATGCTGTTGCTAAAATTCTGCGTCAGGGCAGGCGCGTTGCGTTTGGTGAGGCTGAGGTGCGCGAGGGCGGTGTTGAGGGGAAGCTTCTTTCGAAGACGTCGGGTACGTATCTGATTCTTGAGAGCTGATTTGTGTGGTTTTTGGGGAAAAAGTGCCGGGTACTGAAGAAGAGGGGTTCTGGTCGCGGCTGGTTTGGCGGTTTGCGATGACGGAAAAAAGGCATGCGTGGGGGCTTTTTGGCGGCTCTGTTGTTCTTGCGGCTGCGGGGATGGTTTTGTATAAGGGGGCGCTTGCTTTTGGGGCTGTTGTTTTTGTGGTTTTGTCAGGGATTGCTGTGTTTTTAGGAGTGATGGGGGTAGTGACGGCGGTTATGATGCTGTTTATGCAGAAGGTGAAAAGAGATATAAGAGAGGAGCTGGAAAGAGGGAGAGATTAATCATCTCTTTTTGCAATCTCGCACATCCGCTCCAGGCCCCCGATTTCTCTGATCACCGAAACCGCCTCCTCCGGTAAATACTCCTCAAAATCCCCCCCTTCCAGCATCAGCGAACGAATAACCGTCCCCGAAAGAAAATCCCGCGAAAGCATCGAGTGGGTTTGCACCGCACACCCCGCCTCACGAAACAGCTGCACAACCAGCGGATTGGACGAAAACACCACATCAAACGGCGGCACAATCGACTTTACATGCGCAACCCACAGCGCATTGCGATTCACATCCTCAATCGGAATAACATATAACGGAATCTGCAGATGCGCAAGCGAGCGCGTAACCATTAACACCCGCTCCCCCGCCGTAAACGGGTCCGTAAGCGAATGACTCACATCCGCGCTGCCGATACCGATAATCAACTCATCCACCTCCTCTGCAATCTCCTCGATTACTCCGAGATGCCCGTTGTGAAACGGCTGAAACCGTACGATATACAGCCCCCGCCTCATTTGCGCCCCTCCGCGATTAAAGCCGCCGTCCGCGCCGCAAACGCCCCCGCGCAGAACCCCGCATCAATATTTACTACCGTAATCACTGCGCAGGACTGAAGCATCGACGCACGCGCCGCCTCGCCTTTACCCATATAGCCGTAGCCCGTACTGACAGGCACCCCGATAACAGGCTTGTTTACGAGCCCTGCAACAACCGACGGAAGCGTCCCTTCTCTCCCGGCGCAGACCACAAACACATCCGCAGCCTCCAGGCGCTCTAATGCCGGAAAGAGCCGGTGAATACCGGCGACACCCACATCATAGGAAGTAAGCACCGAGCATCCCATCTCCTCCGCAATAGCGCGGGCCTCTTCCGCAACGCGGATATCAGACGTCCCGGCCGTAATTATCCCTACAACACCCCCGCACGGCTTGGGCCGGGTACCGTTCGATAAAATAAGAATACCGCCCGCACGCGTCTCGGCGGCTATGCCCTCAGGCAGATGCGCGCACACAGCTTTCGTCTGCTCCTCATTTATCCGGCTTGCAACACAGCGCCCGGTCTTTTGCACAAACGCATGCATAATCTGAACCAGCGCTTTCGTGTCCTTGCCCTCGGCGAGGACCACCTCAGGCATCCCGCAACGCTTTATCCGCTCAATATCGATATTTGCCACATCGCCGACATGCGCAACCGCGGTCTCGCCGATAAGACGCTCTGCCTCGGCCGGCGAAATCTCGCCCGCCTGCACCTTCCGGAGAATACCGGATAAATCAAAATGCCCCGCCATAGATGATTATATATGCGATTTGCGAAGTAAAGAATATTTGCCGGCACTGAAGGCAAACCTTATGCCAATACCGCGCCAATATGTATGGACAAACATGGCAACCCAACCAGTCAGCCCCGGATTACTGCAGCTCACCGAGATTGTACTAACCGCGGAAATAGTAAATACCAACCCCTCGCTTGAAGTAAACGACATACCCCCGTCCATGCGCGAAATGTTCTGTTCGGAAGCAGCAGGCATCATAGCCCGCCCGGTAACCATTAAAGAAGGAATTCTCAGAACCGCGTTTCCCGGACTTGCCGTGCGCGAACTTATCGCCGATAAGAAAAATACCTATCTTGTAATCAGCGACCTCGGCCAGATTACCTTATCGTCAGCCGCCCCTGCGCGCAAATGGTATTTAAAACAGGCCGGCGCCGATAAAGTGCTTGCAAACCCGGCGCTTTCCCTTGCGCTTGAGACCGCCGGGGAAACATCCGTTTCCTACAAAGAGGCGCGCGCGCGCATACCCCTTTTTGAAGACACACTTGCCGCATTAAACGGCAAACTGGATGCCGTGTCCCAGAAGTCCGAGTCAATGAAGGAGGCCGTCGAACTTGTCGTCCCTTACGCGCCGGAAGAGATTGAATTCTCCCTTGCCGACCTTGTCTGCACGCCTGAACAGCTTGCCATCGTGGAAAAGGTGCAGACCGCCCTTGCAAACCAGGAATTCCTGCGCTCCCACCGGATTTATGAACTCGGCCGCGTCCTTTTGGTAGGACCGCCGGGAACCGGCAAAACCTCGTTTGCCCTGGCGCTTTCCCGCGCGGTTCACATGCCGGTTCTGGAAGTGCGTCTTTCGATGATTACCTCCCAGTATCTGGGCGAGACGTCGAAAAACATCGACCGGATATTTGACCTTGCGAAAAAAATCGCGCCGTGCATTCTCTTCATTGATGAATTCGACTATATCGCAAAGACGCGCATCTCAGATGACAACGGAACCATGAAGCGTGCGGTAAACACGCTCTTAAAGTCGATTGACCATATCAATCTGATGAAAAACCAGGTTATCTTAATCGGTGCAACAAACCATGCGGGAATGCTGGATGCCGCCATCTGGCGCCGGTTTGACGAGGTCGTGGAATTTGCGCTGCCGGATTGTGAAATGCGCGAGGCGATTTTGCATCATGTGGCGTCAGGTATTCCCTGTACGATTAATTTCAAAACGATTGCAGAGATGACGGAAGGGTTTTCGGGTGCCGACCTTCGCATGATGCTTACCGAGGCGATTATATCCGCGCTTCTTGCGGGGCGCAAGGAGATTAATGAAGAGGATGTAAAGGCGGGCATGGTGCTGGTCAACCGGAGAAATACGGTAAAGGCCGAGTGCGTGTAAAATCCTCTTTTCCACTTTTTCCGTTTCCCCGCCGCGATACAAAAACCTAATATCTCTCTGAATATAAACACTATTTTTAATTATGAACAAGACACAGAAACGCTGGCTCATACTCTCCGTCAGCATCAGCCTTGCCGTTATCCTTGTCGTCTTATTCCTCACCTTCGACCCCGAATCGACCATCGCCGCCCTTCAGGCCGCAAATCCCTGGATAATTGTCCTCGCCTTTGCCATGCATGTGGTCTCATTACTCTTCTGGGCGCTGCGCATCCAGTTAATGTGCCGCTCGCTTGGCTACAAAATCGGATTCGGCCACACTTTCCGCCTGGTCTGCTCGAATATGTTTATTGCATCGGTTACCCCCTCACAGGTAGGCGGCGAGCCGGTACGCATCTATGAAATACACAAAGCAGGCGTGCCTACGGGCGATGCCACTGCCGTGGTTATCATGGAACGGGTTTTTGACGCCGTTGTTTTAGTAATCTGCACCATAATCAGCGTGCTTCTTTTGGGCTTTGTCTTTACCTCGATTGAACTGCCTCAAGGGTGGGTGTACACCTCGTATGCGGCAGCAGGGGTGTTTACCGTCCTTTTAGGTCTGTTTGTTATCATCTCAAAAAAACCCGGGCTCGGCAAAAAACTCTGCAGAAAAGTTACCGGCTTTTTCATCCGCAAATGGGACTCGGAAAAAACAGAAAAGTTCCAGACAAAACTCGAAACCGGCGTAGACAACTTCTATACCACCTTAGGTCATTTTACCGGCAAATCCAAATCCGGCATGGCGTACGGCATGATTTTTTCCACTCTTTACTGGATTAACGAATTTATTATTACGTATGTTGTCATTCTCGGCCTTGGCGTGCCTTTCAGTCTGGAAGCATTCTTCTTATCCTTTATCTTCCAGATTCTGATTACGGTCATTTTAATGATACCGCTTACCCCGGGAGGGGCGGGGGTTGCCGAGGTCTCGCTTGCCGGATTCTATGCATTTATTGTGCCCTCTGCCGTGCTCGGCATTTTTGTCGTCATCTGGCGTCTGATTATGTATTACTTCAACCTTGCCGTCGGATTTATTGCAAGTCTGTTAATATTGCGCCGCGAGGCAAAAGGAGAACCAAATGGAAGCTAAATATAAAAAACTGCTCTGGATATCAATCGGTCTGTCGCTTATTGTACTGCTTGGTGTTGTCATCTTTACCTTTGATGAGGGAACAATTGAGGCATTTAAAAATCTCCGTCCGGAGTTTCTCCTGTTTGCGTTAGGTCTGCACGTGCTCGCTCTGGTCTTCTGGGGTCTGCGCATTCTGGTGCTGTCGCGCTCGCTCGGCTACAAGGTGCCGCTGTTTCACTGCGTCAATATGGCAGCCGCCGGCCAGCTTCTTGCCTCCATTACGCCTTCCAACATAGGCGGCGAGCCTATTCGCATTCACGAACTCTACAAGGCAAAAATCCCGCTTGCGGATTCTACGGCGATTGTGCTTGTAGAGCGGCTTTTAGAAGCATTCCTGCTGGTGCTTGGCGTTATTGTGGGTATGACTATGTTTTCACTTATTTACAACAACGGTGAAATCCCTGAAGGTGTTATTATTGCCGCCTGGTGCGGAACGGGCTTTTTCGTTGCTATTCTGCTTGTGTTGATTCTGATGATGAGAAAGCCTGCCTTTATCAAGAAGGTGGGTCTCAAAATTACAGGATTTGTTACGAAAAAATTCAGCGATGAGAGAAGGGAAAAGATAAACAATGATGTAGTTAACGGCATTGACCAGTTTTACAGCACATTCAGCCATTTCGCCGGAAAAGCGCGCTGGGGTCTTGTCGTCGGTCTTGTTCTGTCGTTTTGTTTCTGGGCGTGCGAATATTCGATTGCCTCGGTTATTCTGGTAGGTCTGGGATATGAGCCAAATCTTTTGCTTTCCATAGTGTATCAGCTGATTATCGCGGTAATTTTAATGATTCCCTTAACGCCGGGAAGCACGGGTATTGCAGAACTCTGTTACACGGCATTTTATTCAATGATTATGCCTGCGTCGGCGATCGGTCTGTTTGTGGTCCTGCTTCGCATGATTCTGTATTATTCAAATCTGCTCCTGGGCTTTATTGCAAGTTTCATTATTGTCAAGCGGGAAGCGGCAAATCAGGATGTCATTCATGAACCGGATTAGTCTGTATGACCGTATCCATTATACGCTGACGAAAAACAGGCGCACGGAGGATTTTTACCGGGGGGTGTATGAAAAGATTCGCGCCCGCTATTTTGACCGGCGCTCTGATACGCTGAAAATCGGCCCCTTAACGCTTCCAATGCTGTCGCACTCTGCAAAGCCCACGCGGGAGGAGGCCTATTATGCAATGGAGATTGTGGATATTCTTTATCCGGGGCTTTTTTCGCGGTATCATTTTTCAGATGAGGGGCCCTATGAGTGGGGGGATGTGAAGATAAGGCCGGGCGCGGTTGTCTTCGACTGCGGGGCGAATCTGGGTATTTTTTCGCTTTTTGCGGCATACAGGGGCGCGGAGGTCTATGCGTTTGAGCCGATTGCGGATGCGCGCAGGATTTTGCATGAGACCATATCCCTGAATCCGCAGTTTGGCAAAAAAATTCATGTTGAGCCGTTTGCGATTGGAAAGGACGCGGGTTTCGCAGAATTTACGGTGCTCGAAGATACGCTGGTGGGTTCTTCCATGGTGCTTGAGCAGCGGGGGAGAAAGGAGCGTGCACAGGTTACCACGATAGATGCTTTCTGCGCAAAGCGCGCGCTTAAATGCGACTTTATCAAGGCGGATATTGAAGGTGCCGAGCGTCAGATGCTTGCAGGCGCCGCCCGTACGCTAAAACATGATGCGCCGATGCTTTCTGTGTGCACGTATCATTTGAAGGATGACCCGGTTGTGCTGAAAAATCTGGTTTTGGAGGCAAATCCTGAGTATCAGTTTGTGGAGAGGTGGAAGAAGTTTTATGCGGTTTGCGCCGGTGCGAAACACTGACTTTATATGAATTGAGCGCATATAATTAAGAGCACTTTTTGTGCGAAGGTAGCCAAGCCTGGCCAACGGCGCTAGCTTCAGGGGCTAGTTCAGTAGTGATTCTGGGGTTCAAATCCCTTCCTTCGCATGCTTTTGGAAGTAATGCAGATAAAAAGAAAACGCGGATATCCGCGTTTTTCTTTTGTAACTATTCACCCCTCCACAAGTAAATAGCTGTATTTTTTGAAGAGGCTTTATCGAAGCGCTCACGCGCAATGCGCAGATTTCGCAGATTACACGCAGATTAACGCCGATTACAACAGATTCTTTCGGCGGGCGAATTACGCCCGCCGTTATGAAAAATATCAAGAACCTTGAATATCAATTTGAAAAGAAGATGTATTTTTTTGCGGCGCCGTAATTCGGCGCCGCCCTTAATCTGTTGCAATCTGCGAAAATCAGCGTGTAATCTGCGTAATCTGCGTTTTTCGCGCGTAAGCGCTATTCAAAAAATAAGATCAGCCATCCAAGGTACGTGAATAGTTACTACTCTTTTTTCAAATGCGTGAATAGTTACAAAAAAAACAGGTTCGCAGAGTCTCACTCTGCGTTTTCTTCATTCCACTTTCTCATCTCGCGCTCGCGCAGTTCGCCGCGCTTGATTTTGCCCGAAAACGACTTCGGCAGCTCGGTCACGAACTCGACCAGACGCGGATATTTGTACGGCGCGGTCGTCTTCTTGACATAATCCTGAATATCCTTTACCAGCCTGTCAGACGGTTTGTAACCGTCATGGAGCACGATAAATGCCTTAATTACCATGCCGCGGATGGAATCGGGACTGCCTACTACAGCAGACTCCTTAACCGCCGGATGTTCCAAAAGCGTAGATTCCACCTCGAACGGGGAAATACGGTAGCCGGAGGACTTAATCACATCATCGTTTCTTCCGACAAACCAGTAATAGCCGTCCTCGTCAATGCGCGCCTTGTCACCGGTATAATACCAGCCGTTGCAGAACTGCTCGGCGTTTTCCTCAGGGTTGTCCAGATATTCGCGGATTAAACCTGCAGGTCTCGGGTTCAGGGAAATTGCAATCCGGCCGATTTCGCCTTTTGGCACCTCGTTTCCATCCTCGTCATGGAGCTGAATGTGCCAGCCGGGCATTGGTTTACCCATCGAGCCCTGTCTGATTTCCATTCCCGGAAGCGTTGCAATGCAGCAGCAGGTTTCTGTCTGACCGTAGCCCTCGCGAATCGTAATACCCGTTCCCTCCCGCCAGATTCTGATAACCTCCGGATTTAGAGGCTCGCCTGCGCTCGTACACGTGCGCAGTTCGTTAAACGAGAACTTTTTGATATCTGCGATAATGAGCATGCGATAAATGGTCGGCGGCGCGCAAAACGACGTGATGCCGTATTTTTCAATGAGCGGCAGAAGTTCGGTTGCAAGGAATTTGCGCCGATAATCATAGACAAAGATACAGGCGCCGCAAATCCACTGGCCGAAGATTTTACCCCAGCCGCATTTTGCCCAGCCGGTGTCGGAAACCGTAAAGTGCACGTCATGCTCTGTTAAATCATGCCAGAATTTTGCGGTAACTGTCTGACCTAAGGGATGCGCATAGTCATGCAGCACCATTTTCGGGTCCTTGGTGGTGCCGGAGGTGAAATAAATAAGCATCGGGTCGGTTGCAAGAACACGTTTTCCGGCGGTGCTGACGAGTTTTGTCGAAACCGGCGCCGGATAGAGCAGTTCATGCTGATAGCCGATCCACGGCGCTTTTAAGGGTGCATGGGGGTTGTCGTCTACAATCATGCGCATCTGTAAATGCGGGCAGTTTGAGGCTACCTCGTCGACTTTTTCCATGTTTTCCGAGTCGGTAATGACCATCTTGAAGTTGCCGACTTTCATCCGGTAGGCAATGTCTTTTACGGTAAGCATATGGGGCGCCGGGCTGTAGACCGCGCCGAGTTTCATAATGCCTAAAACTAATATCCACCATTCCGGAAGGCGCGGAAGCATGAGTAAAACGCGGTCTCCTTTCTGGATGCCGAATTTCATCAGGATGTTTGCGGCTTCGTTGGAGTGAATCATCATGTCCCAGAAGGTGAATTTCTTTTCTTCACCGGCCTGGTTGGTCCAGATCATTGCGAGGTGATTGCGGTCGCGTTTTGCCCAGGCGTCTATTACGTCGAATGCAAAGTTGTAGTGTTTGGGCACGTCTATGTGAAAGGTGCTGTAGGTTTCATCATAGTTGCCGATATTTCCTGCTGGTTCTGCCATTTTCAATACTGCTTACTATATTTGTTTTTAAAAGATTATAATATATCTCTGTGAAGGCAAAAAAGGAGGATTCAATCCTTACACATAGAGCCCTTCCGGCGCTCTGAGCGCGGCAGACTCGCGCCCTTTCTTCACTTCTGCCACAGCCGCTTCAAAATCAGCCTGTTTTACCCGGACGCGCCCGTCTTTGATGGTTTTCATACCGGCTTCGACCGCAACCGCCATTAATTCGGAGCCGTTCATGTTTTCCGTAATTTCTGCAATCCGCTCAAACGACACGGATTTGTCCAGATTCATCTTCTTGGTGTGAATCTTTAAAATCTCGCGCCGGCCTGCGGCATTAGGTATCGGGAACTCGACAATCCGGTCAAAGCGTCCCGGGCGCAGCAGTGCTGCGTCCAAAATATCAATCCGGTTTGTTGCAGCGATTATTTTGACATTGCCGCGGGCGTTAAAGCCGTCAAGTTCTGACAAGAGCTGCATTAAGGTCCTGTTTACCTCATGGTCGCCTGCTGAATAGGCGTCGATACTGCGCGAGGAGCCGATGGCGTCTATTTCGTCAATAAAGACGATGGTGGGAGATTTTTCCCGGGCAAGCGCAAATATCTCGCGGACCAGACGCGCCCCTTCGCCGATATACTTCTGCACCAGTTCCGAGCCGACTATGCGGATAAAAGCTGCTTTCGTCTCGTGTGCTACAGCTTTTGCAAGAAGCGTCTTGCCGGTTCCTGGCGGACCGTACAAAAGCACGCCTTTTGGCGGCTCGATACCGACTTTCGCAAAGAGTTCGGGGCGCGTCAGGGGGAGTTCAACCGCCTCGCGCAACAGTTCCTTCTGCGATTCCAGACCGCCGATGTCGGCATAGCTGACATCGGGGGCGGATTCAACTTCCATGCCGGCAACATCGGCGTCATATCTGCGCGGCAGAACCTCTACCAGGACAAAGGACTGAGGATGCAGGGCGCACTGGGCGCCGGGGATTAATTCAGACGGGCTAACATGTTCACTGACGCGGGAAAGAAATTTCGGACCGGTGGTGCTGTGCACAATTACGCGCCCCTCCCCGGCTAATGCCTCGATGGTGCCCATAACAAGCGGCGGATTTTTGTACTGGTCCAGTTCGTTCTTGAATTTGCGTGCGTCGCGCTTATAGAGCTCTTTTTCCGATTCACACGCCTGCAGCTGGAGGCGGAACTGCCGCAAGGTCTCGCGCAGTTCAAAGTTGCGTGTTTCAAGCGCAATATTGGTTTTGCGCAGCGCCGCGAGTTCTTCTGAAGAGATGAGAGGGGGATTTTCCATCGGTGACTGCGGAGTAAGGATATCTGATTTGTCAGGTTCTGCTGCCGGCATAATGAAAGGTATATTTCTTTGGAATGAATAAATAGGTTTTGAAAGAGTACTGCGGATTCGGATTAGAATAAGCCGGTAAACAAAATCCATCCGGCATACACAATGCATGCAAACAGCGTGACGACAATCCCAGGCTTGAGATATTCAATGAAACTAAACGATTCCCCCTCTTTTTCCGCATGCTGGAGCACGATAATGGTTGAGGCAGCCCCAAGAATGGTAAGCGTTCCGGCACAGGTTGTGCCCGCAACAGATGCCATATATATTGAAAGTTCTGCGCAGGCCTCGTTCAGTAGCGGAAGCGCCATTAAAATAAACGGCACATTGGATACAAACTGCGAAACAAGACAGCCTGCGCCAATCATAAGAGGAACAGATGTTACCAGCTCTGCGGGCAGAATTTCCTGAATGAACCCTGAATTCCACACGGCTGCCATAACGATGAACATCGAGACAAAGAACAGCAGCGTCGCGTAGTCAACTGCCTTTAACACCTCAAACCGGCGCCGGCTGCACAAAAGAACCGGAACCGCGCCGCAAACTGCAATCAGCATAAAGGGCAGTTCCAGATCGAAACAGGACAGTATGATGCGCAGCAGAATAAGGGCGCAGATAACTGCGATGGAGACTTTACAGACGCGCGCGAGTTTTTCATCACACGGCGCAGAAGGCGCCGGGTGTTCTACAGGCTCCCCGTCAAGTCCGCGCGCCATAAACCACCAGACAAAAAGAAGGCAAATGAGCGACGGAACGAGAAGATAAAGAGCAAAACTGCCGAATGCAAACGGCACCCCGCCGGAAAGCGCGACTAACAGATTCTGCGGATTGCCCACAGGGGTTGCGGCGCTTCCAAACGTCACCGCAAAACAAAGCGCAATCAGCAGTTTTTTTACCGGAATTGCATAGCGCTTTGCAAGATACAGCGCCACAGGCGTCCCTATAACAGCTGTTGTATCATTCATAAAAATTGCCGCGCTAAGTCCCGCAAGCAGAATAAAAATCAGCAGGACCTCTTTTTTCGTGCGCGCGCGAATAAATGCGCGCGATGCTGCCGCATCCAGAAGTCCTGATTTATCCAGCGCGGCGCCGACAATAAACATGCCGAATAAGAAAACGATGACATCAATGTTTATCGAAAAAAGCGCATCCAATGGCGAAATCGAAAAACTGACCAGCGCCGCCGCCGCGCCAAGTGTCATAATCAGCCAGACGGGAAGACGGAATTTCCCGATACGGCGCACAATAATCAGAATAAAAACAGCGCATAAAATCCAGACGGCTGCCGGAATCATTTGTTATTTCCGGACAAGCACAATCTCGATGGAGGAAATATTTGAAGGACCGTTATCTGATTCAACCGTATCGGTCCCGATGGATATTTTTTCTTTAACCGCATCAGTCAGAAACTGGCGGACGACAATTTCAACCGCATCGACCGCGCGAACTATCGATTTGCCGCGCGCTCTGACAATTACCTCCTTTTTGCCGCTGTTGAAAATCGTAACAATGGCAAGGACATAATTCATTACCGGTTTCGTGCCTACAAGTACTACTTTGTCGTCCATTGCAGAATCCTTAGAAGTATTTCATGGTGTGCAGAAGCTCTGCGTTCAGCACAGATGCGCCCGCAGCGCCTCTGATAGTATTGTGACCCATTGCAACAAATCTGATGCCTTCGCGGACGCGGCCGACGGAAACAGTCATACCGTTGCCCCGGTTTCTGTCAAGGCGCGGCTGGGGTCTGTTGTCGTCGGGTAAGTAAAGAACGGACTTTTCCGGCTGGGTGGGCAGACCTTTGAACGGCGGCTCAAACGTCTCGAATGCGTTAATAACCTCGCTTACCGGTGCTTTGATGTCAATCCAGACGTTTAATGTGTGGCCGTCAATTACCGGAACACGGTTGCAGGAAGGCGAAACGGTGAAAGGCGCGCCGGTAATTTTACCGTTTTCAAATTTGCCGAGGATTTTGTTTGCCTCGCGCGCCATTTTCTCCTCTTCGTTTCCAATGAACGGAATTACATTGTCGTAAATGCCGAATGCCGGAACACCGTCAAATCCGGCGCCGGAAATTGCCTGCAGCGTTGCAACATTGATGTTCGTGAAATTGAATTTCATCAGCGGGGCTAAAGCGGTTGCAAGCATAATGGTCGAGCAGTTCGGATTGGTTACAATAAATCCGTCGCGTCCCTTGTTCTTTTTCTGAATGTCGATGAGTTTGGCGTGTTCCGGGTTTACCTCGGCAATCATTAAGGGTACGTCTTCTTCCATTCTGTGGGATGCCGCATTGGAAAAAACGCCCACGCCTGCATCGGCAATGTCGGTTTCAAGCTGCAGCGCGAGGTCTGCAGGCATTGCGGAAAAGACAATGTCGCAGTCTTTTACCGCGTCGACATTAGTAGGGGATACTACAATGTCTCCGGCGGATTTCGGAAACGGAGAGTCTAATCTCCAGTTTACGGCTTCGCTGTAGTGTTTTCCGGCTGAACGTTCTGATGCGGTTAAGGTGGTTAAATTGAACCATGGGTGGTCAGCTAAGAGCTGAACAAAGCGCTGACCGACAGCACCGGTCGCTCCTAAAATACCTACATTTATCATTAATGAATATTAGGTTGTGAATGTATTTAAGAATAGTCTTATTGCTCACGCAGGACCGGGTCGCCAAAGCGGTTTATTTCACCCCGGCAGATGCGCGAGGAGGAAACCGGTTTGCCGTCATGGGCAAAGACGCACTGAATCCGGTGCAGAACTACAGGTTTTTTTCCCGCGGTAATGCGCTTTTCATTGATAAGTTCACCGGTTTTGGCTGTGTCATAGCTTACAATTAAAATATCGAAATCAATCTCAAGCGCGCTTCCAAACGGGTCGTTTAAGATTTCAAGCGTATAGGGTATGGAAAAATGCTGTTCTGCAATCCAGGATTCCAGTTCGCGCCTGCGCGTTTCGAAGGGAAGGACAACATGGGATTTGCGCGAGGCAAATGCATCAGATGAAAGGCCGATAATTACCTCGCCGTCTTTGCCCGCTTTTTCAAAAGCGGCTGCAAGAAGCGAAACATGGCCTGCATGCAGATAATCAAAGGTACCTCCCACCATTACTTTCATGCCTTATCTGTTGCATCTCAAGAGAAAAATAGATTGCGCAAAAGTGACAAACCCGTTAGGCATGCAGCTGGAAAAACTTGCGCCGGTATTTTCGATAGCAAAACTGGATTCTTTTGCGGGCGTTGATTTCACAAAGCCCTTTGTTTTTGCCGCGGCAACGGAGGCTGAATTCTCGCTCGTCTGCCCCGCGGAACTGATGCCGCCAAAGGCTCTCGCGCTCTCTGCCGGCTGGAAGGGCTTTCGCGTTGCAGGTGTGCTTGACTTTTCTCTTGTCGGCATTCTTGCAAAACTGTCCGCGGTCCTTGCCGGGGAAAAAATCGGCATTTTTGCCGTATCCACCTATACTACGGATTACATTTTTGTAAAAGAGGGGGAGTTTGCCCGTGCTCTTTCGGCGCTTGAAGCGGCCGGGTACAGCATCGTTTAGGAAAACTGTTTCCATACCTTTTTAATATATGTAAGCAGAATATATTGTATGAATTATAAATCAGCAGTACTGCTTGCAGCAGTTCTTTTTCTGATGTTTTTTGCAGCACCTGCAGCAGCAGATCTTGTTATTGTGCATACCAACGATGTGCATGCCAGATTTGCCGATAATATCGGCTATGACGGGCTTGCAGCATATATTGAAGAACAGCGCGCTGCCGGAAACGATGTACTTGTTTTTGACTCGGGCGACGCTTTCCAGGGTCAGAATGACGCCAATTTCTTTGAAGGCGAATCCAGCGTTACTCTTATGAATATGGTAGGATACAATGCCATGGTTCCCGGCACCCATGACTTTGATTTCGGCTATGAACGCACGCTTCAGTTAAACGACGAGGCGTCTTTTCCCATTTTAGCCGCAAATGTCATGTATGAAAAAACCGGCCGTCTGGTCTTTGAAGATGCGATAACCATTGATGCGGGCGGGAAAAAAATAGGCGTATTCGGTATTGCAACGCCGGAAATCCAGTTATACAGCCATCCGAAATATACCGAGGGGCTGAAATTTCTGACCGGCGATGAAATGTTTGCCTGCGCACAGGAGCAGGTGGACAAACTCAAAAGCGAGGGATGCGATTTAATTATCTGCCTTTCCTCGCTCGGCATCGATGACACTTCCAAAGGTATCCGCTCGATTGAGCTTGCGGAAAATGTCAACGGCATTGACCTGATTTTAGACGGGCACAGCCATACAGAACTTGAAAACGGTATGGCGGTAAACAACACGCTGATTGCCAATTCCGGATACTATCTCTATAATATCGGCGTAGTTAAGGAAACGAACGGAAAACTCGCGGCAGCGCTGGTTTCTGACTATACAAAAAAGAACGCGGATGTTACCAAAAAAATAGAGGAATATGTCAATGAGGTCAATGTCGCCTACGGCGAAGAAGTGGGTACCTCCGAGGTTCTTTTGAACGGTCAGGAAATTCCGGGCTCGCGCACGGAGGAAACCAACCTTGGCGACCTGATTTGCGACGCGCTTATCTGGAAGGCGCAGAAACTGAAGTATTCACCGGATATTGCTATAATTAACGGCGGTTCCATTCGTGCTTCCATTCAGCCGGGTGCGGTTACCATGCATGACATTGTCAATGTCCTTCCGTTTGGAAACATGCTGACGATTGTAGAAATCAAGGGCAGTCAGCTTTTACAGGCGCTTGAGATGAACACGGCAAAAACACCGGATGCAGAGGGTGGTTTCCCGCAGGTTTCCGGCATGGTGTATTATATTGACACCGCAAAACAGTATGTTGAGGGTGAAATCAACCGTGTTTCGATTGAGTCTGTGGGCGGCTACGCCTTTGACCCGGAGGCGACCTATACTGTGGTAACCAATGACTTTATTTCAGCCGGCGGCGACAAGTATTCACCGTTTGCAGGAGCAAAGACCACCAACCTCGGCAGGCTTCTTGATATGTGCGTGATTGAATACATCAGCGAGGCAATGGGACACACTATCAGCACGTATTATGAAAACCCCCAGGGTAGAATTGTTATCGCAAGCGGGGCGGTGGCGCCGGAAAACACCAATGTTGCTGCATCACCGGTGCCTGTCGCAGGAATTATTGCCGGTTTGTGCGCCGCGGTTTTTGCGGCAAGAAAGATGAGAAAATAAACTCTTTTTTTTGCAGGCATCTCTCCTGTTTTTTCCATCCGTCCGGTGACTGAAAAGACTCGTTTGCGTGCTTAAACGAAACACTCTTCCTTTTCCGGCGCAAACATTACTAATCAGATATGGATTTTTCCCGGGCACTTTTTCCGATACTGGTATTTTTAGGAGGCTGTGCCTTCGGCCCGTCTTCGTCTGTGATTAAGTTTGCCTACGGCGCGGGATTTTCTTCAGGCGATGTGGTCTGTGCCCAGTATTTCTTCGGCTGGATATTTTTATTTGTCCTGCTTTCGGGCTACACCGTATTTGTCCTGCGAAGAAAAGGCGCGGGCCTGAAAAAACCGGCGAAAAAAACGATTGCAGGCCTGGCTCTTGCGGGTGTTTTGACCGCGCTGGTCAGTGCAACGTATATTATCGCTTTGCAGACAATTCCGGCCTATGTGGCGGTGCTTCTGCTCTTTCAGTTCACCTGGATAGGAGTTATTATTCAGTCGATTGCAGAAAGGCGGCTTCCAGACCGCCGGACGGTTGCATCGGTCGCGGTACTCTTAGCCGGAACCGTTATTGCATCGGGCGTTATCGGCAAATCTCCTGACCTGGATTTGTTCGGCTGTCTGATTGGTTTTTCAACGGCGATATTTTACGCGCTGTATATGTTCCTGCTGGGCAGGGTGGGCACCGCTATGCATCCCTTAAACCGCAGTTTCCTTGTGATGACCTTTGCTTTGGTACTGCTCATTGTACTTTTCGGCCCGTCCTTATTTACCTCGGGTGTGCTCGGCGAGGGGCTCTGGCAGTACGGGCTGATTTTAGGCAGTCTTGGCTGTGCGGTGCCGATGTTTTTGTTTGCCATAGGCACCCCGCATATTTCAGCAGGGGCGGCTACCATTTTGTCTTCCTCGGAACTGCCGGCCTCTATTATCTGCGCGGTGCTGATGTTGGGTGAAGGGGTTTCCTGGACACAGTGGATTGGCGTGGTGCTGATATTTGCCGGCATTGCGCTTGCAAATGTGCGGGGAAAATCCAAAAAAAGTCTCCAATAAGGTTTAAGAGTGGGTGGTTTTCAGAAGGGAAAGCCACCAAAAAGTGTCTCACACAGACGTCAACAAATATATTCTATTTAGTCGACTGCAAGCTTGATGTCATCAGCTTTCAGGGTCTTGCGGCCTGCGTTTGCTGCGATGTTGTTTGCTTTCTTTGCAATCTTTGCGACGTATGCTTCAGTTGCTGCGATTAATGCTTCTGCTGCTTCATCGCCGATTCTCTCTACACCTGCTGCTTTTGCAAGGCGGATTAATGCTGCTTTCGGTAAGTCTGCCATAATAATTACCAATTAAGAATTGTTTCTAATACTATTTAAAGATATCTTCCAAAACGCAATATTCTCGCGCGATAGCCCTTGAGGCGCATTATTTCACAATTCATCCAAGATGTGCTGCCCGGTTTTTGAAAAACGAAAAATACAGCCCCGATTGAAAAACCGGCGCATAAAAATCAACATTTGTTTCTGCAAAGCTGAATCGTAAATTTGAGCGCTTCCACATACCCCGCCGAAGCGCGCGACGAATCCACGAAAATCGCCGGAATATTAGCCACAGGCGCCCCGTGACCAATTCCCGTGCCAAGAAACGTTAAGGTCCTGAAAATAAGGTTGCCTGAAATGCCGTCCGGGGCAATAATAACTCCGGCGTCTTTTACCGCATCCTCGATTAAAATCTCCCCGTGCACTGCGCCTTCCAGCATGCGTGCGGCTAAATCCGCTTCCTCGATGCTTTTATCCACATTCGGATGGCGCCCGATGTCTCCCAGGCGCCCGCCCGACAGAAACACCGTCTTTTCTGAAAGCCCGTACATTTTGGCAAACCGCCTGGCATCCTTTGCAAGCGCGGTTTTTTCTGCAACCGTCCAGCCTTCATCCACACCTACCGGCGCGAAAAAGAATTTTTCGCCGTGCGCCGACTCAAGCAGCGCAATCCGTTCAAGATGGTCCGCGCCAAACGCCGCTTTCAGATATTTCAGCGTGTCATTTGCCGCAAGCGTGCCCCGCACCGCACCTGCAATCGTTCCCTCTTTTAAGTCGTCGATTAACGCCTTGTGGGGCGCGCTGGATTGCACCACCTCGACATAAGGCGAAAGCGCCGCCTGCGCTGCATCTTCGATATCTGCTGCGCAGTAACAGCGGATAGTGATATCGTCTGACGCCGCCTGCTTTGCGCTATCAAGCACCTTGGCAAAATCCTTTGCACACCCGAGACCGATAATCATATATTCGTAATGCCCGAACTGTGGAAATTAAAGAGCGTGGTTTTCGCATCGCCTTTGGCAATAACCAGCGAATGGGAATCGTTTACGCGGCCAATCTGCTGACATGCCATCCCGGTTTTTCGAAACGCCCTGCATACTTTTTCCACGGCGTCGGGCTCCACTGTCAGAATAAACGCCATGCCCGGATACATTCTGACCCACTGCTCAAAAGGCACATTGACTGCATCCAGGTCGGGACGGGGAATCGCCGTTAAATCAACCTCGGCGCCCGCATTGCTTGCCTCCAGAAGCATCCCGAGTGTTCCAAGAATGCCCGGATTGGAAATATCCTTGCCTGCTGTCACAAGGTGATGTTCGGCAAGTTCTTTCATAACCGCAATCTGTTTGCGCAGCACCTCGGGCGTCTTCATCGTAACGCAGTCCCAGTTCATTTTTGCACTCGGATGCACCCTGCCGTTTAAATCCATGGCGCACAGGATGACATTGCCCGGCGCCGCCCTCGAGCTGTATATGATATTGTCTATGTCTGCAACGCCTAAAATCGAGACGTCAATGACATTATAAGGCGCATCAGGATGCAGATGTCCGCCGACTATTGGCACATCAAAAGCAACTGCGGCGTCATGCATGCCGGCACTAACCTGCGCCATGAGCGCATCCGAAGATGCTGAAAGCACATCGACCATGGCAACCGGCCTTCCTCCCATAGCTGCTATATCATGGACATTGACTAAAATCGCGCAGTAACCCGCCCAGTAGGGGTCTACATCCATTAACTGGTTCCATATTCCGTCGGCGGCCAAAAGCAGGGCAGTGTGTCCCTGCCGGATTACGGCCGCATCTTCGCCGTAGGCCGCAACCACATCGGGATTTTCAATTTCAAGGGCTTTTACCAGGCGGCCGATTGCCTGTTTTCTTTTTACCCCGTCGTATTGTTTTACTGCCTCGGCAACGCTTTCGGGTGTGTAGGTTTCTTCATATGACATTGGATATTCACCGGGACAAAAGATGCGGGGCATCCTCTGTCTGACTTATACCTATATATTCTCCCTCACATAAGATAATATCTCTGTTTTATTTCTCCCTACACAAACAAAACTGCCATCACAATAATCAGCGCCGTAGCCCCCACCAGGTCAATCGAACTGGTAACCACCGGTACTCCGAAATTGTCCGGGTCAAAACCCTTCCGGTAGGCAAATACGGCTGTATAATAGCCGAGCAGATTCATAACAAGAATCACAAACGCCCCTGCAATCAGCGAAAGCAGAAGCATCGGTACAAGCCCCGGACTTGCGATGTCAAAGGCCAGTGCCGCAAGATGGGTAAGCAGCCCCATGAGCGGCAGAATTATCGCTGCGTAAAGGAAATTCTCGCCGAAATGCTTCCATACGGTTTTCTGCGGGAAAATCTTCGCATCAACCAGACCCATGTGCATCTCGGTGCCGATGCGCGAGGTAAGGATGCCGCCGATTGAACCGCATCCGTTCATAAACGGCGAAATCAGAATCAGCACTGCGGCCGCGCTGATTAAACTCTCCAGCTTGTTGGTGTACAAAACACCGGCAAGAATGCCTAAAAGACATAACGGCACAAGAAGCGGCAGCCCTTCTTTGAGCACATCCTTCATCAGATGAGTGCCGCGGATACCGGTTACAAGCGCCCAGATAAAAAGGGCAAGAACCACAGCCCCCGCGATGCACAGCCCGATAAATGGCAGCTGCATGACTAAAAGCGCGGTTATCACCAGGGACGGCAGCGTCAGAATGTCGCCGAGCGTGGTTACCACCGGCGCCCCTATCATATCCAGATTCCAGTTCGCCCGGTAGCAGATAAGACTGATTAAAACACCTGCAAGGGTTACTAAAATCCCGGAAACCGTTCCTGCAATTACCGAAATGACGAGCATTTCAAACATTGCGATGACCTCGGTTCCGGAAACGATGCAGATAAATTTGCCAAACAGGGCAAGCACCGCAGATATTGCAACCGTTAAAATAATCGCCGAACGCAGATTGTCGCCCAGATCTGTTCCGCGCGCCAGACTTTTTTCAAAGGAACCGATGTGCATGGATGAAGAAAGCCGCGAGGTAAGAATGCCTGCAATAGCCCCGCGCATATTAATTGACGGGGTTACTAACACCATTAGACCGGGGATGAGAACTAAAATATCACTTACCGAACCGAGATAGATTCCTGCGATAAAGGAAAGCGTAACGCTTAACAGAAGCGTGCAAAGGCCGGTAAAAAATTCATCGTGCGAATGAAGGAGGTTTTGGACTACTGCCAGGGTCATCGAAATTTACCTCCTCAATACACATAATAGTTACTTATTGGACGTAATAAGGTATCAATTCTTTGTTAATGAATGGGAAAATAAAAAAATAGGGGGTGATTGTTTGAATCAGGCTTCAGCCGGTTCAGCCGGCGCCTGCACATTTTCAGATTTGCCCTTCCAGGCAGGAACTTTCTTACCGAAGACAAGAAGGACACCAACCAGAAGTGCCGCTGTAATAAGAAGCGTAAGCCAGACATTGACACCGAGACCGGCAAGGATGTAGCCGATACAGACAGCAACTGCTACCGTTACTGCATAGGTCATCTGGGTTGTAACATGGTCCATTAAGGCACAGCCTGCACCCATGGTGGACAGAATGGTTGAATCCGAAATCGGGGAACAGTGGTCGCCGAAGATTGCACCGGTGAGAACCGCAGAGGAGGCAATAATCATGTAGCCGTAGGCAGCCATGTCAGTAGTCATTTCACCACCGCTAAATCCTGCAATCGCGGTGGCAAGCGGAATAACCAGCGGCAGTAAAATTGCCATGGTTCCGTAAGCCGTACCGGTTGCAAAGGAGACAATTGCTGCAATGATAAAGACAAGCATCGGCACAATCCACATCGGCAGAGTCTCGGATAACGCACCGATGAGATACGATGCAGTTCCAAGGTCGCCGATAACAGAGCCGATGGACCATGCAAGAATTAAGATGATACAGACAAAGAGCATGGATTTCATACCATGTGCCCAGGTCTCGATACCGTCTTTAATGGTGAAAATTCTCTGTGCAAAGCCCATGATTAAGGCAACAATACATGCAAGCAGACCGGCCTGGAACAGGACAATCGATGCGTCTGCATTGGAATATGCGTCGCGGATGGATTCAAAGAAACCGAAGCTCGCGAATTCTTCTGCAGAAATCATGCCGTCGCCTGCCATAATGCAGTTTGCGCCGTTGGTGTAGAACAAGATGACACCGGAGACAATTAAGACCAGAATCGGAATTACTGCATTGATAATTCTCGGCGGATGGACTTTCTTTGAAGGACGCAGAACACTGTGGTCTTTCTTTAAGTCTGCATTGTCTTCAATCTCGTCGCCCATTTCTTCTTCCTCCATGACCTCGGAGCCGGGGTTAACAGACTGGCCGGTTGTGCGGGCACGGGTTTCCGCCTTGAACATCGGGCCGTACTCGCGCAGGAGAATTGCGGTCATTAAGACGAAGAAAAGCGTCAGGATGTTGTAGAATCTGAACGGAATAGTGTCAACGAAGACAGTGTAGGAGGAAATACCTTCCACGGCTGCATTTTGCAGACCCTGACCGATGTTGACCAGTTCCGTTCCAATCCATGTGGAAATAAGCATGATTCCGGCTACAGGCGCTGCGGTTGAGTCGACAATGTATGCAAGTTTTTCGCGTGAGATTCTGAACTTGTCGCAGGCAGGGCGCATAATCGGACCGATAATTAATGCGTTTGCATAATCATCGAAGAAGATGACCCAGGAAGAGAGCCACATTGCAATCTGTGCAGAGCGGGGTCCTTTTGCAACCTTGGCGATGAATTGTGCAATTCCTGCCATGCCGCCCATTCTGGTAATCAGCGCAATTAATGCACCGATAACAAGAACCTGCATAATAATACCTGCATCCCAGCGGTCTGCAAGGGTGCCGACAAAGTAGTCGGTTGAGTTAAAGAATGCGTCGCCTATTGCATTGATGATGTTGCCGCTGACAAGTGCAATCATCCATGCGCCGTCAAGTACTCCAAGGAAAAGCGAGAGAATAACGTTTTTCGTAAGGAATGCAAGAACAAGTGCAAGAAGCGGCGGCAGAACGGTTAATATGCCGTAGGTCTGAGCAAGTGCGTCTGCATCTCCTCCGTCAGGGAGTGCGCCAAATTTAATCAGCGGGAGAAGGAAGGCAGCAAGTGCCCATGCGATGGCAATTATGTTTACCACTGTTTGTTTTTCCATGTGTTAACACCTCAGGGTGGTTACACCTCTGATGCAGAAACTATTTAACTTACATCCTATTAATGATACCGTTCGGTGGTGAATGATGCTATCCGAAAGGGTGATATTATCAAGAGACAATATAGTTACACTATGATTACCCCCGATGCGTTCCTGAATCTTTGTGCAAAGACGGCTGATGAAATAAAAGAAGCGGTAGCGCCTCTTATTGGAACTGATTTCGGGGCGGAGGAAATTGCGATGGGCGCGGACAATACCCCTACAGAGCGCCTTGACAAGGTTGCTGAAGATATTGTTATCAGAAATTTCCGGGCGGTACAGGCCTGCAGGTATCTGCTTTCCGAAGAGGCAGGGCTGGTGGATTTAGGCGGGGATAAGGGCATTGTTTATCTTGACCCGGTGGACGGTTCTTTCAATGCGGCGCGGGGACTGCCGTTTTATGCGGTCTCGTTCGGGCTTTCCGACGGAAAGCGGCTTGCTGCAGGCTATGTGCGCGATTTGTCTTCAGGCGAGTCGTTTTCTGCGGTGCGCGGCGGCGGGGCGTTTTTGAACGGGCGCGCTTTGCAGCCGTCGGTGATGTCTGATATCCGGCGTGCATCTATCAGTTATTATGCCAACCGCCCGCATCCGAAGATGCTGCAGGATGTCGGGCTTTTTGTGCGGCGCACGCGCCAGTTCGGGGCGTCTGCTCTGGAGTTGTGTTATGTCGCGGCGGGCCGGCTTGAAGCCTTTTTAGACCTGCGCGGCAATCTGCGCATTACCGATGCCGCTGGAGGCATTCTTATCTGTGAGGAGGCAGGGGTTCTTGTCACTCTTCCCTCAGGAGAGCCGGCCGATTTCCCGGATGATGTAAAACAGGGACGCCCGCTTCTTGCAGCACCTCCCGCGCTGCATGCTCAGATTGTCGAAGCGCTGAAAGAAGGGGGCGGCAAATGAAGGTCTGCATTGTTTCCAAAATAGATTCCAAGGAGGTCACGGATTTAGCGCAGTCTGTAGGCTGGATGCTGCACTCGTTTGGTCACGAGGTCGTCTATGAAGAGTCAATTGCATCCGAACTCGGCTATACCGGGGTTTCGCTGAAATCGCTTGCAGCAGACCTTGTTCTGGTTATCGGCGGTGACGGCAGTGTGCTTCGCGCGGTGCGGCTGCTTTCGCATCAGATTCCGGTTATCGGTATCAACAGCGGGCTGGTTGGTTTTCTTACCGATATCGAGCAGGACCATATCGAGGAAAAACTGCGCGAGCTGGCGCTGCCGCTCAAAACCGAGGAGCGGATGCGTATTTCGGTTGAGTGCAACGGCCGGGTGCTTGGCTGCGCGTTAAACGAGGCGGTGATTGTAACCAGCCGGCCGGCGAAGATTTTAACATTCGAGGTTTATATCGACGGCAAACGTACGGGAATGTTTCGGTCCGACGGGCTGATTCTCAGTACGCCGACGGGTTCCACTGCCTATGCAATGAGCGCGGGGGGACCTATTGTGGATTCGGCTATGGAGGCGGTGCTTCTTGTGCCTCTTGCGCCGTATATGCTTTCCTCGCGGCCGTATGTGATTCATCCGGACAGTGCGGTCGAGGTGCGGCTTTCTTCGGTAAAACCGGCGCTTTTAGTGATTGACGGTCAGGACCAGTTTGAAATCGGGGAAAGCGCGGTGGTTACTATTCGCAAGGCGGCTGAGCCGGCACTGTTTGTGGATGTCGGAAGAGGGTTCTTTGACAAGGTGGAGCAGAAACTGAGGCAGTAGGTTTTTGACCTGCGTGAACGGTAATAAAAAAAGATTAGTGTCTGAAATATCTGACACCGGTAAAGACAACGGCAATTCCTAACTCGTCCGCTTTTGCAAGCACCTCGTCATCGCGGATGGAGCCTCCGGGCTGGATAAGCGCGGTCGCGCCCGCGGCGGCTGCCACCTCAAGCGTGTCGGCAAAGGGCAGGAACGCATCTGATGCGACTACGGTTCCCTTCATGTTTCTGCCGAACTCGGCCGCCTTCGTAATTGCAATCTGCGCGGAGTTGACACGGTTCATCTGACCGACGCCGATACCGACCGTCTCCGTCTTGTTTGTGTAAATAATTGCATTACTCTTGGCATACTTGACAACTTTCCAGGCAAGCTTGAATGCCTCCATTTCATCGGCCGTCGGGGCGCGCTTGGATACAACTTTCCAGTCCTCGCTGTACTCCGGGGTGCGCTGGACTAAAATACCGCCGTCAATGGTTCTTATCTCATCAGCTGGGACAGCCGGCGGAAGAATTAACAGACGCATATTCGGTTTGGTTTTGGCAAGTTCAACCGTTCCCGGCGCAAAGGACGGCGCAATTAAGACCTCGACAAAGGTGGTACAGATTTCCTGCATCAGCGGCATCTCAACCTCATGGTTAACCGCAACTATCGAGCCGTACGCCGAAACCGGGTCGCAGTCGCGCGCCTTAATGTAGGATTCCAGCTGGTCTTTTGCAACTGCAACTCCGCACGGGTTGTTGTGTTTTACAATGACGGTTGCATGGTCCCAGAGCTCGCGGCACAGCGATACCGCTGCATGGACATCGAGATAGTTGTTGTAGGACATCTCCTTGCCCTGCATGGAGTCCTGTCCTGCAATACCGGTTACGCCGTAAACGGCCGCCTTCTGGTGCGGGTTTTCGCCGTAGCGCAGGGTGCGGCCGTTTGCAAACTGGAAGGTGTAGGTGGACGGGAATTCACCTTCAAGTGCATTGAGGTAGTTGGAAATTGCCGCGTCGTATGCCGCGGTTCTGGTAAATGCCTTGGCTGCAAGCTGTAAGCGCTGGGCTTGGGTTGTTCCGCCGTTGTTTACGGCGTCGATGACCATTTTGTAGTCGGAGGGGTCGACAATTACGGTTACATCCTTGTAGTTTTTGGATGCGGCGCGAATCATTGCAGGGCCGCCGATGTCGATGAATTCAATGAGTTCGGGCAAGGGCAGGCCGAGTTTGGATTTTTCCTCGAAGGGGTAGAGGTTGACGCATAAGATGTCGATTTCTTCGATGCCGTGCTGTTTCATTACGGCGTCGTCTTTGCCGCGTCTGCCAAGCAGTCCGCCGTGGACTTTCGGGTGGAGGGTTTTAACGCGGCCGTCCATCATTTCGGGAAATCCTGTGTATTCGGATACATCTTTTACCGGGATTCCTGCTTCACGGATGGCTTTTGCCGTTCCGCCCGAGGAAATGATGTCGATTTTGTTCGCTGCAAGGGCACGGGCAAGGTCGATGATGCCTGTCTTGTCCCAGACTGAGAGCAGTGCGAGTGTCATAATATGTTATTCTTGGTGCTACTCATTTATAAGCATGATTGTTTGCAGGCGGGGCGAGACCGGAGCGGAAAGAATGTGCCGGTGAAAGAGAGGTATAAAAAAAAGAATATTTAGAAGTCCGTCATAACACGGAACTGGTCGATTTCCTCGGAATCAAGCTCTGCAAGGAAACTCTCTGCAGCATTCTTGATGTCCTTGCTTGCGGTGATAGCACGACCGACAACAACAATGTCAGCCCCTGCAGCAACAGCCTTCTTGACAACCGGCTGACGAATACCTCCTGCAGTTGCAACAAGAATCTTTGCACCATACTTCTTGCCGATTTCCTTGATTGCCTTGATGTCGCCCCAGGAATATTCTCCTGCTGCTGCCTCCTTGTCGATTGCGCGGTGCATCTCAACATACTGCGGGAGAAGCGCTTTGCCGCCCATCTTTCCTAATGCCTCGATGAGTTTTGCCGGCTCTTCGACATTGAGCATATCAATGATTGCATAGATGCCGCACTTCTTTGCCTCCTTAATGAAGGCTGCAATGGTCTCAATCGGTGCACGACCGGAAACAACTGCTGCGTCCCCGCCTGCGTTGGAAACCATGCGCGCCTCGAGGTTGCCGGTATCCATGGTCTTGATGTCTGCAACGATGAAGCAGTTCGGGCGAATCTTTCTGATTTCGTCAAGGACTTTCAGACCGTACTGCTTGATAAGCGGGGTGCCTGCCTCGAAGATGACATGGTCGTTTTGCGGAACGCCTTCAAGCACACGTCTGACCTGGCCCATATCGATAAGGTCCATGGCGACCTGCAGATACGGCGGGTTCCAGAGTCTTGCAACCTTGAATCCCATAACGCCGTGTGCTGCCCGGTCTTTTTCCTTAAGGACGGTTGCGGTGTCCGGGAATTTATCGATTGCGCGGGTAATGGCAAGTCTGGTTGCGCCGTAGTTGAAGCGGTAGAGTTTGTTGAAGTCCTTTGCGGACGGGTCAATGAAAACGCTTGCAACAATAACAACGTCGTCAACATCCACGTCCCCGAAAACACCGTCTTCAAGAGAGTCTGCAACCGCTTTGGAAACCGCTGCCTGTGCCGGGCCGAATATCTGGGTTACCTGTTCGCCGTGCTTTAAGGTTACTTTCGGAACGATTAAGACTGCCGGCTTGGGCAGGAGGTTCGGGCGGATAACGCCGAGTAAGGGGGTGTGTCCTGCGGAAAGTTGGGTAAGACCGTTTGCAAATGCGGTGCCTACGGGTCCGTTCTTTTCGCCAATCATAAGGTCGATGTGAGCGAGTTCCGCTCCATCGCCAACCAGAGCTTCACCAATTAAGAACATAGAAATCTCTGCAATAGTTTTGGTTGTATAAGGCTATAAACTAACCGGATAGTATAAGATAGCAGAAGCGTTGTCTGTTTTTCGTTGTCATGCGGGAAGCGAAACCCGCACAGATATATTGCATCCCGACTAATAGTATTATATTATGGAAGCATCGCCCGAAATATGGATTGAAAAATACCGGCCGCAGAATCTGTCAGAGGTTGCGGGGCAGACTGATGTGGTAAACCGGCTGAAAGCATATGTTTCTTCAAAATCTCTGCCGCATCTTCTGTTTACCGGTTCGGCTGGTGTGGGTAAAACCACCTGCGCGGTGGCTTTAGCGCGCGAGATGTTCGGGGATACCTGGAGCATGAATTTCCGTGAGCTGAATGCGTCGGATGAGCGGGGTATTGATGTGGTGCGCAATCAGATTAAGCAGTTTGCGCGCACGTCGCCTCTTGGTGATGCGACGTTTAAGATTTTATTCCTGGATGAGGCGGATGCGCTTACGCAGGATGCGCAGGCTGCGCTTCGCCGGACTATGGAAAATTATGCCCAGACGTGCCGGTTTATTCTTTCCTGCAATTATTCGTCGAAGATTATTGATCCGATTCAGTCGCGGTGTGCTATTTACCGGTTCCGTCCGCTGGATGACGAGGCGGTGTATCGCGAGATGGAGCGGATTGCGAAAAACGAGGGGATTGTCGTTGATGAGGGGGC
The DNA here is from genome assembly GCA_029987245.1 of Methanocorpusculum sp. Taxonomy (GTDB): domain Archaea; phylum Halobacteriota; class Methanomicrobia; order Methanomicrobiales; family Methanocorpusculaceae; genus Methanocorpusculum. The sequence continues at coordinate 16,036 of DALTWG010000002.1, read as the reverse complement.
TTATATTGCAATTTCGTATGTTGCGATGGGCGATATGCGCAAGGCGATTAATGCGCTGCAGGGTGCTGCGATTGTTTCGGATGTGGTGACGGCCGAAAATATCTATGCGATTACGTCGAATGCGAAGCCGGAGGAGATTGAAAATCTGCTTTCGTATTGTTTCGAGGGTGATTTCGAGACGGCGCAGCGCGCGCTGCATGCTCTGATGTATGACCGGGGCATTGCACCAAATGAGCTGCTGAATCAGATTTACCGGACGGTTTCGGCGTCGGATTCGGTTGAGCGGCGGGCGAAGGTGGATTTGATTGATGCTGTGGGGGAGGCGGATTTCAGGTTAAGCGAGGGTGCGGATGCGGAGATTCAGATGGATGCGCTGCTGGCTAAGTTTGTGAAGGCGAAACTGGGGTAGATAAAAATAAAGTAAAAAAAAAATAAAAAGTTCTTTTTTCAGGCGGAACCCGCCTTAGCCGCTTTTTCCTTTCTCGCAATACCAGCGATAACCAGCGCAAGAATCAACCCGATAACAGCAACCCCCGCAACCGAAAATGCCGCAGTACTAAACCCTGCAGAAAGAGAAATGCCGTATGCTGCAACCGAATAAATACCCACAAAGACCGAAGAACCGATACAGCCGCCAATCTGGAACGCCGTACTCATGACGACAATACCGTGCGGATTCTGCTCATACGACAGATGCGACAGCGCATAACTCTGCACCGGACCAATAATAAGCGCCGAACCGCAGATAACCGGAATATAACAAAGCGCTAAAGCAACCATGCTGCCTGTGGTAATCACAACCGTAAGCAAAGCTGCAAACACCGCGATAAAGAGAAAACCTGACGGCAGAAGCAGTGCAGGACCGTGTTTGTCATAGAATTTACCTGCCAGGGGCGCAATCACCGCAGACAGCACAATCGCCGGGAAAAGCGTTAACGATGCGGTCAGCGCCTCCATGCCCAGCACACTCTGCAAATAGATAGGAATCACAATATTCATCGCAAACATCGTAATAAGCGACAGAATATTGATAATCACACCAATCGCAAACACCGGAATCTTTAACGGAGCAAGATTGATTAACGGCATCTCAAGCTTGTTCTGACGCTTCACGAAAATGACCATCAGAAGCAGACCGGCAACAATCGCCGCCGCCGAAATTATCAGGCTGCCGCCGAACAGCGAAGAAATGCCGTATAAGATACCAACGAGCGACAGACCGATTAAAATAACCGACGGGATATCCAGTTTCGGCTTGGTAAGCGTCGAAACATTGCCGAGCTTTACCGCAACGCAAATGAAACAAACAGCCGCAATTGCTGCATAAATCCAGAACAAAACATTCCAGGAGACAACCGAGAGGAACAGCCCTGCAAGAAGAATTGCAGATGAAGGACCGATAGTAGTCATAGACCCCACAATACCGAGGAACAGCCCGAGTTTCTCACGCGGCGCGCACTCGACGTTAATGTTCATACCAAGCGGAATGAGCATGCCTGTTCCAAGCGACTGAATAATTCTGCCGGTTAAAAGCATCGGGAAACTGACTGCAAGCGCTCCGACAACAGAACCGACAATTAAGAGGCCCAGTGCAATCAGGAACAGCTTTTTCGTCTTGATGTTTTTGTACAGAAATGCCGTTACCGGCACCATGACGGCAGCCCCGAGCATATAGCCGGTAGTAAGCCACTGTACTGTCGTTTCAGAGATACCGAAGGTATCCATAATAGGAGTAAACGCAACATTGAGATACGTTTCATTAAACGTTGCAATAAACGCCGCAAACGCTGCAATGAATAAGATTACTCCCGGATTTACGGGTGCTTTTACTGTGTTCAAAGTGTTTATATGTTAGATTTGAAATACATTAAGGTTTGCCTCACAGAGAGAGAAAAAACCGGGGAAAAAACAGGTATGTTTTATCTGAAATCGCGCCTTGCGCGCAGAACAAATATCACGGTCATAACAAGCCAGAAGAACAGAATCAATAGGACAAACATCGCAAGGACCGAGGATTTTATGACAACTGCTGCAATAAATGCCGCTGATGCAAGTATGATAAATATGGCAAAGCAGAGGAAAAACATTCGCTTCTGCCGTTTTATCTCATAATCGGATATTTTCGGCATCCGTGGTTTTACCGCGGAATCGATATCGGGAATCTGTGTCATGTAGTATGTACAAGTAAGCGCCGTATAGTATTAGAGGTTTGCGGTACGCTTTTTGTAAGCGGCAAGGGCCGAGGCATACTCCGGCGACTCAAAAAATCCGGCCGGAACAGCTTCCTCCTCCTCGCGTGCGAGCTGTTCAACACCGGAGGTGTCAAAAAAACTTGCCCCCATGGAATTGCCCAGATTTTCCATAACCAGCCGGCCAAGTTCATCATCGCTTAATGCGCGCCATCCGCGGCGCACCCGCCTTCCGGAAAAGCGTTTCACGCTTTTGGCTCCTGCAAAATGGCAACCATATCGCCTTTTTTTGCCCCCACCATGCGCCCGACCGCATCGCACTTAATCATCATCAGAAATGCAGCAGGCTTGTCGAGTTTGTACTCGGTAAGACTTTCATAATTTGCAAGCCCTTTGGCAATAATGAGCGTCGCATTTTTCACAGCGTCAGCCGTCTTTTCCGGGAAAAACGGCGGATGCGTGCCAAGCTGCGCGCCCCCGCCGCCGTGACAGACTTTGTCGCAGGAGGCGCCAAGCGCGATTTCAGCCGCTTCTTTTTGTGTCACATCATTTAACATCGGCTGGTCTTTGACAACCACCGTTACATGAGCGCCGGCGGCTCTCAGCGCCTCGCAGAACTTTTTGTCAAACATGACCTCGCCGCAGTTGTCGGTGAAATAAACCACCCGGCGCGCAAGCGGGAAAAATTTGTCCGAATCATCGATGGCAAGCTCTTTTGCAAACATGCCGTCGAAAAAGCGCGTGAAATCCTCAGCCACATTGTGCCCCGTAACCCCGTAATCCATCGCATTGCCGATAATGGATGCCTTCATCCAGTCATGGAGGCTCTGCATCCGCGGCGCGACCGCCTCGACGATTTTTTCTGCGCGCAGATTGTCGCGCTTTTTTATTTCGGCATACGGGTCAGGGCATCCGATTTCCGCATAGTTTCTGCGGTGCATGGCCCCCGAGACAACGGCAGCCGCAAGGGTTTTTTTCGATTCCGCGGCAAAGACCGCGTCGCAAATCCGCACAATTTCCTCGATGCGTGCGGGGTCTTTTACGATATAGCCCGACTGGTCGCGGATTTTATTTTTCAGACAGTCTCTGCATTCAGGTGCAAGTTTCATGATATTCTCCAAAATAGTTGTAATGGGGCCGCCGCGATTTGAACGCGAGTCAGAAGACCCCCAGTCTCCTAGGATTCCAGGCTACCCTACGGCCCCCCTTTGTGCTAATAACATTAGTCGTATGAGCGTATAAGAGTTATTGTTTCTCCTGCCCCTGCACTGCGTCTGCGCGTTTTTCGACAAACGTTGAAAAACTCTCCCGCGTGCCTCCGCATTATATAAACTCTCCGCCCCGGTCTGCCCGGGACCGCACCCGCGTACCACAGATTATTTATAGGAATCTACATGATAAATAATGTAGAATTATGTCATGCGTGTGCATGGCAGACTGGAGAACAAATTATATGTCAGGAAAACCGACAAGAATGCTGTCAGAAGCAGACGGCTACACGCTACTGCGCCAGTTTAATGTACCAGCCCCGGTTTTTGAAATCGTCACCGATGCCGATTCAGCGGCAAAAGCGGCAGCAAAAATCGGATACCCGGTTGTAATGAAAATTGTTTCCCCGCAGATTATTCACAAAAGCGATGCCGGCGGAGTCATTGTAGGCGTCAAAACAGACGAAGAGGCAAAAGCCGCTTTTAACAAAATCATTGCAAACGTAACCGCCTTTAACAAAGATGCCGAAATCAAAGGCGTCATCGTGGAAGAGATGGCCAAAAACGGCCTTGAATTCATCGTCGGCGGAAAAATCGACCCCGCATTCGGCCGCGTGCTTACCTTCGGCCACGGCGGCACCATGGTTGAATACCACAAAGATGTTGCAATCCGTATTCTTCCGGCAAGCGACGAAGAGCTCCGCTCCATGATTCACCAGATTAAGGCATACACCTTAATCAAAGGATACCGCGGAGATGCACCCAAAGACGAGGAATTTATCTTCAATACCCTCAAAAACGCCTGCACCTTCTTCGAACAGAACCCTAACGTCGTCGAATTCGATATCAACCCGCTGAAAATCTATGAAAAAGGCGGCTGTGCGGTAGACGCGCGCGTTATTGTACAGGACGAACCCGTAGAACTCCCGCCGCATTACGACCAGGCGGATATTGTGCCTCTTGACTACTACAAGCCAAGAAGCATCGCCGTAATCGGCGCATCCGATGACAAAACCAAGATGGGATATGCTGCATTCCACAACGTTCTCCAGTTTCCGGGCGACGTATATCCGGTAAACAACAAGCGCGACGAAATCCAGGGCGTAAAAGCATACAAAACCATTCTTGACATCCCCGGCCCCGTAGACATGGCAGTAGTCACGGTGCCTGCAAAACTGGTGCCTGTCATGATGGAGGAGTGCGGAAACAAAGGCGTTAAGATGGCTGTGGTCATCACCGCCGGATTCAAGGAGATGGACGAAAACGGCCGCGCGCTCGAAAACCAGATTGTGGAAATCGCCCGCAAATACGGCATCAGAATTGTCGGCCCGAACTGTCTTGGCCTCATTCTTCCGCCGTACAAACTGGATACCACCTATGTGTCCACCTCGCCTTTGCCGGGCGATATCGCCTTCATTTCCCAGTCGGGCGCTATTGTAAACGCAGTTGTGGGCATTTCGCTTTCCGAGGGACAGGAAATGGGCTTTTCCGAGGTTGTATCGGTTGGAAACCAGTGCGATCTTTCCTTCCTTGACTACATGAGCTATGCAGAGCGCGACCCGCACACAAAGGTAATCATTCTCTATATTGAAGAGATTAAAAACGGTGTTGCTTTCATGGAGATGGCGCGCGAGATTATCAAAACCAAGCCAATTGTAGCAATCAAGGCGGGTTCTTCCAAGCGCGGTCAGGCGGCAGCCGCCTCGCACACCGGTTCTCTTTCCGGCGCCTACGAGGTTTACATGGAAGCATTCAGAAAATGCGGCGTGATACCGGCAAAGACGATTCCGGCAGCCTTCCAGATTGCTTCCATTGTGTCCAGAATGAAACAGCCTCTTAAAGGCAAGCGCGCGGTCGTTATCACGAACGCCGGCGGATTTGCGGTCCTTTCCAATGATTATGCAGAAGAGTGGGGCATTGACATCGTTGACCTGCCGCAAAACCTCATCGAGGAGATGAACACGTTCCTGCCGCCGTTCTGGAACAAGAACAATCCGATTGACCTCTTAGGCGACGCGGATGAAGAACGGTTCCGCGGGGTATTTGAGGTGCTCTGTGCAAACCCGGATTTCTGGGATATGGCAGTTTTAGTCAACTTCCCGAACAAGGTCTTAGGCCCCGAAGCGGTTGCGCAGGTGCTCATTGATTACCAGAAGAAGACGAAAAATCTCATGGCAGGCTGTTTTGTCGGCGGCGACTGCTTAAAGCCGGGAGTGCACCTTCTTGCCCGGCATCAGATTCCGGTCTTTGATGAGCCGGAAGCAATGTATCGGATTCTCGGGCAGATTGCCTGGGATAAATAATTTTCTCTCTTTTCCCAATCCATATTCTCTTATATTTTCAAAGCCTAATTATATACAATGAAACCACATCATAGTTTTTCCACACTGCGCGGTCCGCTGGTAAAAGGATGCAGTGCCATAACAGTTGTCATTTATCTGCTGATTGCCGTTCTTCTGGTAATTACCGCGTTAATGGTATGCGCCGAATCGGTAAAACTGCTTATTGACGCATTGGCAGACCCCACCATCGAAACCATGAATGCGGTTGTGCAGTCAATTCTGTTTATCATTATTATTGCCACACTCATTGATATGGTGCGGTCCTATGTCAAATACGGCCGTATTCTGCTCCGCCCGATATTTATTGCAGGCATTACCACTATGGTCAGACGGCTTTTAGTTGGCACTCATATTGAATTTATGGATATGGTCGGCATTACGCTGGTAATTGTGGGGCTTTCCGCCTGTCTGATATTTATCATGCGCGAGGAGCGTAAGAATATAGAGTGCATGAAAGACCCTGAAAAAGAGAATCTGCTTAAAGAAGACCAGTAATACAATATCGCACGGCAGAGGTCGCACGGCACAGCCGTGCTCAACGCCTTGGTCGCTTCGCTCCCGCGGCGCCGTGCTCAACCCTTTGGCGAACCGCCTCAGGGTTTTCCCCGTCTTCTTTTTTACGCACGCGATTTTGTCCTGCTCTTCCCGCAACCTTAAACACTGTCTACAACTAATATATATCACTCAAAATGACAGATACAGATATCAAATCGGAAATCTTTATTCTCGCACTCCAGAACGCTGTCAAAAACAAGGCAGTTCCGCGTGCGGGAGCCGTGCTTGGAAGCGTAATGGGTGCTCATCCCGAACTGCGCTCAAAGGCTAAGGAAATAAACATGATGCTTCCAGACATTCTCAAGGAAGTAGAAGCAATCCCGGAAGACCAGCGCGAGGCAAAACTGACTGAGCTCAACCCCGCGGCGGTCGAAAAAATGCATGAGAAAAAGACTGCACGCGTGCATACTCTTCCGGAACTCACCGACGCCGAGGGCGGCGTTGTTATGCGGTTTGCCCCGAACCCGTCGGGACCGCTGCATCTCGGTCATGCACGCGCATCGGTCTTAAACGACTATTATGTGAAAAAATACGGCGGTAAATTCTATTACCGCGTGGAAGACACCGACCCGAAACGTGTCGACCCCGAGGCGTATGACATGGTCGTCGAAGACCTCAAGTGGCTTGGCATCGGCATCACTGATGTCGTTGTCCAGTCCGACCGGTTTGCAGTCTACTATGACCTTGCGCGCAAACTCATTGAACTTGGCGGGGCTTATATGTGTACCTGCGACAATGCCGAGTTCAAGGAAAAGAAACTCAAAAAAATCGCCTGTCCCTGCCGGTCTCTGTCGGTTGAGGAAAATCTCAGGCGCTTTGACGATATGCTTGCCGGAAAATACAAGGAAGGCGAAATTACCATGCGTGTCAAGACTGATATTGCCCACCCCGACCCGGCGGTCCGCGACTTTGCTGCAATGCGCGTGCTGACGTCGGTTAAGCATCCGAGAAAGCCGGAGGTATTTGTCTATCCCTTAATGAACTTCTCGGTGGCTGTAGATGACCATCTTCTTGGCATGACTCATGTTATCAGAGGAAAAGACCATATTGCAAACACTCGCAGACAGGAGTATATTTTCAAATACTTCGGCTGGAAGATGCCCTACTACTATCACTACGGCAGAATGTCGATTGCCGGACTGGAGCTTTCCACCTCGGGCATGAGAAAGGGCATTAACGAGGGGCTTTACACCGGTTGGGACGACATTCATTTAGGCACGCTGCGTGCTCTCGCACGCCGCGGTATTCAGGCTGAAGCGGTCCGCTCGGCCAACATTGACATCGGCATGGGAGATACTGATATTTCTTTTTCCTGGGAAAATCTGTTTGCCGCAAACAAGGCGCTTATCGATGCGGATGCGGACCGGTATTTCTTTGTGCCGGAACCTGTATGCGTAGAGGTGGAAGGGGCGCCTGCCACCGTCGCTCACGCGCCGGTGTACCCGAACAAACCGGAGCGGGGTATGCGTGATCTGCCTTTCGCCGGCAAAGTGCTTTTGCCGAAGGCGGAGGTCAGGGAGGGGGGCATGCTCAGACTCAAAGACCTGTTCAATATTAAAATCACCGGCGAGGGCAAAGCGGAATATGCAGGCGACTCACTCGCAGAGGCGCGCGCTGCAAAGGCACCTATTGTCCAGTGGCTCCCGGCTGAGTGCGCCTCCCCCGCCTCGCTTCTGACGCCCGAAGGCGTTGTGGAAGGCATGACCGAGCCTGCAGTCCTTGGCTACAACGGTAAGATTGTGCAGTTTGAGCGCGTCGGTTTTGTGAAAATCGACGATGTGAAAGATGGCAAAGCGGTTGCATATTTCACCCACCGGTAAGCCAAACCAATGTCAGCAATCGAGGTTGCAAAACTGCTGCGGGATGCAGCACTTACGCCTGCGGAAATCCGCAAGGCGGTTTTTCACCTCGCCAAGCCGGAGCGGGCGGATTTATATAATGAGAATTCGGCGAATCACCAATCCGCCGCCGGCAAATTTTTTGAAGCATTAGTGTATGAGATTCTGCTCACCGAAAGCGCGGCAAATCCTGCGATAGATAAAATCGCTGCCAAGCTTTCGGATGCACAGTATGTGCCATACGACAAATACGCGCCCGACGGATTATGGTATTCTAAAGACGGCGAAATCCGCTTCAAGGCGCGGGGGCGCGTTATTGCCGAGGTGGATTTTTTAGTGCGGACTGCTGACGGGGTGCTTGTTTTCGGCGAGGTGGCAGCGGCAAAGACGAAAGGCTTTGCCGCCGAACTCGCACGAAAAAAGGAGCTGCTTAGCGGGCTCTATCACGCGCCGGTAGGGGCTGTTGTTGTACTGCCGCACAAACGCGCAGGGGGCTTTGTCTGCCTTGCAAAAGGCGATGCCTATGCAATCGTGGAAGGCGCTGAAGCTTACCGGAAGGTTTTAGCGTCAGAGGTTCTGCGGCGCAATCTTTCACCGACGGTGTGTGCGAAAAGGGTGGACGGGAAGGAGATATAAAAATCTGCGCACCCTGTTTTTTCCCCCTCAATTTTACGCGCGCCCCCCTCTCCAAAAAAATTTCCCGCCAAATTCAGCCCGTTTAGCAGTTCTATATAATTCTAACACAACAAAGTATTTATAGAACTGAAATCCATATTTTATTGCAGCACCTGTGAGGAGACAACCGAACAGATGTTTTACAGCCCCGAAAGGAAACACCCATGGATAAAAAAACAGAAGAAGACAAGACCCAGGAGGAAATCTCCAAGGTCGAAATCGAAACAAATGCCGAAGCACCAGCCGCCGAAGCAGAGAAATCCATGGAGACCGCCCCTGAAGAAGATGAACTTGCAAAGCTCCAAAAAAAATACGACGAGCTAAACGACAAATATCTTCGCGCTGCAGCAGACTTTGACAACACCCGCAAACGCCTCGAAAAAGACAAGGAAGCAGAAGTCCGCCGTGCGACAGAGCGCATGGCAGCAGACTTCCTTGACGTATCCGACAACTTTGACCGTGCCCTCAAAGCAACCGACGACCAGCTCAGAGACGGCTTAGAGCAGATACAGAAACTCTATGTCTCCATACTTGAAAAACACGGCATCAAGCCGATGAACACCGAAAAAGGAACACTCTTCGACCCCACCCTTCAGGAAGCAATCGTTACCCTTCCATCTAATGACATTCCCGAAGGCTGCATTATCGACGTGGCAGTTCCCGGATACATGATACGCGACAAAGTACTTCGTCACGCAAAAGTAGTGGTCTCCGCCAAACCGGAGTGAATGACTAACCAATAAAAAAAATAATCAGGTAACACACATGGCATCAAACAAAGTAATCGGAATCGACCTTGGAACAACCAACTCCTGCCTTGCAATTATGGAAGGCGGCTCTCCCATCGTCATCGCAAACGCAGAAGGATTCAGAACCACCCCGTCTGTAGTCGGATTTTCCAAAGACGGCGAAAGATTAGTGGGCAACGTAGCCAAACGCCAGGCAATCACCAACCCGCAGAGAACTATCAGCTCAATCAAACGCCACATGGGAACCGACTACTCAGTCGACATTGATGGAAAGAAATACTCTCCGCAGGAAATTTCCTCCATGATTCTGCAGAAACTCAAGCTCGATGCAGAAGCATACTTAGGCGAAAAAATTGACAAAGCGGTTATCACTGTTCCTGCATACTTCAACGATGCACAGAGACAGGCAACCAAAGACGCAGGCAAAATCGCAGGACTTGACGTCCTTCGTATTATCAACGAGCCTACCGCATCCGCCCTTGCCTATGGCCTTGACAAGGAACATGAAGTTACCGTTCTTGTCTACGACCTCGGCGGCGGAACTTTCGATGTCTCCATCTTAACCCTCGACGACGGCTTATTCGAAGTCAAGGCAACCGCAGGAAACAACCGCCTGGGCGGCGACGACTTCGATGCAAGAATCGTCGACTACCTTGCAGACGAGTTCAAGAAAAAGGAAGGCGTCGACTTAAAGAAAGACCCGGTAGCAATGCAGAGATTAAAGGACGCCGCGGAAAAGGCAAAGATTGAACTCTCCTCTCTTCAGAAGGCAAACATCAACCTGCCCTACATCACCGCATCCGCCGACGGACCCAAACACCTTGACATTGACTTAACCCGTGCAAAGTTCGAGCAGTTAATCGACGACCTTGTCCAGAAGACCGTTGAACCGGTCAAACAGGCATTAAAAGACGCAGCACTTACCCCGAACGACATCGACCATGTGTTACTTGTCGGCGGTTCCACCCGTGTTCCGATGGTCGTTGAAGAAGTTAAGAAAATCCTCGGCAAAGAGCCGGACAAGAACATCAACCCCGACGAATGCGTTGCACTCGGTGCAGCAATCCAGGGCGCAGTTCTGACAGGCGAGGCAAAAGACGTTGTCTTACTTGATGTCACCCCGCTTACCCTTGGCATCGAAACCTTAGGCGGCATCGCAACCAAACTCATCGAAAGAAATACCACTATCCCGACGAGAAAGAGCCAGATCTTCTCCACCGCGGCAGACAACCAGACCTCGGTTGAAATCCACGTCGTCCAGGGAGAGCGCCAGTTCGCCCGCGACAACTTCAGCCTCGGCAAATTCCAGTTAACCGGAATTCCGCCGGCACCGCGCGGAATGCCGCAGATTGAAGTCACCTTCGATATCGATGCAAACGGCATTGTCCATGTCTCGGCAAAAGACCTCGGCACCGGCCATGAACAGTCTATGACCATTACCGGAAGAAAAGACCTCAAAGACGACGAAATCGACAAGATGGTCAAAGATGCAAAGGCATTCGAAGAGGAAGACAAGAAAAAGCGCGAGGAAATCGAACTGCGCAACAATGCAGACAATGCCGTTTACGCAGCGGAGAAACTCTTAAACGACAAGGAGACTGCTGACAAAGTAGACGCCGAGGACAAGGAAAAGATTCAGAAGGCATCCGCCGAACTCAAGGACATCCTTGCAAAAGAGGACGCTGCAACCGACGACATCAAAGCAAAGATGGATGCACTCCAGGAAGTTGTCTTTGCCGCAACCTCTAAGATGTATCAGAAGATTCAGGAAGAACAGCAGAAAGCCCAGGAAGCAGCGGGCGCTGCCCCCGGCGGCGACGGCTGCAACTGCGGCGGCGACTGCGGCGCAAAGAAGGCAGACGACAACGTAGTTGACGCAGACTATGAAGTGAAGAAGGATTAACTTCCTTTTTCAGGAGTAAAGTATGGCTGATTACTATGATACTCTTGGCGTAAGCAGAAACGCAACCCAGGAGGAAATCAAAAAAGCCTACAGGAATCTTGCCAAAAAGTACCACCCGGACGTCTGCAAGGAGGAAGGCGCCGAGGAGAAATTCAAGGGCATTAACGAGGCATACAGTGTTTTGTCCGATGAGACAAAACGCCGGCAGTATGACCAGCTGGGCCATGAGAATTTCACCAACGCATCAAAAGGCAGTTATTCCGGCGCGGGCGGCGCGGGATTCAACGCGGACTTCTCCGGATTCGGCGATATCTTCGATACATTCTTCGGTGGCGGCGGGCGCAGCAGAAATGCGGGTCCGCGCGACGGCGACGACATGTTAATGCGCATCCAGATTACCTTGAAAGACGCAGTATTCGGCGTCCAGAAGGAAATCGAGGTCACCCACACGGAAAGCTGCCCGGTCTGCAACGGAACCGGAAGCGCAACCAAGAAGACCACTACCTGTTCACAGTGCGGCGGTTCGGGCTACATCAAGAAAGTGCAGAACTCCATCTTCGGCCAGATGGTTACCCAGGCAGTATGTCCCAAATGCGGAGGGCGCGGAAAGATTCCGGAAACCCCGTGTAAAAAATGCAACGGAACCGGCCGCGCCAAGGTAAAGCGCACAGTTAACGTAAATATCCCGGCGGGTATCGACTCCGGCATGCGCCTGAGAATGGAAGGCTACGGCGAGGCAGGAGACTATGGCGCGGCAAACGGCGACTTATACATTGAGGTGTACGTGGTTGCCAACCCGAAGTTCGACCGCGAGGGCGACAACCTGGTCACCCAGTATGAAATCACGCCGGCCCAGGCGGTGCTCGGCTGCGAGGTCGAGATTGAAACCATCGACCGAAAGAAAGTCACGCTCAAAGTGCCGCCGGGAATTGCCTACGGCACCAGGCTTAGAATTCCGGGCGAAGGCGTACGGCGGCGCGGCTCCTACGGCAATCTTCTGGTGCGGATTGTGATTGCAACACCGAAAAAGATAACCTCAGCGGAAAAAGAACTCTATCAGAAAATATTAGATATTGAAAACGGCGGCACCGCACCGGATTCCTCCGATGCGAAGACGGACGGCAAAACCAAAAAGAAACGCGGGCTGTTTGGGTAAGGGAAAGATTCCCCCTGTCTTTTTTTCCCGCGTTTCAAAAGTGTCTGAATATGCTGCCCGGTATTTTGGATGCTTTATTGAGATAGATTACGGCTTCTTTTGAAAGTCTGGGCATTTCGTCTATCTGTTTTTTCAGAGCGTCAATTTTTTGAGTAAGTTCGCGTATCTGTTCCTGGAGTTTGCGGATTTCTTCGGTTTCTGTCATGGGTTTTTCCTGTTCCGGGCAGCCGGAGTTTTTTAGTACTGGTTTGTTGGTGTGACACGTTATTAAGGATTTTGGAAGGTGAAACCGCAATGCCGGTACGCAGTCAAACTGGAAACCCATGTACCGCCTATCTTAATACCCACCACATCAAATAAGTATACATATGGATAAAAAACCGACCGTGGTCACTTGCGGGCTTCCTTATACCAACGGAACCTGCCACCTGGGCCACCTCAGAACCTATATTCCCGGCGACTTCTATGTGCGCTACCTTCGCCGCCTCGGCGAAGATATCGTCTTTGTCTGCGGCTCCGACAACCATGGAACCCCGATTGTCGTCACCGCCGAAAAAGAAGGCACTACCCCGCGTGCCGTATGCGAAACCTATCACAAGCACTTTGACGAAGTATTCAAAGCAATGGGCGTTAAATTCGACCGGTTCGGCATGACCGACGACCCCGCAAACCACGCGCGCACCACCGAAATTTTACATAAACTCATCGAAAAAGGCTACGTGTACGAAAAAGTCATCCAGCAAAGCTACTGCCCCACCTGCAAACGCTTCCTTCCTGACCGCTATGTCGAAGGAATCTGCCCCTACTGCGGAAAACCCGCCCGCGGAGACGAATGCGACCAGGGCTGCGGAAGACATCTCGAGCCCGGAGAGATTTTAGAGCCGACGTGCGCCACCTGCGGCACCAAAGCCGAACTGCGCGAACAGAAACACTATTACTTCAAACTCAGTTCCTTCCGCGACTATCTCTTAGACTACCTCCCGCACCTGGAAGGAACCAATAATGCAAGAAACTATGCCATCGGCTGGGTCGAAAACGAACTTAAAGACTGGTGCATCTCACGGATGATGGACTGGGGCGTTAAGTTCCCCGGCTCCGAAGATTTAGTAAGCTACGTCTGGGTGGATGCGCCGATAGGATATATCGCCTTCACCGAAGAGTGGGCCAAGGCAAACGGCGCCGACTGGAAAAAATACTGGCTCGACGGCAACAGAGTGCACTTTATCGGTTCTGACATCATCTATCACCACTGCGTTTTCTGGCCTGCCATGCTGCATGGCGCCGGCTATCAGCCCCCGACCGCGGTCGTTGCCTCAGGCATGGTCACTATTGACGGCGAGAAATTCTCTAAATCGCGCGGCTATGTTGTCTGGACCAAAGAGGATTATCTGGAAAAAGGTCTCCCCGCAGACTATCTGAGATATTATCTTCTTGCCTACACCAGCCACACCAGAGAACTCGACTTCTCCTGGAAAGAGTTCCAGGCCCGTGTCAATAATGAGCTGGTCAATACCCTGGGCAACTTCGCAAACCGCTCCATGACCATTGTCAAAAACAAACTCGGCTATATGCCCAAACAGGCGGTCGAACAGCCGGTCTTCGACGAAATCGCAAAATCGCTGAAGATTGTCGAAGACGCTGTCAGAAACTTTGAGTTCAAGGCGGCTGTTGACGGCATTATCGCCCTTGCATCCTACGGCAATGTATATATTGCAAACAAAGCGCCGTGGAAACTGTTAAAAGAAGACGTCCCCGCCGCAGAACAGGTGTTAAAGAACTGTCTGCAAATTGTCAAGGCATGCACCCTTATTCTCCAGCCGGTAATGCCCGAATCCGCCCAGAAACTCTGGGAGATGCTCGGATACAGCGACCGTGTGGAAGACCACCCCATATCCGATGCGCTTGTGCCGTTTGAAAACATGGAACTTGGCAATGTAAAGCCGCTGTTTGCAAGAATCGAGGACAAACAGCGTGAGGAACTCGAAGCAACCTTACAGAAGCGCTGCAGGGAAGCGCAGGCAAAAGCAGAAGGAAAGGAAGATAAAATGACTGAAATTGAACCGGTATCAACAGAAATTGTAACGATCGACGACGTGGCAAAATTAGACCTGCGCGTCGGTCTGGTAGTGAAATGCGAAAAAGTACCCAAGGCAGACCGCCTTCTTCGGCTTCAGGTCGACATCGGTACCGAAGTCCGCCAGATTATCTCAAGCATTGCAGAAGAGTACACGCCTGAGGAAATGGTCGGCAAAAAGATTATTGTGATTGTGAACTTAAAGCCGGCAAAATTCCGGGGCGAGGAAAGCAACGGCATGCTCTTTGCAGCGGGCGAAGAGGCATCTCTTCTTATACCGCTGCGTGATGTGCCCCAGGGAACTAAGGTTCATTAACCGGAACTCTTCTTTTTTTTGCGTGTAATTTGCTTGAAGACAGCAGAAAATCTGCCCGCACCCTTGAGCAAATATATGGAACCTGCCATAGAACAGGCCTATGAAGGAATAAAAGCGAATCATGGCGGCCCTTTCGGCTGTGTAATCATTAAAGAAGGTGAAATAGTCGGTGTCGGGCATAACAAGTGTCCCGGCTGACAATGACCCGACAGCACAACGGCGGGATTGCAGCTGTCAGAAATGCCTGCAGCTCTTTGAAGACTGCCATGCCATGGAGCACGAACTCTATTAATACAGGCAGACAGGCAAAAAGAGAAAAATAAGACTACGGCGGAACATTCCGCCGTTTTTACTTCTTTTCAGTACTCTTCCTTCCTTCCAAAAGACTCGTTCTCTCCCGGCTCAAGCGCATCAAAATCCCCGGGCGCGGAAAATCCCGCGCCATCGTCTGCATCTTCTACGCCCTCGGTATACGGCAGTTCAATCATTCCTGCAATACAGTTTCTCGTTGCAAACGGATTTGCAATCGGACCAAACGAAAAGACCTTTCTTCCGTCCGCATAAATTTTAATCCGGTGACCTTTGACCTTGATTGCGTCAATTTTGTCAAAGCGCGCTTCTCTATAGTTCTTTTTGGTCTTCATCAGACAAAGACGCTTCGGCGTTACATACAGCCGCGCGGTAATTGAAATAATGAAACTGGAAAGGCATAAGAAGGCAGGAATACCGAAAAGAACGGCAAAAATAATCTTATTTCCGGTGGGAATCAGGAAATCCGCAACATTAAAGACAAAAGCCGGTGCCGAAAGCCAGAAGGAATACACCAGTTTTGGAATAAGGCATGCCGCTGCTGCAAGCAAAGCGAAGATAATCGTGAGAATCAGCATAAAAACACGGTAGCCCGTTGTTCTTTTGTCCTGCCAGATTACCTCTTCATTAAATATATACTGCGTCATTTATACTATTATTTTGAACTCACTATTAGATATACCTTATGAATGTTTTTACTCTAATAACCGCCTATCTATTAC
>DALTWG010000029.1 GCA_029987245.1 Methanocorpusculum sp. | reverse complement strand
AGGCAAGGTAAATACCGAGCTGGGATTTGCTGAGTCTGGTCTTCATGCTTATGTGATAATAGTTTGGCGGGAGGTAAAGAATAGGTTTCGATTAAGATATGAGAATATCCGGGAACCTTTTTTATCTCGTGAACAATTGCCTTTTTTACCCGACTTAATTACCCCGTTTCCCGCATGATAAGGAAGAAGTTCTTCTCGTCTTCGTTTCCGATAATATGCACCGGCTTAATCTGTGCCGAAGGTGCCCCGAGATGAATCATTTTGTCGCGGTACAAAAGCTGTGTTTCCGGCTGCTCGAAATAAGCGTCAGGCGCCTGAATCAGATTGTTGCCGAAACATTCCTTATAGACATCGTTTGCCTGGCAGAGTTTTTCAAACACCACGCGGTCAAGTTTTTCTTTGGAAATGGAAAACCGCTTTTCATCATACGTTTCCAGCATGACAATATATTTTCCCGGAACAGCCGATGTGTCCGGATAGATTTCATAATCAAAAAGAGAAAAGCCAAGTTCCTTTGCGGTCTCCTTAGCGGTAAGCCGCAGCATGAACTCATTGGTTTTTTCACCGACAAGATTTACCGTCTTGTTCACCCGGTACATAAATTCAATGGCTGGCGTGTTGTTGTAAAATCCAGTAACTTTTACCGCATCGCCCATACGGTAGCGGTAAAATCCGCAAAGGTTGGTGATGACAAGTTCATAGATTTTCCCCTCTTCGAGATTGTCAATCGTCGTAAGATGACTGAAATCATCCCCGAATTCCACCGGCTGAAACTCCATGAATGCGGAGTCCGGCACTAAAACACTTGTGGTATCGTCAATTCCCGCCGGCACCGACCACAGACCTTCCGATGCCGTAACACCGCTGTAAATATGATGAATTTTGCCCCCGTGGAACTGTTCTTTCAATGTGTCGGCATAGACACTGAACCCATCGCCGCCTGCTGCGTAAATATACTGCATCTTCGGCCATATTTCCGGCATGAAACAGAAGTCCGCTCCGTTTTTAAACACCTCGCGAAGTTCGGCGGCACGTTTTGGCATAGGCTGTATTTTTGCAAGCAGACTTTTGCGCGTTGTCTCAGGCATCTGTACAGATTCGTCAATCGTTCCTTTTTCGATATCATTGATGAGCATCTCATAATTGTCATGCAAATAGGTCATCAGATGCACAATATTGCTCATGAATCCGCCGGAAATGCCGTTTAAATCCCGCTCCATCAAAGCAAAGCGGATGTGCATATAGCGGGTGTTAATGCCGGGCCCGGGTGTCATCGCTTCTGCGGGCGAGGTATAGAGGGCTTTCAGCATCGAGCTGTAGGGCTCAAAACCTCCTTTGACGGCCTCTGCAATAATCGAAGAAGAACAGCCGAGCGTAATCCCGCAGGGAAGCGTCTCATGGTTTCCTTCCAGCGGGGTGAAACTGCGCGCATTCATCCACTCCGGGTCAAGATACTCTGCCATCAGACCGAAGGCATACTGATTGGAATATTTCATAAAGACGGCTGCCTGGGGTTCAGTCATGGGAATCGATTTCTTTTTGCCGATGGTGCCCGAGGTCAGGTTCATGTGGCGGAAGGGATATGCAGTAAGGATATTTTTTTCACCGGCTTTCATCCGTTCAATGGAGGGTTCAATTGCTTCATAGGTGATAACCGGCACGGTTTTCTGATACTCTTCTATCGAATGGATGTCGGCGAAGTGATATTTCCTGCCGTATTCGGTGTCTTTGTTGTCGAAAAGTATTTTCATCAGCAGGGCTTCGCTTGCTTTACCCGGTGTTTGAGTAACTTTTGCAAATTCTTCGAGAATGGCTTTTCCCGCATCGGCACTTTTTCTGTTCATCTGAGATGTCAGTGAGTTTTCCGGCATATCTGTATCTGAAAAAATATTGGGATGTAATGGATTAAATACTTTTAACATATGTCCGGGAAGATTTTTAATATCACAGATACAAGTAATAACCAGTAACAAATGCTGCAGATTACAAAAACACAAAATGCGGATACGCTTGTCTTTGCCCTTGCAGGAAGGCTTGATACAAACACGGCACCGGAACTTGGAGAAAAGATTGAAGCACTTTCTTATGAGGTGAAAAACCTTGTATTCGATTTTACGGAACTCGAATATATTTCTTCGGCGGGGCTTCGCGTGATGCTCAACGCCCAGGATGTTATGGACAAACAGGGCAGAATGGTTATTAAAAATGCGAGCGATAGCATCAGGGAAATCTTGAAAGTCACCGGGCTGACGGAGATTCTGACACTGGAGTAAGTACTCAGAAAGAAGCTGTTGCCATGACTGAAAAAATATTTCCTGCTGTGGTTGAAGATTTCCCCCTGGCAAGTGATTTTATCGAGGGAGAACTGCAAACAGCAGGGGTGCCGAAGCAGACAGTATTGCAGGTGTTAACAGCATTCGAAGAACTGTTTGTCAATGTCGCCCTCTATGCGTATCCGAAAGGTGAGGGGGATGTCATGGCAGATATCGCAGCTACGGACGGCCGGATTGTGTGTGTGTTGAAGGATTCCGGCATTCCTTTCAATCCGCTGGAAAAAGAAGACCCGGACATAACCCTGCCCCTTGCGAAGAGGGGCGTCGGGGGCCTGGGCATTTTCATGGTCAAAAAACTGACGGACGAAGTAGCATACGAGTATAAAGACGGGATGAATGTGGTAACGTTCGTGAAAAAGTATTAAGAGAACTGTTCCACCTCATGAATATAACATATCTGGTAACACGCCTTGCGGGAGGTATCAGCGAATATAAAAAAAAAGCAGCCCTGCTATTTGGCATGCTTTCCGGAAAATACCCCGCGATAGCGAAAGCCGGCTATGTAAAAAAACCTGCGGCAGAAATTATTTCATGCAACCCTGAACTTTTCATTTGCCGGCATCAATACGTTTTCTTCCACCTCGCTTGTTACCAGACTCGCCCCGATGTAAACAATGTGCAGTATGCATTCTTCTTATTTCCTGGTTCGGGGCACAGTTTGGGGTATCAATTGGACAGCCCCATACCCCGGGATTCAGCAGCACCATAAATTTATAACATATAAAAATCAACTTATGTTATCAATAGGTTGAAATTTTTTCAAACCTACAGAAGTAACCATGCTACAAATTACTAAAACACAAAATGCTGACGGCCTTGTTTTTGCTCTTGAAGGACGCCTGGACACAACCACTTCACCGCAGCTTGAAGCAGAAGTCAAAGCATTGTCTCCAAAGGTAAAAAATCTCGAGTTCGACCTCGCAAAACTTAAATATATCTCTTCAGCAGGACTTCGTGTCATTCTTGCCGCACAGAAGACCATGAACAAACAGGGCAAAATGGTTATCAAAAACGTAAACGATACCGTCAATGAAGTCTTTGAAATAACCGGTTTCGCAAATATTCTGACTATTGAATAAGCATTTCGAGGTTTTTTCATGAGAAGGGCATCCGAAAAAATCCGCAATTTTTTCATCTGGGACACATCAGATATCGAAAACGATACCTATGCAAAAAATGAAATCAGTGCGAACAGAAATGTTTCGTATGTTCTTCTTATCTGCACTCTTCTGAATATTTTTTGCATTATCAGTAACTGGTTCGGATGGTTTCATGCGTATGATGCACGCACAATGAGTTATCTGATATTCGTTTTGCCGCTGTTTCTTCTGCCTTTCATTTACTGTTATGTCAAAAGAGGCAGAGGAAAATCGTTAAAATACATTCTGATGATTGCATTAACCATTGCAATCAGTATGTTGTATATTGTCTTCCCTGCAGGTTCCATTGTCATGCTCCTTATTCCTCTGGTGCTTTCCGGAAGTTATTATTCACGCAAGATTGTGTTTATCAGTTCCATTGTCACACTTGTAATGGTTGCGACAGATGCATGGATTGACACTCTCCAGGGAAATATCGATTTAAATTCAGTCAGATTCTCCGGAAGCGAACCGGTTGTACTGACAATAACAGACAGTTTAAGTTCAGCCGTTACAGCAACTTTCGATGCATCAGAGTTGGTTGCAATGAATATAATGCCGTCTGTCTTTCCAAACATCATATGTATTTCCCTGCTTACAGTAATATGCCTGTTAAATGCCGTTAAAGGAAAGAGAATGACGGAGGAAGAGGCAAAAATTATACAAAACGATGCAAGAATTGAATCGGAACTGTCTCTTGCAAGAGATATTCAGATAAACATGCTTCCTAAAAAGGTTTCGGGAGATAAAAAGCATGAAGAATTCGATATTTTTGCGACCATGGAACCTGCAAAGGAGGTGGGCGGGGATTTCTATGATTATTTCATGGTTGATGACACGCATGTTGCTGTAGTTATGGCTGATGTGTCGGGAAAAGGCGTGCCGGCAGCAATGTTTATGGCACGTGTCCGTACTCTTATCAATACACATGCAAAACTCGGTCTGTCCCCTGCAGAGGTTTTTACCAGGGTGAACAAGGAACTTTGCAATGGAAACGAAGCGGGATTGTTTGTAACCGCATGGATAGGTCTGTTTGATTACCGAACGGGTAAACTGACGTATGTAAATGCAGGGCATAATCCACCGTTTATAAAAAGGAGAGGTGGTTCTTTTTCCTGTCTGATGTGCAGACCCGAGTTGGTTCTTGCCGCAATGGATACTGTACGATACCGGCAGGCTGAACTTGAGATGAGTCCGGGTGACAGGTTGTATTTGTATACCGACGGAGTAACCGAAGCAACAAATAAAGACAATGAAATGTATGGCAGGGAGCGGCTTGTAACCTGTCTGAATGCACATATCTCTGATTCGCCGGCAGATTTTTTGCACAGTGTGCGAAAAGAGGTAGATGCTTTTGCTGGAGAATGCGGGCAGTTTGACGACATTACCATGCTTGTTCTGGATTATGTAAAGAAACCTGAGTCTGTCATGGTTGAGCAGGTATTTACAGCTGCTGATGAGAGTTTCAATCAGGCAAATGCATTCATTGAGGGCGAACTGGAAAAGTCTGGAGTGCCGGTAAAGGTAGTTATGCAGATTCTGACTGCATTTGAAGAACTGTTTGTCAATGTGGCGCATTATGCGTATCCGGGAAGAAGCGGAGATGTTAAGGTTGGTATTTCAGTTATTGACAATCAGATTACCTGCGTTCTCAAGGATTCCGGAATCCCCTTTGACCCGCTTTCACGTGAAGACCCGGATATTACGCTTTCTTCCGAGGAGAGAGATGGCGGAGGTCTGGGCATTTTCATGGTCAAAAAACTGACGGACGAAGTAACGTACGAATATAAAGACAGGATGAATATAGTAACGTTCGTGAAAAAGTATTAAGGCATGCATTCTTCTTTATCATCCGCTCAGCCGTTCGCGCCCCGTGTCTGTTGACAATATCCGTTGCAATGGTAATTCTGATGTGCCCCGAAATAGCGGGCGTCTGTCTCATAGTCGTGCCGATACTTTGCATTGGGCTGTTTCTTATAATTACCCGGTCCCGGCCGGTTTTTGAGCGGGTGTATAAACTGTATGACAAACTCAACGGGGTTGTCCGGAAAAATCTACATGGAAACAGGGTGGTCAAAGCATTTGCGCGGGAAGAACGGTGTTTGTTATTGCTCACCGGCTTTCTGCGATACGCAATGCGGATATGATTCTGGTAATTGAAGGGAGGGAGATTGTTGAACGGGGCACGCACGAATCACTGATGGCGAAAAAAGGAAACTATTTCCGGTTTTACCGCGGGGCGTTTGATTTTCGGTGAGGAAAGCCAGCTTTCCTGCGGCTGCCGGAGATTAAATGAGGGATTTTTTCTGTCCGAGGTCTTCTGCTGCAAGGAAAAACTGATAGAAGGGAATAGTCAGGATTTTTTTCTCTGCATCAAATCCGAACCGGTCGGCCGAGACCTTCACTGCATATGAAAATGCATTATGATCTTTGAATTTTTCAAGCGAGGTAAGGCGCCCTCTGCTTTTTTTCACATCAATAGGAATTACCGCCGAGTCGGACTCAACGATGAATTCAAACTCGCTGTTTCCTTTTCCTTTCCAGTAAAAGAGCGGCACACCTGCCGCCGTTAATTCACATGCAGCATAATTTTCAAAGAATATGCCAGACAAGGTGTTTCGTCCGTCGCTGGTAAGAAACGATGTCGCATTAATGCCGCTCTGATACGAAAATATGCCCGCGTCGCAGAGATACAGGCGAAACAGCGACTCTTCGCTTTCGATGAGCGGAAGCGTGACATGTTCTTTTACGAGCGTGGATTTGGAAACAACAAATGCAAGGGTAAGCCAGTCGATAGGAGAGCGCATGTCGCGGTACCGCGCTCCGGCTTCGATACCGGTGCATTTGAAATTCTTTGATTCCTTGTTCAGCTGGGGGTAAATATTCTGAAAGATTTTCTTCGCCCGGACAACCGACTCGGGGCTTGCCTGATAGAGTTCCATGTCGGAAAGGTAGTTGTCATAGAGGTCTTTTAAGACCGTTTTCGCTTCAAGAGCGCTTTTGGTTGTAAAGTAGGTGTCAACAGCTTCAGGCATACCACCAATCATGAGATATTCATAGAAAGTATCTAAAGCAAGTTGGTGTATTTCAGCATCGAACGGGGTTTTTGCATGGTAGGCGTCGGTGATTTTTTTGTACAGCGGGCGGTTTTTGTTGTACAGAAACTCGCCGAAGTTCATGGGATACACAGTAAGCTGGTTAATGTTTCCCACCGGAAAGAGAAACGAGCCTCCGCTTCCCGCTCCGCGTTTGCGGCTTTCGCGCTGAATGGTGATTCTGACCATGGAGCCGGTCACGATAACAGGAATTTCCTTTGCATCCTGATTGAAATATTTCATAAGGGTGATTACCGGCAGGCATTCCTGGGCTTCGTCAAAAATCAGAAGGGTGGATGAATCGATTTTTTTGCCGGTTTCAAGCGAGAGGTATTCTATTATTTCATGGACGTTGAGGTGGGTTTCACAGAATTCGGTGAAGCGGTATTCGGTCCGGCAGTCGATATAGATATAGTTTTCACCAAAGTGCTGCTTTGCAAAGAGGTCTTTAATGAGGTAGGTTTTTCCAACCTGGCGTGCCCCCCAGACGATGAGAGGTTTGCGGTTCTTTCTAGCGAGCCATGATTCGAGGTCGGCGATATATTTGCGGTACATTTCTGTATAGTATATTATCTTTCATTGGATATTAATTAATTGCACGTTTTACGGGGTTTGGAGAAGGTATTAATTGCACGTTTTACGGGTTTTGGCGAGTACATTAATTGCACGTTTTACGGGGTTTGGAGAAGGTATTGATTGCACGTTTTGGGGGGTTGCTGTTTCACCGCCTTAGCCATACTCAGAAAACCCGACTCTTCACCGCAATATAATCCAGATTATTATAATCACGATTATACAGGCATAGAGATACAAACCTGCACAACCCTACTGAAAATTTCTGCCCAAACGGGCAAAAATTTTCAGTTGCCGTTTTGCGCCCTCTTATCCTAAACATTGAATACCTTATAAAACACATTACTAATGAATTCATCATGACGGAAATTCCAAAAGAGGAGATGATCTTAAAGTGCCCATCCACCTGCGCGGGATGCGGCTCGCTTTTAGCTCTCCGGTATGTCTTAAAAGCCGCAGGAAAGGATACGATTCTCGTCATCCCTGCCTGCTGCAACAGTGTTATTCAAGGCGTGTATCCCTATATGCTCCACACCATCCCGGTATATAACATCGCATTCGCAGCCTCTGCTGCCTGCGCATCGGGAATGTCGGAAGCCCTCAGAGCAAAGGGCAAGAAAACCAATGTCATCGTCTACGCAGGAGACGGCGGAACAGCCGATATCGGCATCCAGGCATTATCCGGCGCACTCGAACGCGGAGAAGATTTCCTGTATATCTGCTACGACAACGAAGCATACGGCAACACCGGAATGCAGCGCTCCGGCGCAACCCCGCTTGGTGCAATTACCACCACCACTCCGAACGGAAAGAAAGTTGTCAAAAAGGACCTGGACAGAATCATCGAAGCACACAACCTTCCCTACCAGGCAACAGCCTGTGCAGCATATCCGGCCGATATTTACAACAAAGTAAAGAAGGCCCTTTCCATCCCCGGACCGAAATTCATCCACATCCTTGCGCCCTGCCCGCCGGGCTGGAAGACCCCGTCGGAAAAGACCGTCGAGGTTGCAAAACTCGCCGTTAAATCCGGACTCTGGGTTTTATGGGAGAAAGAATACGACAAACTCACCATAAGCGCACCTTCAAAAGCAGCCATGAAACGCCCGGTGCCGGTAACTGACTACCTGAAGATGCAGGGCAGATTCAAGAAAGTCGATGACAAACTTGCCGCACAGATACAGGCAAACGTAGACAAAAACCTGCGCAAGATGGAAGCTGAAGTTAAAATGTCGGAGGAAATCGCATGAGTGAAAAATATGTCATGGGAACCGGAAACAAAGCGGTCGCAGCAGCAGTAAAAATGGCGCAGCCTACAGTAGTTGCCGCATATCCTATTACCCCGCAGACTGAAATCATCGAAAGCATTGCAGAATATGTCGAAGGAGGGCAGATGGATGCACGCTATATCCCGGTCGAATCCGAACATTCCGCAATGACGGCATGTATCGGCGCCTCGATTACCGGCGTCCGCGTATTTACCGCAACCAGTTCGCACGGTCTTTTGTACATGCATGAAATGCTTCACTGGGCGGCAGGAGCACGCCTTCCGATTGTGATGGGCCAGGTCAACAGAACCATTGCACCGGGCTGGAACACCTGGGCGGAACACTCCGATGCGCTGTCACAGAGAGACACCGGCTGGCTGCAGATTTACGTTTCGACCGTGCAGGAGGCATATGATGCAACCTTAATGGCATTCCGTATTGCAGAAGACAACAGAGTCCTCCTCCCCGTCATGATTAACATGGATGGATTCCTGCTCTCCCACATTATGCAGCCTTACGAGATGACCGAACCGGGAGATTTCATCCCGCCGCTGAATCTGCCGCATGCAATCGATGTCGAAGACCCGCACGGCTACGGTGCAATGAGCCCGTCCAATGTGCACTACCAGTTCAGATTCGACATGGAAAAAGCCCAGAGGGCCGCCCGAGAGGTCATTAAAGAGACTGAAAGCGAATTTGCAAAGCGGTTCGGCAGAAAATACGCACCGGTCGAGGAATACTTATGCGAAGACGCGGATGTGGTCATTGTCGCCATGGGAACCATGGGAAAAGAGGCAGAAGTTGCAGCCGATCTCCTCCGCAAAGAAGGCATTAAATGCGGTGTCATGAGAATCCGCTGGCTTCGGCCCTTCCCTCTTGACCTCAATATTGCCGGAAAAGAACTCGTTGTAATCGACAGAGATTATTCATTCGGTTTCGGCGGCGTTGTTGCCGGAGAAATCCAGGCCCGCTGCCCGGAGGCAAAGATTGCAAGAATTATTGCCGGTCTCGGCGGTCAGGAGGTCACGTTCGAGGATATGGCGGAGTTTGTCAGAACCAGAAAAATCGGAACCGAGTTCTGGTTTGGAATCCCACAGGAGGAGCAGTAAATGTACGAAATCAGAATTCATTCAAGAGGCGGTCAGGGTGGTGTTACCGCTGCACGCATGATGGCGTCAGCTGCAGTAAAAGACGGCAAATTTGCAACCGCCTGCCCGTTCTACGGCGCAGAACGCCGCGGTGCGCCGATTGTTTCATTCGTCAGAATCGATGATGCACCGGTCAGAATTTATTCGCAGATTACGAAGCCTGACATGATTGTGGTTCTCGACCCGACGGTAATGGAAACAGTAAATGTCTTAGACGGCTTAAAAGACGGCGGAAAAATTTTCGTCAACACACATGAAGACCTGAAGTTTCCGCCGCAGTTCAAGGCATACTGCGCGGATTTAACGGGCATCTCGCTCAAAACAAATTTATTCATCGCAGGCAGCCCGATTTTAAACACCCCGGTCATCGGTGCCCTTGCAAAACTCGGCATTTTCAGCCACGAGTCCGGCAAAAAGGCAATTGAGGAGACCTTTACGGATGTAAGAAACGTTGAGGCTGCCGAGGCTGCATATCAGGAGGTTGCAGCATGATGCCCAAAATCACCATAAGCACCCCGAAAGAGGCGGCGATGGGTCAGACCGGTACCTGGAGAACGTTCAGACCGGTGGTAAACCGTGAAATCTGCAACCACTGCGGTATCTGCGCTCTGTACTGCCCGGATGCGGTAATTGATGCAGATACGCAGGAGATTGACTTAACATACTGCAAAGGATGCGGAATCTGTTCCAATGAATGCCCGAAAAAGTGCATCACGATGGAACGGGAAGAACACTAACTTTTTTATTTTTTATCTACCCTCAGAAAATTTTTGCATCATGATGCAAAAATTTTCTCTACTCAACGGACAGAAAAAAGAGACGGGGTTGCCCCCTCACTTCCACGAAATTTCTTTTCCTTCCTTCTTCCAGTCATGATATTCGGATGCCGCTGTAAACACCACATCGGTAGACGAATTGAGACCCGTCTCGCATGAATCCTGAATGACACCGATAATGAAACCGACACCGACAACCTGCATTGCAATATCAACCGGAACCCCGAAAAGCGAACAGGCAAGCGGAATTAACAGAAGCGAACCGCCCGCAACACCCGAAGCACCGCAGGCACAAAGCGCCGCAATGAAACAAAGCACAATCTGCATGAAAATCGGTGTATCAATGCCGAGAGTATACACACAGGCAAGCGTCATAACCGTGACCGTAATAGCAGCACCCGCCATATTAATCGTTGCGCCAAGCGGAATCGTTGTTGAATAAATATTCGGGTTCAGCTTCAGCGACTTGCACAGCGCCATATTAACCGGAATATTTGCCCCGGAACTCCGGGTGAAAAACGCCGGAATAAAAGACTCCTTCAGACACTTGAACACTAATGGATAAGGATTCTGACGAATCATAATAAAAACAATAAGCGGATTGATAACCAGCGCAACAAAAGCCATTGAACCGACAAGAATCGCAAGAAGCTGCCCGTAGGATATGAAAATCTCAAGACCGTTGGATGATACCGCATCAAAAACAATACCCAAAACACCAAACGGCGCAAAAGAGATAATCCATTTTACCACCATGGAGACCGCATCGGAAATTTCACTGACAATATGTTTTGTCTTGTCACTGGATTTACGCAGAGCAAGACCGAAAACAACCGCCCAGAAAAGAATGCCGAGGAAATTTGTATTCGTAATTGCGGCAAGCGGGTTTACAACAATATCTTTTACAATACCGATGAAAATATCACCCATGTTTCCTGTAACATCATAGCCGGTTGCTGCTTCCACACCGGAAAGCGTAAGGCCGACAGGGAAAATAAAAAACACTGCTACAGCAGTTGCTGCTGCTGCAAATGTTCCAATCACATACATTGCAACAACACGGGCAATTGATTTTCCGTGCCCTTTGCCGTTTGCAAGAGCGGAAACCACTAAAACAAAGACGAGAACGGGCGCAATGCCTTTCAGTGCGCCGACAAAAAGTGTGCCAAGCATGCTGATGGCGGTAAGCTGCGGGAAAAAGAGTGCAAACAATACGCCGATAACCAGACCGACTGCAATACGCAGAACAAGACTTGTGTCATTCCATTTCTGAATAACATTCATAAAAAACACATCCGAAAAAAAGAAATTTTTTACGGACTGACTCTGTGCCGGTCACGCGGGAACAAAACACCTTCGCGGATGTTTTGTAAATCGAGCATGGTCATGATTAAACGCTCTGCGCCAAGACCCCATCCGGCATGCGGCGGCATACCGTATTTGAACGGGTTTAAGTAGAACTCGAATGCGTCCGGGTTTAATCCCTTTTCCTTAATCTGCTTGACAAGCAGGTCCGGAATATGACATCTCTGTGCACCGGAGGAGAGTTCCATTCTCGGATGCATCATATCAAATGCTCTGCAGACCTCGGGTCTGTCAAGGAAAGGCATGGTATAGAACGGTCTGGTTGAAGACGGCCATTCGGTGATGAAATACATGGTGCCCATTTTTTCGCCGATAATACGCTCGGCTACTGAGGAAAGGTCTTCGCCGAAGGAAAGCGGTTCGCCGCCTTCGGTGGAGATTTTAATTGCTTCAGCGTAGGTGATTCTCGGGAACGGAACGGTCGGAACCTTGAAGTCGGTGATGCCAAGTGTCGCAAGTTCGTCCGCGCATTTTTCTTTTACTGTGCTGTATGCGTGGGCAACAACGTTTTCAAGAACCTGCATGGCGTCTTCCTGGTCGGCAAAGGACATCTCGATATCAATGGAGGTTGCCTCGTTTAAGTGGCGGACGGTGTTGTGTTCTTCCGCTCTGAAAATCGGACCGATTTCAAAGACTTTTTCGAATCCGGAGGACATGAGCATCTGTTTGAACAACTGCGGGGACTGGTTTAGGAATGCCTCTTTATCGAAGTAGGCAAGCGGGAATAACTCGGTTCCGCCCTCGGTTGCTGCTGCAACAATCTTCGGTGTCTGCGCCTGGATAAATCCGTGGTCCCAGAGGTAGTCGGAGATTGCATGAAGGACGGTGCTTCTGATTCTGAAAATGGCGCCGACTGCGGGTTTTCTTAAATCAAGGTATCTGTTGTCAAGTCTGGTGTCGAGTTCTGCCGGAACTTTTTCGGAGACGTCAAGCGGCAGAGGAGTTTCTGCTTTGGCGATGATTTTGAAGGCGGACGGGACAAGTTCGCGTCCTCCGGGTGCTTTTTCCGTGGCCTTTACTTCGCCTTCGCACTCGATAACGGATTCACGGCTCGTTTCTTTGACTGCTGCAAGAACTTCGGGGCTGACTTTTTTCTTCGGGATGGTGACCTGAAGGATGCCGGTTCTGTCTCTGATGAGAAGGAAGGTGAGTCCTCCAAGGTCGCGCTCTTCATGGACCCAGCCGGCTACACATGCGTGGCCGCTTTCGGGGGTTACTTCTTTTATTGGAATGCGCATAAAATCTCTATATTATTTGCTGTATGAATACATTAGTGTTGGGGTCAGGCAAGGGCAAAATTATTTCATGAAGGAGTGCCAAGAATAATATATGGCAGTAAATCCATACCGGGTGGAGGAAATGATTTCCGTTCTGGAGGAAAACTTTCCAAAGCCCGCTGATGTTTTTGAACAGGTAACCTGGAATGCAGAATTGCTTGCATGTGCAAAAGAGCTGGTGAAAAAATATACAAAGGAACTTGATTATGCAGTTGAAACGGCAAAGGAATCCGAATCCGATGTCTGGCGGCTGAAGCAAAAACAGAGTGTCCGCTATGTCGTGGATTTGAACAAACTGCGTGCGGAAAAGCCGGATGTTTTTTACCGGGTGGTAAAAATCGGCGCGTATGATGCGGTAAAAATTTTATCCAATGAATATATTTATGAGCTCTGTCGGGAAAAACTGGGCGATGAGGGTGTCAAAGAGTATGAAAAAGTCAACAAAACGGATTTGAAATCCATCGCAGATATGTCAGACAGTGAGATTCAGAGCGTATGTAAAATCCAGCTCAAACCGGGCGAATGGGTTGTGGAACGCAAAATCTAACCTTGCGTCCCAAAACCCTTATCTCTTTTTCCTTCCCATTACATAATCATGAATTATCCCCACCTTCTTCCAACCACGGTTGTCGGTTCGTTTCCCTGTGTAGAGATTAAAGGGTATCATCTTGACCATTATAAAAAATCCATTCAGTTTGCAGTACATGAACAAATCAGAGCCGGCGTAGATATTATTACCGACGGGCAGATACGCGATGATATGGTGAGTCTCTTTCTTTCCAAACTGCCCGGAATTTCCGATAACAATGTTATCGGAAAAATTCAGGCGGCAGACAAACATGTCAATCTGAAGGAGATATGTTATGCCCGTCTGAAAAATAAATATGTAAAGGGAAATCTTACCGGGCCTTGCACTCTTGCATACGCTTTGCAGATTACTACTCCGATGTACCGGAATAAAGAGGAGGTTATTATGGATTTGGCAAGAGCGCTGCATATTGAGGCAATGCATCAGGATGCGGTGGGTGTTTCAATCATCCAGGTGGATGAGCCTATTTTATCCACGGGGGCAGTTCCGGTTGAAACAGCCGATAAAGCGCTGAAAATTATTTTCGAGGGGATTAAGGCAGATTCATGCATTCATACCTGCGGCATTTTGCATGATATTGCTGACAAGTGGGTAAAGCTGCCGGTGGATATTCTGGATTTTGAGTATGCAGTAAGCCCGGAAAATCTGGAGACGCTTGGAAAGCAGGATTTGAACGGGAAAAAAATCGGATGCGGCTGTGTGCAGAGTTCAATTCAGACGGTGGAATCGGTAGATGAAATCCGGAAACGTATTCTTGCCTGTGTGGATGTGTTTGGCAAGGAAAATATGCTTGTTGACCCGGACTGCGGGCTTCGGATGCACACGCCGGAGGGGGCTTTTGCAAAGCTGGAGAATATGTGTAAGGCGGCGAAGATGGTAAGAGAGGAGAATCTGTAAATTCAGCGCTCCAGGCTGTGTTCGTCAAGAAGGAAATCGAAGATGTTCATAGTGGTAATGCCGTCTTCATCGCGTTTGAGCATGATGTAATCCTTAACAACAATAATTTTTTTGAAATTGTCCTTCGTGTTTAAGAGCGAATGTTTTTCCTGCTCGACTTTTTCCGGCGTCGGCATCGAAAGAGCCGACTGGATATAATATTTCTGTGATCCCTGGCTGCAGACGAAATCAATCTCATAATATTTGCGCACTGATTTTCCATCAACCAGTTCTTTTTTCTCTACAACGCCCACGTCGACGGAAAATCCCCGCATGCGCAGTTCGTTATAGATGATATTTTCCATCAGATAGGTTTCTTCCTGCTGGCGGAAATTGAGCCGGGCATTTCTGATGCCGACATCTTCGAAATAATATTTCAGCGGGGAACCGATATATTTTCTTCCGCGTACATCAAAGCGTTTCACGCCGCAGATAATAAAGGCATCTTCCAGATAATCCAGATAGGATTTTACCGTTACCGCCGAGATGCTTGTTTTTTGCACACTCAGGAAGGTATCGGTAATTCTTTTCGGATTGGTAAGCGAGCCGATGCTTGATGAAAGAATATCTACCAGAGTTTCAAGTTCGGCGGTGTTTTTGATGCCGTTTCTGTTTATAATATCCACCATATAGGTTTCTTTGAATAAATCCTGAAGATATTTGGTCTTTTGCGGATAGGTGCTGCGCAAAATAACGCCGGGGAGTCCGCCGTATGTTGTATATTCGTTCCAGCCGTCAAATTTGCTACCCTCATATACCGACATAAATTCTGCAAAACTTAAAGGATAGATGTGTACTTCGTCTCCGCGGCCTCTGAATTCAGTGATAACGTCTTTTGAAAGGAATTTGGAGTTGCTTCCGGTAACATAGACGTCGACATTGTCAATATACAGAAGTCCGTTCAGCGGTCCTTCAAATTTTTCCATGAGCTGTACTTCATCAAGCAGGATGTAGTACATGTCTTTATCCAAAATGCAGGATTCGATGTACCTGAGGAATTTTTTCGGGTCAAGGTATTTGTCATATTTCGGATTGTCGAAGGCAATTTTTATAATATGGTCTTCTCTGACTCCTTCTTTTAAGAGGTAATTACAGAATATAGTGTTGAGAAGATAGGATTTTCCCGCCCGGCGGATTCCGGTTATCACTTTGATGGAGCCGTTGTGTTTGCGCAGGATGAGTTCGTGTAAGTATCGGTCGCGTTGTATTTCCATAGTATGCCTGTTGTATAAAAGTGCCAAAATGGGCACTTTTGTACAGTTGAATGATAGTATATAGGATGGATAAATATATTAATTTATCCTCAGGATTTTAAATTAGGAGGAGTAATAGTTGTATTTCGATTTTTTAAAATGGCATTCCATTGTATAAAAGTGCCCAGTTGGGCACTTTTGTACAGTGGAACTGCGCTCAGAAAAGTCTTATTCCTCCCCCGGATATCCGAGAATATTTTCTATATTATCTAAAATAAACTCCTGCGCCTCTTTTCCATAGAAACACTGCATATACCTTTTCCCCTCCGGCGTCCTGATTTCCCTGCATGAAATACCAAGTTCCTCGCCCTCGACAGTTGGAATCTTTGAACTTAATCCCGGAATAATCTCTGTGCTAACCTTCAGACAGCCCTGCTCCACGAGCCACTGTGTAATTTCTCCTGCCTGGGGCACTGCCATTTCCTGACCGACCAGCTCACGGATGGCACTGCGGAACGCAGAAATCTTTACCGGCGTCTGGGAAAGCAGATTCTGCTTCTGCTCCTCGGAAATAGAGAATGGAATCGAATTGCGCCTGCGGTGTGAACGCCTGGAAGATGTTGAAACAGTCTGCGATGCCTGAGCAGATTCAGTGGATGCAAGACAGTCGCGCATCAGGGATGCCGCGGTAAAAAAACAGCGCACCAGTCTGACATCATTGAGAATCGAATCGCCTGGGAGTTTTTCACCGGTAAAAGGATTCCTGCCGGATGCTAAAAATTCAAGTGCCCTGACATATGCATTGAAATCTTCGAGTTCTGTTTGTTCCATAAAACCTCACACAGTATAATAGGAAACCAAATGATAAAAAATCACCGGCATCACGCCAAAAAACCTACACCAGCTTATGTACCCCGCCCTCGATTATGACCCGCTGGACCTTTTTATCCAGGAAACACCAGTGGTCATACTCAAGGGTGGACAAATCCACCACAACCGCCTCCGCAGGCGTCGGATTAATATCCATCTCCTTCTGGAAAGACGTCTGCGACTGCCAGGTTCCCGCATTGACGCCAAGAACACCGTTATATCTTATAATATCGGAGATGTGCACGTGCCCCGTCTGGAAAATATCAGGAATCTTGTTAATAACCAGATGGTCAGGCTCGGTGGAGAGAAGCGGCGTTCTCTGCCCGTAAATCGGCGCCATGTGGCGGCGCTGCAGCATTGCCTTCATTACCTCGCCGGATTTTTCATAGGAAGCACCCGGCATGGCCTTAATCAGATCATCAATGCTTCTGCCGTGATACATCTGAATGGTAACACCCTGAATACTGACGGACGCCGGATTTTCCACAAAGGTAACATTGTCCCGGAATTTGGAGCGGAACTCTTCGGGTAACGCAGGCTGCGGTTCCGCGCCGCGGACCGCGTCATGGTTGCCCGGGGCAAGAACTATCTGCATGTGCTTCGGGAGTTCTGCAAGCATCTCGCCAACACGGTCATACTGCTCGAAAATCGTCTTGATTTCAAGCTCCTTGTCCTGGTCGGGATAGATTCCTATTCCGTCAACAACATCGCCGTCGATTAACAGATAGCCGATTTCCGGATGCTCTTCAAGCCAGCAGGTAAAACGCTCCCATGCATCAGGCAGAAACGTATTTGAACCCACATGCACATCCGAAATCATACACACCTTCCCGGGCTCTTTGGATAGAGACGGCGCATGCTGGCGCGGAATGTCCGGGCGGAAAAACTGTTTGACAAAAACCATTCCCCCGCGTCCTCCGGGATTGGGGCGGATGGAACCCTTTATGCCGATAACCTCGTCGTAGACAATGCGCTCCGCCTCATGGAAATTCTCATCGTCTTTGTGGAACAAAACGCTGATGGCACCGGTACTGTCATCAATTTCCACGATACGGTGACCGTTTTTGCTTGTGCTGAAACTTACCACCATACCGCAGATACTGATGTCTTTGTCGGCAAAATGATTTGCATTGCGCAAAAGAGCCTCGATTGGAATGGGATTTACCCGTCCTTTGAGAATATTGCTCAGCAGCTCATAGCGGCTTTTGAAAAGTTTCACTGAATCCTCGGGGTTTCCAAGCGGAATGGAATTTCCCTCGCGGCCGCTGATAACCGAAGGAATATCAGAAAGACCGACGGAAAGCTTGTCGTTTCTCTGAACCGCCATGCCTGAAACAAGAGAGGGCGTTACCACTATTGTGCCCGAAGGAAGCGCGGAAATTATTCCTTCGATAACGCCCGAGCTCTGATTTTCAAAAACATAGGTAACTACATCCGGATGCACCAGAAAACCTGCGTCGGCAAAGCGTTTGACAATCTCTCTTTTTTCCATACGATTCAGTTTCCACTCGAAATAAAGGGGTATATAAATTGTTTTATTTTTACTTCAGCGATGCAACAAATGCACCCATCCGCCGGATGGATTCATACAGTTTGCGCCGTTCAACCGCGTAACAGGTCCTCACATGGCCTTTTCCGGATTCGCCGAATGCGCTTCCCGGAACAACTGCTACCTGCTGCTCTTTCAAGAGCCGCTCGGCAAACTCCTCATCCGAAAGCCCCGTGCTTTCAATGGACGGGAATGCATAAAACGCGCCTTTGGGCATATGGCATGCAAGTCCGATATCATTCAGGCCTTTCACGAATAAGTTTCTTCTGATGCGATACTCCGCAATCATTTCGTTTTTCGCCTCCTCACAGGTCTTCATTGCCTGAATACCGGCAAACTGTGCCGCGGTAGGCGCCGACATCATAACATACTGGTGAATCTTCAGCGCCGCGTCACAGATTTGTTTTGGCGCGCAGAAATATCCAAGACGCCAGCCGGTCATTGCATAGGCCTTGGAAAAGCCGTTCAAGGTAATTGTCCGCTCCCAGAGCTCAGGAAGCGAGGCAGGGGAAACATGGTGACCTTCATAGGTCAGTTCCGAATAGACCTCATCGGAGATAAGAAACAGGTCATGGTCAACAATGACATCGGAAATTGCCTTAAGGTCGTCTTTGTCCATGATACCACCGGTCGGATTGTTCGGGAAATTGATAATCAGCGTCTTAGTTTTCGGCGTGATTTTTTTCATCAGCGCATCTGCCGTTACCTTGAACTCGTCTTTTGCAGGACACGGCAGGGGAACCGGTTTTCCTCCGGCAAGGCGGACTTCCGGCCCGTAGGATACGAAACAGGGGTCGACAACCAAGACTTCATCGCCCGGGTTTACCACGGTACGCACGGCGACATCGAATCCTTCGGAAACACCGGTGGTTACAATAATTTCCGATGCCGGATTATATTTTGTATGATACCGGCGGTCAAGGTCATCGCAGAGGAGCCTGCATAATTCCGGCAGTCCTCTGTTTGCGGTGTACATGGTCATGCCTTTTTCGATGGAGGTCATAGCAGCTTTTGAAGCAAGCCACGGAGTATCGAAGTCCGGTTCACCAACACCGAGACTGATAACCTTGTCGCTGTCCATGGTAAGAACCAGGTCGAAGAATTTCCTGATTCCCGAAGGCGGAATTTCTGCAGCTACATTTGATACAAAATTTCTCATATCGCGCCTTAGAATGTAATTAACTGACGGTCTCTGTTCTGCGGTCTTGCCATCTCAACGCCCTGTTCCTTGTAGGTGCGCATAATAATCTGGGTCATGGTTTCACGAACCCCGTCGATGGATGCAATCTGTTCTGCAACAAAGCGGGAGACGTCTGCCATTGACTGGCCCCGGATGGTTACCTGGAAATCGTAGGTGCCGGTAAGAAGCACGATGGATTCAACCTGCGGATAGCGGGAGATTTTTTCTGCAATGCCGTCGTAGCCGAGACCTTTTTCCGGGGTGACTTTAAGCGAAAGAATTACTGTTACATCGTCTTTTCCGGCGGCTGTATAATCAATTACCGCGGTGCATTTTTTCAGAATGCCTGATGCCGCCAGGTACTGAATGCGGGTTTCGACTTCTGTTTCGGTAATTTCAAGCATTACCGCGATGTCTTTTGTCGGGGTGCGGCAGTTTTTCTGCAGTTCCTGCAGAATGCATTTGTCTATGTCGTCCATTTTTTTCACCTGGTTATTTTTTTTGTTTTTTCTTTGTTCGGATTTCAGAGGAGGGGTTTAAGAATCGGGCAGTCGCGGAACCGCTCCTCGCTCATTATTACTCTGCGGATGTCTCCGGTTGCATTGTTGAAGAGAATTTCAGTAGTTCTGCCGTGTCTTCCGTGTGAAACGACGCGGGTGGTAACAATGCCAAGCATGCTTAGTTCATTAATGAGGTCGGTAATTCTCCGGTTGGAAAGGGATTCAAGGTCAATACCGCGCGCAACTTCACGGTACATGTTGCAGACCATGCCGCTGTTGAAATATTTCTGACCGGAG
The DNA here is from genome assembly GCA_029987245.1 of Methanocorpusculum sp. Classification (GTDB taxonomy): domain Archaea; phylum Halobacteriota; class Methanomicrobia; order Methanomicrobiales; family Methanocorpusculaceae; genus Methanocorpusculum. The sequence continues at coordinate 1,438 of DALTWG010000029.1, read as the reverse complement.
GCTTCTGCAAGAAGCATAGCGCAAAGAACGGCTTTGCTCTGCAAAGTAAGCGTCTTGACCCCTTCACTCATAAGATTTGTTTCGATGTTGTCCTGTGCTGCATTGACATGGGATTCAAGAACGCTTTCTGCTCCTTCGCGTTCGGCAAGTTCGCCGGAGACACGAAGCAGGTCGAGCGCGCGCCTTGCATCACCATGCTCCTGTGCTGCTTTTGCAGCACAGAGCCTGATGACTTCATCGGAAACAACGTTTTCGCAGAATGCTACAGATGCGCGCTGGTGCAGGATGTCTCTGAGCTGGTCTGCGTTGTACGGCGGGAAGATAAGTTCTTCTTCAGAGAGAGACGAAAGAACACGGGCATCAAGGAAGTCTTTGAAGGTGAGGTCGTTTGAGATGCCGATTATGCAGACACGGGCGTTTTTGAGATCGCTGTTGATTCTTGTCAGACTGTAAAGTGTATCATCACCGGATTTTTTCACCAGTTTATCAATTTCGTCCAGTACGATAATCTGTAAGCCGCCGGTATGTTCAAGAACTTTTTTGAGTTCTTCATACACCTGGTCGGTGTGCCATCCGGTGAATGGAATAGCTGCTTTCACTCTGTCGGATGCGCGGTTGTCGTTATCAGTGACCTGATTTGCAATCTGAGCTAAAACACGGTACTGGGTATCGATTGTTTCACAGTTTAAGTGAATCAGTCTGCAGCGGGAAAATTCCGAGCTTTCTTTCTCTAATTCCCCGCCGACAAATTTAACGCATGCAGTTTTGCCGGTTCCTGTTTTGCCATAGATGAGAATATTAGATGGTGTTGCTCCCTGCAAAGCCGGTGCCAGAATTTCGGCGATGGAATCTATCTGTTCATCCCGGTGAGGCAGTTCTTTGGGGCTGTAGCTGTGCCGCAAGACCTCCCGGTTTTTGAAAATCTTGTTTCCATTGAGATATTTGCTGAAGAGATTGCGTGGTTTTGCTTCTTCAGTCAGTTGCTGTTCTTCCATGATGAGTTCCAATACTATATATTGGTGCTCATAGGATTTAACACTATACAAAGAGCTCTTGCGAGTGGAGGGAGAGAGGTTGAGAGGTTGAGAGAGAGGTTGTGTGCAAATGGAAATGCTGCAGATGTTTAAATATAAGCAGGATGATTAAGTACATTGAGGAGTGGGTTGTGAGAGAGAGCCCCGAACCCCTTTATTTCGAGTGGAAGTTTTTGTTTTGTTGAGTAGGGGAAAATGTAACTTTTTTTAAAATCCGGTTGAGTAGTCATTAGTATTTTGGACTTCTGAGAATATAAATGTTTTCTTTTTTACAGTTTAAAAAAGTAAAATAAAGAAGAAAATAAAACAACAGCAGAGAAATAAAAATAGAAAAGAAAAAGCAACAGAGAAATGAAAATAGAAAAGAAAACAGCAAAAAAAAAACAAAAAAATAAAAAAAAACA